>SDNN01000033.1 GCA_004524425.1 Promethearchaeota archaeon
ATGGTGATAAATATACCTCTACCTTCAACTGTGGAAGAAAAATTTCGGACCATCATGGAAGATGAATATAAAATCCGCAGGATGGCCGTTGATTATAACATTCCTGTAATTATCAATTTACAATTGGCGGAAGCTATAACGGATGCAATCGAAAAGGTAAGAAGAAAACAATTGATTGTCAAATCTTTAAATGAGTACCATGATGAACTAAAGGAAATTTACTGGTAATGAGAAATATAAATTAAAAAAAAATTTTTATTATTATTTTTTTAACATCTGAGACTATAATCATTTCTCAATTTTTGTTAGGATCCAGGGCAGTAATGTCACTAACAAAAAGGATAGTATGAAGTATTGGATTAGGTCCCATATCTGAGATTCTAGGGGAATAAAACTTAAAAGCACGTACAATAAGAGAGCAAAAACTACTCCAACAATTAGATTTATTATTTTTTGTTTGTTCGTAAGTGTTGTTAGATCATATTGAACTTTTTCGCATTCGATTATATATCCTAAACCAAGTCCCATCATGGCACCACAGAATAAACCATATTCCATATCAGTAATAGGAAAGGCAATTCTTGCGATAATAAATAGAATTAAAGGTACAGCGATGGCAATAACTGACTTTAAAAGCAGACTTAAAGTATTGAACATTTCTGAAGCTTTAGGTTCAATAACAATGAAAAGTGTAAGAAATATCATGCCAAATAATAATCCACCCCAAATATCCTGAAGATCATGAACTCCTATAATAATTCTTGAAATGGCGACCAAATAAGTGATTCCTACAAAAAACCAAGCAAGATATCTATTTCTTTCCTTAACTTCATAACCTATATATGCATATGTACACACTGCAGACTGAGAGTGACCTGATGGAAATCCATAGTCACTTGCTTCTCTTCTTGTCCAAGGTCTTGGATCTTGAAAAATATCTTTTAAGAAGTTATTAAGATAGGCTCCACCAAGTAGAAGACTAAATGCTAAATTTTTTGCATATTTCTTATTATAACCAAACCATAAAACTGCTATTACTACAATATATACTCTAGTATCTCCTAGCATGGTAATTATTGAGAATATGAGATACATTTCTTCATTATAGTAGAAGAGCTCATTAAAATAGATGTTAAATCCAAGCAATAACAAAATCAATCCTACCACGAACGTGATAATGGCATTTAAAGTTATGAACAACCATAATTTTTTAGATATTATTTCCTCCTCAGCCATGTTTTTCACTATATTTTTCTTATTTTGTTTATATTTATTTTTAGATAAATTCGTAAAAAATGTAATAAATGTGTGAATAAATAGAGATCCGTAGAACTATATAATACTTTGTGAAATCATGCTAATTTCTATTCTAAAAAAAAATTTAAATAAAAAAGCTACTTTTCTTGTTTTAAGGTAATTTTTCGATAATTTCCGATTATATAAAATAGAGGCTTAATCTTGGTACTAAGCGTAATTGACTATTATAATGGAATAACTTCATTGGTTTTTGTGGTTATCTCCTTTATTATTGGCTTAAAATTAATACATAAATATTATAAGTATAAAGTTGCCGAACTAGGTTTAGTTGGCTTGACATGGTTAGGCGTGTGTGAGGTATGGATACCTACCGCCGTTTCATTCATTACTGTTTTATTTTTCGGCTTAACACTTTCTCCCGAGTTATATTTTATTCTGGCATTCACCTACATGCCAATTGCGATGTTATTTTGGTTAATTGCCATTACTAAACTACTTTATCAGGAAAAAAAGGCACTAATTCTTACCTCATATCTTATTTATGCGTTAACATTTGAAATAATATTATTCTATCTTCTGTTAACTAATCCTTCATGTATTGGAGAAAGGGTTAGATTACTTGAAGCTACATATACAATGTGGATGTATGCTTATTTGGTCTCGATTGCTTCTATTTTTTTTATCACGGGAATATTATTTGCGTGGAAATCATTAAAATCTGATAATAAAGAGACTAAGTTAAAGGCTAAATTCTTATTAACCGCGCAAATAACGTTATATATAATTTCCCTCTTAGAGGCTTTTTTTACACATGGACCTATGACATTTATTATCTATAAGATTTTTTTGATTTCAAGTGCTTTTGAATTTTATTTAAGTTTTTTCTTGCCTGAATGGTTAAAGAATATCTTATCAAGATAAAATTAAAATTTCACTAACCTGATAAAAAAAGAAATTAAAAAAAAAAAAGAATTAACCATTTCTAAGGACATTTTTGAAGATTTAAAGATCTAATTCCTTCAATTTAGCCCGAACTTCCTGTTTTCTTTCTGGAGTGAGGTCATATAATTTCCAAAATAAGATGACTCCTATAAACATCAGTATCATGGGAATTATTGCTAATTGTATGCGAAGTCCAAGAATAGCCGTGGAAGATTGAATGGGTGAACCAGGTTCAAAACCAGTGTAAATATGAATAAGAGCAATGGCAACGACTTGAATTATAATGGCTATCCTGCCAAAAAACGTACGAACACCCATATAAAAACCTTCTTGCCTTATCTCGTTTCTTACTGCTGCCTCATCCACCACGTCTCCAAGAACAGGAAGCATCATTACCCAAAATCCAATAGAACCGATGCCTAGTATGGCAACAACAATGATGGCGTATGTTATATTCTCAACGAAAAACAAGGGAAAAATTAAAATGGTCAGTAATAAACCACCTGCAGTAAACACTTTCTTGAAATCTCCTGTTTTTTGAGCGATTTTCGACCAAAATGGGATCGAAATCAAACCAATAACAATATATCCAAGCATTATATAAGATTCATATACCGCCTCTTCCTTTAAAATAAATCTAACTACATATGGTATTGATCCGATCATGAGCAGTGTAGTCGCTTGATAAAACGTGAAAATACAGAGATATGCAAGAAAACTTCTCTGCTTTAAAGCAAGCTTCATCATTTTAAAGAAGCCTAGCTGTTCTTTTTGTGCATCAGTTCTAAAAGCTCTTTCAATCATTTCTTGATCTTCTCTAATGCCAGGAATCAATAAAAGTATGAGTGCTATTCCAACACTGGATACTATTATGGCCATGCTCAGGAATGAAGCCTTATCTCCGTAAGATATCAACATGGGAGGTAAAACTGCCCCTAACACGGTTCCAGTGACTCCGAGTCCTACTGCAAAGGATGCTTGTTTCAATCTTTGTTTATCAGATCTGAATTTATCAGGTATGACTGAATTGTAATTGACATCAAAAATTGAAAATAACGTATCGTATATGCAC
Organism: Promethearchaeota archaeon; assembly: GCA_004524425.1. The sequence continues at coordinate 3,272 of SDNN01000033.1, forward strand.
AAGCTGATGAGAAGCCACAGAAAAATAAAAAGCCAATCCGTGCGAGGATTTACATCCGGAATCGCAAAAAATAATACAAAACATACCACCCACAAGAGGCCTCCTATAACCATCCAAAGAAATCGTTTACCATATTTTTTCCAAAAGCTTCGTGGTTTATCAGCGACATAACCTACTAAGGGGTCATTGAACATGTTCCATACGGCATAAATTACAAATGCAACGGCAATAAGTCCCGTGGCAAGCCCAATTTCGTTTTCGTAGAAATCAAAAATCCTCGTACCAAAAACCGCTAGCAAGAATTCAATTACCATCTGGCCAAAACCTGCCGAAAGGAACACGTATAAAGGTATCTTTTTTTCAATTGTTTCTTCTGAATTACTCATTTTTTTATCATTCTAAGTTATTAAATTAAAATTTAGTTTTTTTATTGAAGTTACATTTTACCTACTATTATAAAACTATTATGATTTCTGCTCATTATTGTGGAAAAATGCTAACCTTCTGGTAATATTTACTTTTAAGAAATAATTTTTTATTCCTTTAAGAGCAGTTCTGAATAGTATTCTACTAATAGGTTAATAATTAGCTCTCCTAGTTCTTTTACTGGTGAGATCCTTCCCCCATCTAGCTTCCGAAGAGATTTGAGGCATGCCCACAAGCCATGCTCATCCTTTTCTTTAGGGCCGATGACCTCGACGTATTTCCCACCCGCCATTAAAAAACCACCTAATCCTCCTATTGGAGGCCACTTTTGAAGTGCTTTCTCGAAATCCTTTTCTAATTCTTCGTTCATCATGTTTAACTTTTCTTCATCTAAAACCCCTAAAGCTGCGGCAGTTGAATGTTCAAAATGACCCGCATGCCCGCCAGTCGTTAATATCTTGAGAAGTTTTCTTTTTATTTTCCTAGAACTTTCATGTTCCGTCGCAAGTTCTTCGCTTAAGCTTTCTATTTCTTTTAAAATGCGATCCATGTTCTCATCTGCGAGATCATCTGAAGGTGCTATTATCAATTTTTCCAATTTTAAATCATTCTTGATGCTTTCAAGATGTTCCCCTAAAGGATTATTTCCGCCATGACCTGAAAAGATTAGAATTTTAGTTGCGGGCAATCCCATGTCCTTGTAGATCTCTATATGATAACTTAGAAAGTATTTGACTTTTTCTACTAACTCATCCACGGGGATAACTTTAGGAGCCCAATCACTGGCAACTGGCATGAAGTTATCAGTAGCCCAGGGAATATGAGCAACATATCGAGCTCCAGATTTACATGATATCAGATGAGCAATTCTTTGACCAAATAGGTCATCCATTATTCTTGGCAAGGCGAGTCCATGACCTTCTTGAGGATTTCCTATGGAAAAAATTAACCACTTTCCTTCATTTTCCCCAAAAGGACCCCAATCGTCCATCTTACCATCTAATGAAATTTCTTTTTCTTTATCAGCCATTATCTGATTGAATTTTTAGGAAAATTAAAAATTTATTAAAAAGGTTTTAAATTATACATTTTATTAAATTAGGGAATTAAAATAATCATGAATAACATAGGTGAACAAAAACATTGCCAGGACCAGGAATGGACATAATTGGAAAAGAAGAAAAAGAAGAATTAATGGAAATAATTGAATCTGGACATCTTTTTAGATATGGAGATTTATCCGATCCCAACTTTAAAGCTAAAACGTGGAATTTAGAACAGGATTTTGCGAAAAAATTCGGAGTGAAACACGCGCTAGCCGTGAGTTCGGGATCGACAGCATTATTAACCACTTTATGGGCCTTGGGTATTGGACCAGGAGATGAGGTCATCGTGCCGGGCTATACCTTCATCGCAAGCATCACTGCGATTATATTTGCAAGAGCTATTCCCGTTCTTGCTGAAGTAGATAAAACTTTAACACTAGATCCCGAAGATGTTATAAAAAAAATCACCCCCCGAACTAAGGCTATAATGCTTGTACACATGCTTGGTAACCCCGGCCACATAGACGAATTTGTAAGGATCGCCAAAGAACATGACATTATATTAATTGAAGATTGTGCTCAAGCGTTAGGAGCAAGTTTTAAAGGAAAATATGCGGGTACCTTTGGAAAAATGGGAGCCTTTAGTTTAAATGTATATAAAACAATAACCGCGGGAGATGGAGGCATGGTGATTACCGATGATGAGGAGCTCTACAAGAGAGCATTTGCAGTACATGATCAAGGACATTTTCCATTGCGTCAAGGAGTAGAGCAAGGTAAACGGACGGTGCTCGGTTTTAATTTCCGCATGACCGAGCTCACTGCGGCGGTCGCCAGCGCTCAACTAAAAAAGTTAGATTATATCAAGTCAACCTTACTAAAAAATAAAAAAAAATTGAAAAGCATTCTTTCAGAAATCAAAGAGATCGAATTCCGTGAAATTCTTGATGAGAATGGAGAAGTGGGAACTCTCTTGACTTTTTTCATGCCAACCAAGGAGAGTGCTGAAAAATTGGCAAACAAAATTGGATGCACGACCATAGCAAAATCTGGCTGGCATGTATACAACAACATGGAACATTTATTAGGTCAAATGACAGTCACCAGTGAACAATGTCCTTTTACGTGTCCCTATTATAAGGGTCCAGAAGTGAAATATTATAAGGGAATGCTGCCACAGACGGATGATTTATTACAGAGAGCAATAAACATTAGCATCGGAGTATCTGATAAAGGACTAGGATCGGCTTATGGCATTAAGATCACGAGTTCTGAAGAAGACATTGAGCGTGTCGGTCGAAATCTAAAAAACGCAATTAAAGAATGTCTATAATCAATTCATTTCAAGTCTTTTTTTCAATTACCTTAGGATAATTGGTGAATTTCATACAATTTGCGTGTAATTGATTGAAAAACTTCTTCCACGTTCTCTCCTGTTTTTGAAGAGCATTCTATTACTTCATACATGTTGTGGTTTCTTGCTTGATCAATTGCATCTTCTATTGATACTCTTCTATATTCTTTCAAATCTCGTTTGCCTCCTACAATTAAAATGGGAACTTGAAAATCTTCCGCACCAGCATGTTTTCTAAAAATTGATAACCATTCCGCGACATGATCTAAAGTCTCTTTTCTCGTAATATCGTACATGAAAATACCTCCTGAGGATCCTCTAGCATATACAGGCAGGAATGACCTAAATTTGATTTCTCCTCCAAAATCCCATATTTGGAGTTTAACAATGTCTCCATTAATCTCTATGTCCTTGGATACAATGTCTACTCCTAAAGTTGCTTTTGTATCTTGAATGAATCGGTCAGTAACATAACGATGGGTAAGCGTTGTTTTACCAACCCGAGAATCCCCAAAAATGCATAATTTAAAGGAAGCAACTGGAGCCATTTTATATAAATATCATGAAAAAGTTAAATATATTTCAATAGAGCTAAAAAACTATCCCTATACCAATATTAAATAAATGATCATCTTAGCATATAATAGTTTTTATTCTAACAAATTAGAACCTTACATTTAAAAACTACATTTGTAAGAAATTATTTTCGCTAACTTAGATGAGATAGCAATTTTTAATGACTTTTACTTTAATCTAACTAATTCAATTTTTCTCAAATAAATGAAACTTAACAAGAAAAATAAACCCATGGATGCCATTGAAATTATGATTATAATGGGATTTTCCTCATTGGGGCCTGTTAAGGTGAGCCCTAGAATTATAGAGCCAACCGCTTGGCCAATGGAAATAATGAAAGAATTTAATCCTAAATAAGTACCTGAGATTTTGGAGACAACTTGATCTACGTCATTCTTCTCATCACCATTAACGTTTTCATAGATTATGGCACTAGCAATGGGCGTGGAAAATAAATTAAGACAATATAAAGTGCCTAATACTGTTCCAACGGTTATTATAAAAATAATAATTTCGATCTCAAAGGAGAGAATAGTTATGAGATATAAGAATTCGAGAAATGAAGCAATAACCGAGCTAAGAATGCACAGAGCATAAGTCTTGATGATGTCGTTTCTTTTTAAGATCCACTTCCATGCGTAAAACCAACCATATTTACATGTAATAGAAATAATGATATATAAGAAAAAATCAGTTCCCCTGAAGTGAAGCACATATGTTAAAAAAGGAATGATCAAGATGGCCATCATCTTGGCAGAAATGTTATTAAAAAAACTTGTTGCTAAAAACTTTTTATATTTCTTATCTTTTGCTGGAATCATCATTTTTTCAAAGGCTTGTTTTACTGTAGTTTTTTTAAAGGGTTCATCATTAGCTATTTTCCCATGGAAGGTCTCATCTACAGAAAAAAACGTGATAATTACTGAAACTAATCCAAAAAGAGTAAATATTCCTCCAATCAGCGGCATGTAAAAGATAATTGTTTTTCCAGAAGGTTCCCACCATTTCACATTTTCTGGTTCTTTGAGTAAGCTTTGCACGATGAACGGAAGAAGCATCACTAAAATAGATGCTATAATCATCAAGCTAGTATTTCCTGAAGCCACTTTTTTCCTGTTTTCATGAGTTTGAGATTGCTCAGGTAACATTGATGCATGTGGACTTAAGATTGATGAAACAGCAATGGCATTGATGGTCATGATGATCCAAAAATAAATTGCTGTTGGCCAATATAGAGGATTATCCCTAGGTGAGTAGAATGGTGGAAGCCAAATTAAAATACTCGAGAGCAACCAGATTGGCATGCCATAAAGAAGAAATGGTCTTCTTTTTCCAAATTTCCCAGGCTTTTTATTATCCGCTAAGACTCCAAATATAATTGAAAAAGTAGCGGTAGTGAGTAAATTTATTGATATACCTATTGAAGCGAGAATGGAATCTAAGTTTATGGTGTAGACATAAAATTGGAAAGCAAATACAGCTATAAGTAATTGAGTTAAATAGAGCCCGAAATATCCTACATTATAGCCAAAAATCCGATATCCATGTAGTTCTCGAGGAACAAACGCATTACTCATTTTCAAAAGATAATCAGTCAAGGATAAAAAAAGAGTTATTAAAAATAAAATTTCCCATGCTCAGATTTCAAGCTCGTTCATGCATGATGCATTTTTATTTTTGCTCCACAAAATTCACAAAATTCACCTGTAAGTGGGGACCCACATTCCGGACAATATTTTGGCAATTCTTCCTCTTTTTTAGGCTCTTCTTTTTCAATCTCCTGAGTGTGTCCTAATTGTTTATCTAATGTTGGTGGCGAAACTTTCGCTTTTTCTTTTTCTCCCGATGATACAGAATTTACAACCAATATCACGATTAAGAGCAAAATTCCCAATATTAAAAATATGGAAAATATATAGCGAATAAAGATAAAAATAAGAATGAGGACCACGAACCATATGCAACAAAACCTTTTAGGCCCATTACTCTTTTTAGGTGACATTCGTTAATACTAACCCCATTTGATATTCAACTACTAACTGATAGTTAATAAGAGAATTAATAGTTATTTATATAATTCAGAGTCCAATATTTAAAAATGCTATAAAAAAGTAAAAGAAAAAAGATTATATTTTGCTTTTTTTCTCAGAATGAATTTTGCTTAGTTTTTCCTTGATGAGTGCCAGTTTTTCTCCATGCAAGGGATAGAAATAAATGAATAGGATGGAAATTATTAATGCTATTGTAGGAAAGAGGAACATTAACAGTCTTAATCCCAAAATTACATCCGCTCCAGGTCGAGGATTATAAACAGCCCATCCCACGTTGGTAAAAACTAAACCAATGGTTATAAAGACTAGGACCGTGGAGAGTTTATAAAAGAAAGCCTTGACCCCATAATATCCTGCTTCTCTGCGAGTACCAGTGTTCACCTCATCTTCATCAATGATATCACTTAGGATCAGATCAATGATGTAAATGGGACCAGATAATCCAACCCCATAGAAAAATAGTACGATAATGCCTTGAAATTTATCTTGGATGAATAAGAAAGGGACCATTGCTAAAATCCACGTAGATACAGAAATGATCCATGCTTTTCTCGCCCCTAATTTCCGAACCACGGGTTTCCATAAAATATTCATGAAAATTGCACTCGATATAAATGCAATGGCAAGCATTAACGCTATCCATATGGTTTCTCCTTCTCCTATCCCTAACACAAATTTACCGTAGAGCACAATGATCGTGGTGGTTACCCCTATAACATACCACATGCCTAATTCTGCTGGCAAGTATCTCATGAAAGTCTTGTTTTTGACGCAGATTTTAAAGGTTTCTTTTATGCTTGGGATATTTTTATATTCCTCTCTAAATTCTGCCTTTTCTTTCGGACTCAATTTTAAAAAACAGAGACCTGCTACTATTATCAATCCAGCTATGAATATACCAAAGATCTGATATTGTGTTAAATATTCAGGATTTGAAAAATCTGGAATGAAAAAAGTGGGTAAAGCGAACGTGATAATCAGGGTAATGAGATAAACTGTCATCCGGACAGCATTGGCACTCGTTCGTTCTTCTTCTGTTATGAATAGTTCAGGAAAAAGAGCTATTAAATTTACATCGAACATGGTATAAAAAAATTCGAAAAACAGAATAATTATGAGAAAGTAGATGAAATTCGGGATGGGATCGCGAATTCCCAAGGAGATTGGAGGAGTAAATAATAAGAACATCACAATTGCTAAAGGTATTATGGAAATCATGATGTAAGGATACCGCCTGCCCCATTTCGTATGGGTTTTATCTGAAATCGAACCCAAAAGAGGGTCATTTATACTATTCCATACCGACCATATCATGAATGCGATTGTTATCAAGAACACGTTAAGTCCCACTATAGTAAAATAAAATGTAAACACTAATAGAGAGAAGGTTTGGTAAGATGCGTTATTAATGATTTGTCCAATGCTATAAGAAGCCGCTCTTTTTAAGGAATAAGGCTCGGATTTTAATTCTTTAACACTACTCATTTAACCACCTAAAAAATTTAATTAAAACTTTGCCATTAAAAATTTATATAGTTTTACTTTCGAAGGATAAATTAGCATTAACGAATTGAATAAATAATTATAAAAAAAATGGGTTTAGGCTATAAAATTTCCACTATGCCCTTATCACCGTCCACTCTTACCATGGTCCCATTCTTAATCTTCTCCAATTCTGAGAATTCAATCTTATCTACAATTGGAAATTGAGTATCAAAGAAAATATCAGCCGCCACAGCTCCAGAACTCATTAATGGCTCACCTTCAGAGCAAACAATTGCTTTCGGGCTAATTTTACGTATAATGGTCTCAAGTAATACGAAACCAAGTGTGGTCGTGCCTATTGGAATTGGAAATATTAGAATCTTATCTTTGACATCCTTTTTAAAAAGCTCATGAGTCTTATCTGCCACTTTAAGTTTCTTCGCATTTGAAATTAATGGAAATGCAAATGCTGCTGAGATACTGAAGGGTTGTTTGGTGACTATGGCTTCTCCTTCCACAATCCCTCTACTTAAAGGCCTACCTTTCAAAACATTACTCATTTTTCCATCCCTCCGTAGCAATTCGTATGCATTCATCCATATGCCTATATGTGGCTGGACTATAAAAACAAGATTTTGCAGAATTCGTTGTCGTGGGTTTAGGCGGGGGTATGTAAGTGGGACATATTGTCGATAATTTAGCACCTGAATTAACTAAAATGTTTTTGTATTCTGAATTCAAAATAAAATCCTTAACGGCGTTATTGGTACATATCCAAAAATTAACGTTTTCGAGAATCTTTTTTCCTTCAAGCTTTTTTATGACTTCAATGGTCTCTTCCTTACTTAATTGAGGACATCCTATAGAAATATTCTTTGGGGGGAATTGCCATTCAGTACTATACTTTTCTCTCATTTCTTTAAGATCATTCATTTCAAGTTCTATGATTTCAACAGGCTTATCATTCTGAAATGCATCCTGGAGAGTTTTTGCTTCAGGGGTCACACCAGGTACATGGATCAATGCCACTGCACCCGTTGACGCAGATGCCGATCCTAAGTTTTTTAATTGGTCGAATGTTATATTATCTAATCCTTCAATCACTGGAATTTTGTTCCCGGCAGTCTCTCCTACTTTTAATCCTATTGATGTTAAATTAAATAAATTTTTTGTGTCAATATCCGCCGCTAATTTAAAGAGTATTTGACCTTTTCTGTTTTCTGTGAAGTGTAATCCATAGTGTGGTGTTTTTTTAAGAATACCACATGCCAGATCCAAAATACCCCCTTCTCGATTAGATCTAGCTCCAAGAACGGAATTTAAATAAATAACAGCAGATGATTCAGACCAAGCACAATGTTCTCCAAAATTAGGTTTATTACCTATATAATAAGGTGTACAAGTAAAGCCCTGGACTCCGATTCTCGATAAATCTTCCATCATTTGCTCGTGCAACTCAAATAAAGAATATACACTATTTAATTCTTTCGCATAATCCATATCGGGAATGGGATCGGCTGTTGTTGGTACTTTCACTTTCAATCCCGCTTGGGCCATTCTATGTAATACATCTGCAGCAGCTCTACAAAAGCTTAGCCCGATATTTAAAACTGTATGGCACGAAACTATTTCGATCAACTTTTCAGCTCCAAAAGAATCTCCTATTTCAACTATAAATCTCATTAGTTTTGATAGCATCTCGCCTTGATTCCCTTCTAAAATGCTCTCCTCTTCTTTTGTCAGGTAAATTTTTAAGTCACCTTAAATTTAAATTTTAAACCTTTAAATTACGATTTCTATTATAAAATTTGATCTGATAGCTTAAAAACAATTATTTTTTTGCGAAAACCTATTTCCTTTTTTTTGTTTATTTTCAAAAATTAAGTAGTTTGTTCTTTCAGATAATTCTGAAATGCTTTTTCTTTCTCTGTGTGGACTTTAGCTATTTCTCGCTTAGTTTTTTCCCAATCTGAACCTTCCAATGGATAAAATTTCATGATAAACGCGCCAAACAGTAGAAATATAGCTGGAATCATTGTTATTGCTATCATTATTCCCAAACGAGCAGATTCCGATTGATTTTGAATGGCGGGGTTAAAACCATAGAAGGTTATTATCAACAAAAATAAGAAATTCGCCAAGGATACTGCCGGTTTCGTAATTAGAGCACTAATGCCTGAATATGTGGTTTCTCTACGCTTAGAAGTCAAGGTCTCGTCGAAATCTATGATATCCGCTAAAATGGTAGGGGTAGTAACAAAAATTATGGAGATCCCAAATCCTAAAGAAATAAGTAAAAGAAGTGCTAAAATGAAATTCCATCCCATTATTAGAAGTAGTAAAAAATTTAAACCTGCCCAAGTTAAACCAAGCATGTAGGTTTTTTTCAAGCCAAATTTTTCTACTAATGGTACCACTATTGCAGCAAATACCATGGCAGAAAGATATACTGCAATAATTGGAAAGATAGTCTCGATACCGTTCAACCTTAGGACAAAATCCACATAGTAAAATACTGCTGTAGTAAGGGTAGTCATGGCAATAGCGAAAGCAAAACTCGAGACAATGAAAATTAGGAAAGGTTTATTCTTTAAGGTTTCTTGAATGGACATTTTGAATCCTAATGTATCGTCAAGCATGGTATATTTGTTTTCTTTCAAGAAAAAACTTCCAACATACATGATTAAAGAAAAAATAATTGCCAAAAAAATCATTATTATATAAAAATTGAAGTCTATTAGTGAATCCTCAATTCCTGTCAATAAAAACACGGGTATTATGAAAGCTATCCCTGAACCTACTGCTCCGATGATGGTGTCATATACCATGATACTTGATCGTTCTTTTGGCGAAAGAGTCATTTCTGCAGGTAATGCATATAGGGCGATGGATGTCAGTGTCACCACTGTATCATATAATAACAAGATCATTAAGAAGTTCAAGAAGAGCGCAAATTCATCATTGATATCTGCTAAAGGAAACCACACGAGAAGAAATAAAATTCCATGAAATGGGGCAAGAAAGCGAATGTAGGGAATTCTTCGCCCATATTTCTTAGTTTTTGTTCTATCTTCTAAAAACCCGAATAATGGGTCATTAAGTGCATTCCAGATGGCAAAAATCAACCATCCAATTCCAATTAGCACCGCATTTAAACCCAGGATCACGTTGTAATAAAACGTGATTGCTGTAAATGCGATGTTTGAAAGCGCAAAATGAGACATGTTTGTACTGCCATATGCAAACTTCATTTTAGCGGGAATATTCTCTTCCAATTGATTAACTCTGGTAGCATCGGAATCCATTTTTTATCAATAAACCTACAAATTATATTCAAAAATATATTTGCTGAAGTCATTTAAATAATTTTTAATTCAAAACTGATGAATGTAACATTTAAAAATTCTTAAAATAAATTATGAACCATTGAGTTTTATTAACATAAAAGTTGAAAAAAAATGAACGAATCATTTGAAGAAAATAAGGAAATGGAATCAAGACATCCTCAATGGAGATATGCTTCTAATGCCTTGTTTCAATTTCCGGTAACCCTTTTAGTAACTACTCTCGCTGCGTTCATGTTCTTTTATTACGAGGCTGTACTCGGATTAAATGCATGGTATATTTTTCTTGCGGTGGCTCTTTGGACTATTTGGGATGCCGTGAACGATCCCTTAATTGCATTTCTGGTAGATAGAAATACCAGACTTACAAGAAGATTTGGAAGGAGATTCCCCTGGATTGTAATAGGCATAACCCCTTGGTGTCTTTGCTTGTATCTTGTCTTCTCAGCTCCAGATGTGGATGCTTCCACAAGTCCATGGATATTATTTTGGTGGCTGCTTATTTCACTAGTCTTATTTGATACTTTTAGGACTCTAGTTGAGGTGAATCTTGGTGTACTCCGCCCAGATTTGTTTCGAACAGAAGAAGAGCGTCGGCAAATGTCAAAATATTTCATGCCTATAGATATGATTGCTATTGCTTTAGGAATGATCATTCCACCTCTTTTTCTTAGTGCTGGAGCTGGTCGAGAAGGATTTGCATTCATGGGGGCCATGGTCGCTTTTTTAGCCCTTATTGGCGCCATTTTATTTCTCCCAGGTGCTCGAGAGGACAAGACTGTAATAGATCGTTATTTTACTGGAGATTATGAGAAAATGTCTTTTTTTAAGGGAATGAAGGAAGTAGTTAAATTGAAGAGCTTCCTGGTTTATTTTGTTTTTATAACCGCGTGGGTTGCATCAACTGATCTAATGATTGGAAATACAATATTTTTAACAATTTATGTGGTACGTGCCAGTCCAGATGAAGTAACGATCTTGTTTGCTACTGTGATTCTAGGAGCTTTATTCTCGATACCTTTTTGGATTTGGGCGCTTAAACGAATGCAAAACAATAAAAAGTTGGCAACTATTGGAGGTTTTTCAGTTTCTGCAGCAATGGTCCCCATTTCATTTTTTCAAACTATAGTAGATCTTCTTATCATATTGTTTATTCTCGGCTTTTGCTTGGGTTCTCTTTGGGCATTTATATACACGATAATTGGAGCTAATGTGCAAGATGACTATGCCGTAAAGACTGGAAAGAACCAAAAAGCTATTCTTGTGGGAACAATTGGCATTCTTGGTCGGCTTGCTGCCGCTCTCGATGAGTTTTTAATAGCAACAGTACACACTCTTACAGGTTTCGAACCAGGGCATAATACTTATGAATCTTTGGCATCTGCGGTTGACAACATAGAATTAGTAATCTGGGGTATTCGTTTATTATCGGGAGTCATTCCCGCGATCATAATATTCATAGGAACTCTCGTATTTTGGAAATTTTATCCCTTATCGCAAGAAGAAGTGTTAAAAAATAAAAGAGAATTAGAGAAATTGGGTTTTTAATTAATTATTTTTCTTTTTTTTAGTAACTTTACTTGATTTAATACTAATTATATTATATCCAGACTTCCAACTATTCCACCATTTTCCTTCTCAAATCCTGGTTGACATCCGCCAACCCATATTGAAATCATACCTTGTTCGATGATACGATTTCCATCGTTATTTAATATTGAATAGTCTGCTGGACGTAATTCAAATTCTACTTTTTTAGTCTCACCAACTTCAAGAAAAATTCTAGAAAAGCCTTTGAGTTCTCTGACTGGAAGCCTATTTTTAGAATTTTGATGAGACATGTATAATTGAATTACCTCCTCACCAGAATATTTGCCTATGTTTTTCACGTCAGCCAAGACTTTAACAGTTTCTCCAGCTTTAACCTTTTTGGGCGAAATTTGAAGATTGCTGTATTTGAATTGAGTGTAACTCAAGCCATACCCAAAGGAATATAGAGGATCACCGTTAAAGTATCGATAAGTCCGGTTTTCCATGCTATAATTTGTGAAATCGGGCAAATCATCAAGTGATTTATAGAAAGTAATGGGTAACCTGCCCGCAGGATTATAATCTCCGAAGATTACATCTGCTATTGCGTGGCCTCCTTTTTCTCCAGCATACCATGAATCTATAATTGCTGGAATATTGGATTTACACCAATTTATGGATAAACAGCTGCCATTTGTCAATATAAGAACGATGTTATTATTTATTTCCTTGATTTTCTTAAGGAGTGTTTGTTGAATGAACGGTAATTCTAAACTGGTTCGATCACCTCTTTCAGGGCCTAGGACATAACCCTCTTCTCCTTCTAGTGCTGCTGTAATTCCTAAAAACATCAAAACCATATCAGCTTTACTGGCATGAGCCATTGCCTCTTCAAAATATTCTTCTGAAGGATCAGTTAAATGACACCCCTTACTGTAATATAAATTACAATTTGATGAAACTTTAGCTCTAATCCCTTCTAATGGGGTTATGATGGGATATGAGCCAGGATAATAGTGATAATAATAGAGAGATTTAGGATCATCAGCAGTGGGACCTATTACAGCCAGAGAATTGATATTTTTATCTAAGGGTAAGATATTGTTTTCATTTTTTAATAACACTATTGCTTCTCTAGCAGTTTTTAATGCTAATTCTTGATGTTTTTCACAGTTTACAATACTATACGGAATTTTTGTGAATGGAACCATCTCTGGAGGATCAAACATTCCTAATTTGAATCTTGCCTTCAAAATCCTCCGAATACTACTATTAATTACTTCTTTCGTTGTTAAACCCGAATTCAAGGCCTTTTTGATCGCTCTTCTATACTTTTTAATCTTGGCTGAAGTTTGAATATCCATTGGATTGATGATATCACATCCCGCATTGAGAGCCATGGCTACTGCTTCTGCTAAAGAATCTACAATTTTATGATGCTTGAAAATATCGGTAACTGCTCCACCATCTCCAATTTCATAGCCCTCAAATCCATACTCACCTCTTAGTATGTCTTTTATTAACATTTCACTTGCACAAGCCGGTTTTCCATTAACTCTATTATACGCACTCATGACTCCGACGGCGTGACCTTCCTGAAAAGATGCTTGAAACGCGGGCAAATAAGTCTCATACAAGTCCTTTTTATTTACGAGCACGTTAATTTCATGCCGTAATTTTTCAGGACCGCTGTGCACGGCAAAATGTTTTGGTTCTGCTACAACTTTCAGGTATTTTGGATGATCCCCTTGTAACCCTTTTATAAATGCCACGCCTATTTTGGAAGTAAGATAAGGATCTTCACCAAAGGTCTCTTGCCCCCTTCCCCAGCGAGGATCTCTAAAAATATTAATATTCGGACACGAGAAGGTTAAGCCTTGCCAGCGGCCTCTCTCTCCTTTTTTAGCAAAATCGTGATGCTTTGCTCTAGCTTCATCAGAAATGGCAGATGCGACTTGATATATCAAGGTTGGATTCCAGGTTGCCGCCATGGCTATGGCTTGAGGAAACAATGTTGCTTTCCCTCGAAATGCCACGCCTTGTAGACATTCGTTCCTCCAATCATATTCTGGAATGTCTAATCTTTCAATTTTCGGTGCGATATCCATTAGATTGGCTATTTTTTCATCAACGGTCATTCTTGACATTAAATCATCGACGCGTTCTTTAACAGGTAAACGATGATCTCGAAATGGAAATTTTTCCTTTATATCATTTTTTGCTATAAATAAACACCCTAAAATAACATGTTATTGGAATCTTTACTTCGAATCTTCCTATATAAGGAACCTAATAAATGACGATTCCTTTTTATTTTTTTAACATTTAATATAATTAAAATCTATTTAATAATGATATATATTAAAATTAATTTCCACTAAGATTTAGCGGATGAATCCAAATTACGTATTTCTGCTATCCCTCATTATTATATTAATCGGGCATGTAATAAAACGATTAAAAATCATAACAGAAAAAAACGGAAAAATAATCGCCAGAATAATCTTAAACGTTACTTTACCCGCGTTAATATTCCTAGTCATAAATAACATAGAGATTAGAATTGCTTTAATCATATTACCATTCATCTGCTTGGGATATAGTGCATCTTTAGCATTTATTGCTTTCTTAATTTTCAGGAAACGTCCGAATGAAAAGAAAGGATTGATACTGATGACTGCGATAGGGTATAATATTGGATTATTCGCATATCCATTGATTGAAATGATCTGGGGGCCAGAAGGACTCGTGTACGTGATCATGTTTGATATTGGTAATTCATTTGTGATATTTGGTTTGAGTTATAGCTTGGGTCTAATTTTCTCCCCAAAATATAATTTAAAACAGAAAAAATTTGAATTTAAGCCCATCGTCATTAAATTGTTGACTTCTATTCCTTTGATGGCCTTGCTTGTCGCGCTAACCTTGAAACTTTTAACAATCTCACTTCCTCTTTTTGCACTTGATCTTTTGGCCGTTTTATCAAGAGCAAACATGGCTTTAACCTTGTTATTGCTAGGTATATACTTGAATTTTAACATAGATCGGAAGTATTGGAAGACAATTTTTGAAGTTATCACTATTCGTTATGCATTTGGACTTTCAGCGGGGATAATTTTTTATTTCTTACTCCCATATGACAAATTTTTTAACGCTGCGATATTAGTTGCCTTTGTCTTACCGATTGGAATGTCTGCAATAGCATTCGCATCGGAGTTTGAATATGATGAAGAGTTAATTTCAATGATCGTGAATCTAACTTCAATGATTAGCTTTGGTCTCATGTGGCTCATAGTCATTTTATTAGGAATAGGATGAATTCTCTTCATTTGTCATAAAACTTTTTATATCTTTAGAGAAAGAATATATTCAATACAACTCCAAAATTTAGCTGATAAAATTGAGTAGTATAAATAATAGTGAAGATGAATATTCAACAAAAAAAGCAATTTCTTATAGCTTTGCCTCAGTAGCAGATGTTAATGCTTTTCAGATGTTTTCCTTTCTTATTTTTACTTTTTACTTTGCTGTCGTCGGTTTGCCTGTACTTTTAATTACTATTGGATTCGTGATATGGTCTTTTTGGAATGCGATTAATGATCCTCTGCTTGGAATTATCTCTGACAGAACCTCATCGAAATGGGGACGTCGAAAACCATATATCATAGGAGCCTTAGGACCTTTATGCTTAGTTTTGATTCTCTTATGGACTCCTCCCATCGGAAGTTCAGAAATCATTATCTTTATTTATTTCATGATAATGATATTCTTGTTTGATACCTTTTATACAATGTATTCATTAAATCAAACGTCTCTCTTTCCAGAAATTTTTACCAATGTTGAGGATAGAGCTAAAGCAAATCAGTTTGTACAATCCTTTAATATAATCGGCCTAATTTTTGCGACCTTGGTTCCGAGTTTCTTTATACCCCAATATGATAATCCGAAATATTTTAGTAATTATACGATTGCAGCTATCGTGATGGCTATTTTGACCCTTATTTTCGCAGCAATTTTTATTAAATTTGGGTTGAAAGAAAGGAAGGAGTATTCCCAAGATCCTCTGAGTGCGCCTCCATTTTTCAAGGCATTGAAAATGTCATTCAAAAATAAGGCTTTTAGGCAATATGTCATAGCTAACTTCGGGATATGGTATGTTTTTGGTATCATTCCCACGATTGCGCCGCTATATGGAAGCTTCGTCTTAAACATAAAAGACTCTTTCTTGATTTCATTACTATTAGCAGCAACATTTATAGTTGCCGCACTAAGCATGGTCATGTGGCAAAAGATATATTTGAGACTGGGAGTTAAAAATGGGTTGAGGTTGGGATTTATTTCTCTCATCATTGCCTTATTGCCATTTATGTTTGTGAGTGATCTCATCGGCGGATTGATTGCTTTTATTTGTGCAGGTATCGCGTTTGCTGGAGTGCTTTTCGGAAGAGACATGTCTATGGCGGCTATAGTTGATTATGATGAATCCATGAGTGGTATACGCAGAGAGGCAGGATATTACGGCATTAATGCCTTGATCATTAGATTAACCACAATTGCAATTTTTCTTACCATTAGTCTCGTTTTCACCAGCGTAGGATGGGCTATATTCACACCCGAAAACGTGACACCAGAAATAATATTTGGCCTTAGATTATTAATGTTTCTATTTCCAGCTCTTGCAATGGGATTGGGATTATTATCAATGTCATTTTTCCCGATTACCAAAGAAAAATACGAAGAAATTAAACAAAAAATTGAAAGCATGCATTCTGAAAAGCGGGAAAAAACAAGAATTTAAGAAGTCCTGATTTCTTTTAACTTATTTTTTATTTTAGATTTAACTTAATTTTAGTGCCATCCTAAGGAAGAGACTAATACAGATCCGAATTTTTCTTTGAGATTTTTAATATTAGAGGCGTATTCTGGTTCTTTTAAAAGTTCACATTCAGAAAGAATTGCCTCACCGAGTAAAACACTGACTGCAAAGGTAGAGCATATGGGATAACCACACTTTCCACAATTAACTTTTGGCAGATATTGATAGATATCCTTCCATGTGAGATTCTTAATCATTTCGATCTCTTCATGACTTGGTTTCCCGTATTTCAGATAATCTCTGTATGCTTCATTGATAATTTTTTTAATGGCCTTTAAAATTAAATGAGCCTCATCTAAATCCCTGGTGTTTGTCACATAAATTTTACCTGAGCTAAATAGAGTGACATTCCTATTTGCTAACCTCATGGATAAAGTATTTTCTTTTTCAATGTATTGAGTTTTTCCTGGAGGGATGTTTATCAAGATTGTAGGTATCACATCCCAGAGCTGGTTGTCCGCTTGGGAAATAAATCTAATATAACCTTTTGTCTCGTGTCCCGGTTGAATCTCTTCTATTTCAATTTTCTTAACTAATTGCTTCTGTTTAGATGCTTTAATCATAAAATTAATCTAAAATTTGGCTTCATT
Source organism: Promethearchaeota archaeon (assembly GCA_004524425.1). Next base: position 20,550 of record SDNN01000033.1, read on the forward strand.
GCTAATTAGGGGTTTTGTACCTTTAAAATTTTGCCTTAGTAGTTTTAGCAATAAAGATTCAAAGATCTTATCGAATTAAATTTAAAA
>SDNN01000193.1 GCA_004524425.1 Promethearchaeota archaeon
AAAAACTTTCCATATAAAGACGAAAATTCTGAAAGATCTTTTAACACGCTCGGTTATTTTCAGTTTGATGTTGAATATTTCAAGGATAATCCTGAAATGAAAAAAAAACTTAATCCCTTGTTAATTCAACAAGTACCATATATTGTTTTGAATATATTGAAAGATTATAGCGAAACTCCGGAAAATAATGGAATTTTTCTAGATACTGAAAGCCCAATATACGTCTTTGCAACATCTAATAAAACAACTCCAGTTGAGATCAAATGGACACAAGAAAACGTTAAAAAATATAAGAAATTGATTGCATATTGGACGGTGATTTATTCGGGTCAATGGCCTGATTATTCTGAATCCTTATTTGACAAGCGCATCGAAAATAATCTCTCCAATCGTTTATCCGAACTTCATTTCATTTATAGAAATTCGGGATTTATCTACATGGCTGAAGATAATTATGAAAGATTTTTTGAAAGTTACATGAAAAAATACGTCTTAGAACCCACACCAAGAATGAGGGCAGTATTATTCGTTTTAAGATCCATCAATGAATCTCTCGACTTGCTATTTTTAAAAACATATTCAGGTACTTTTATCGATTTACAAACAGTTGAAGACAAGATAAAGAATCTTAGATTTCTTAGGGGTCTAGTTCAAACTCAGTTAAGTATAATCTATAATGAACTAGATTATAACAGAAGACAACATTATAGCACGGTTCTACGCCACTTAATTGAGCAATTCGATTTAAATAATATTTTACAGCGAGTAAATGATAAATTTGATCTCATTTACGACACCATGCAAGAACTATATCTCAAAAAGAGTGAGGAAAATCAAGCTCGGACAGAAAAAGGGTTGAATTTATTAAATTTATTGTTTGGAGCGGGAGTTTTAGCAGATTTAGCAGGCGTAACCATGATCGCATTTAGTTTGCAAGAATCGGATACCCCAGCCGTTTTAATGCACATATCTATTTTTTCGATAATAGCAGGAATATTGTTGCTAACTATTGCTTACTATATCTTCTCGAAAATTAAAATGACTAAAGAAGAAGTGGGCAAAACGGTAGATGCTGTAATCGAAGATGGGAAAGGCAATGTTGTTTTGATCAGGCGTAAATATCCACCTTTCAAAGGTTTCTACGCCCTTCCAGGAGGTTTTATTGAAAAAGGAGAAAGCCCTAAAAAAGCAGTTTTAAGGGAAGCTAAAGAAGAAACAAATCTAGACCTTGCTATAATTAAAAAAATAGGTGTTTTTGATAAAATAGGTAGGGATCCCCGTGGGAGAGTCATTTCTACAGCATTTAAATGCAGAATCATCGGAGACGCATCTAAGATGAAAGCTGCCGATGATTCTGAATATGTTGAGTTAGTCCCAATAAATAAATTAAAAAATATTGATTTAGCTTTTGATCATAGAGATATCTTAAAACAAGCAGGAGTTTTCTAAATATTAAATTTATTTTCTTTTCTTTATTATTTTTTATAGCGTGTTAGACAGCAACAGATTGAAGTGTAATTCAATTTTTAAACTAAAATATAAAATTTTATAAAATCAAAAAATATCTTATAACTTAAATTTAATATTGGTGTGATCAAGATAATTTAATATTAGAAATTTTATCTTGATTAATTAAATTATTACAACCAAATAAAGCACGTTAAATTTTCAAAAATAGATTAAGTTCAATAACATGAGCTCAGAAAATGATTCCAATTTGGATCAAGTTTATAATTTAATTGTCAACAATTTAAAGGACAAGGTTGGAATAGTTGATTTAAATTGTATCATAATTAAAAGTCTTATAGAAGATATAAAAAGTTTTATCAAAGAAGAGGCAATACAAATTGTTGAAACACCAGAAATGAATAAACTCGATTATTTTAAATACATATGTCGTTATTTTTATAATCAATATAATAGCGATAAGCAAATAAGAGCACTTTACTCAGATGAGATATCATATATTGGCGACAAGATGATAAGATCTAAACATTTTAATAATGTCTTAAAAATAAATGATTTCATCTCAAAATCTGAATTAATTGATGTGTTTTCTGACTTCTGTGCTGATCTTGGAATTTCCGTTTTCAATACTTCAGAAATAAAAGAATATTCATTAGACTTATATTTTACAAAAAGAAAACCTATTTTAAGGACTGAAGCTGTTTTTGTGAGAACTGGAGAGGAAATGACCGAGGAAAACTATAAAGATACCCTCAAGCTCATCTCAAATGCATCAAAAGTAGCGACCTGGATCGTTTTTTGTACAACTCCTCTTGGAGCCACCAATGTTGGTTTATATAGATTAATAGGAGATATGGACAGGCTAAATACATGGCTTTATATTGTTGACCCACATCTTAAAAGAATTTTAGGTATCGTTAAAGGAAGTAAATCTAAAGATTATGAACAAGAAATACGGGATGATTACATTAAAAAATTGCCCAGAGAACCCATTAGGGCTCCGTCGCAGGTCGTAAAGTTTTCTAAATATAATCTAGAGAACGCAGAATCTTATAAAACTTCGAGGTTCATTTCATTTCAAATTCTCAATGAAAAAGAACATGAAAAAATAGTTAAAATGCCACGTGAAGAACCTAAATATGACGATATTTTTAAGAGTTTGTTAATAACTGACAAGGAAGCAGGGTTACCAATGGCTACCTTTTCAAGTGAGATGGATACAAAGGAACAAATGTTAGTAACTGGATTTTTATCTGCAATGGATGATTTCATTAAATCAATCTCAAAATCTGGAGAAATTACCTTGATGAAAGAAATAGATTACAAGGGATTATTCATACAAGCAGTTTATGGAAAAATGGTCAAAATGGTATTGTTTTTATCAGAACCAGCAGATCAAATTTTGAGGGATAGATTAGTATATTTCTTAAAATATTTCGAAAACATGTTTGAATCTCAAATAACTGAATTTAAATCGACAGGGAAAACATCTGTTATTGATGAAGAGGAGATCTTCCCGATAGTGAATAAGATCTTAGATATATAATAGCTAATTTTTTAAATCAAGATTATAATTATAAAAAACAAAAGGATTATTTTTTAATTGCTTCGAGAATTCTTTTTGAAAAATACCATTTTTTACCATCAAAAAGAGGAGTCCAAATTTAATGAGCAGTTTAGAAGTGGATATAGATAGGATTATAAAACAAGCAAAAGGTAAAATTGGAATCTTTTGTATCAATTGTCTGATCATGAAGAGTAACTTTACCGAACTAAACAACTTCATTAATATAAATAAGATCGAAATTCCTAGAGGAATAAGGACTAAAACCGGTTATTTGACAAATTTAGCCATTCATTATTATAAGGTCTATAAAGAAGTTAAGAGAATCCAAAATAAATATTCAAGTTCAATCGAGCTAATGGGAGAGATGTTATTAAAAGATCAGTCCATTAAAAACCATCTTATTAACTTTGATTATATTAGCAAGCAAGAATTAATCGACATCTTTGCTGATTATTGTGCTGATTTCCAAATTAACGTTTATGATGCTTCAGGTGTTTCAGAATATCAATTAGATTTATATTTAACTAAAAAGACACCTCTTTTAAGAACTGAAGCTGTTTTTGTAAGAACAGGTTCTGAGTTAGAAGAGGAAAGCAATTATGATGAGACGTTGAATCTGATGATACATGCCTCTGAAATCGCCATGTGGACATTATTTGTATCAACCCCTGCAGGAATTTATAAGATTGGTCTGGAAAAATTCATCAATGACATGGAAAAATTAAATGCTTGGTCCTATGTAGTTGATCCACTTCACATGAAAATATATGGAATCACCAAAGGTAAAAAATCCAAAAATCACGAACAAAAATCAAGTGAAGCTTATATCCAGAAATTACCTCGAGAACCGATAAGGGCCCCTTCGCAAGTCGTTGAAATATCTAAATATGAATTTAAAGAAAATGAATCATATAAGCCCAAGAATTTCCAAATGTTTGAACTCATCACCGAGGAGGAATATCTCGAATTATCACAAAAAAATCGAGAGAGAAAAAAGTATGACCAAATCTTTAGAAGTCTTCTTATTATTGAAAAAGATACAGGAATTTCGATATTTGCCCATTCAAATGAAAATCAACCATTAGATGATGTCTTGGTTAGTGGCTTTTTAACAGCGATGGATCAATTCGTTCAAGAAATCGGAGGATCTTCATCATTAGAAGAAATCGACTATAAAGGTTTCTTCGTTCAAGCCGCCTATGGAAAAGAAGTTAAGATAGCTTTATTTCTTTCAGAATCGTCAGATCAAATATTAAGAGAACGTCTTGCTTTTTTTGTGAAAAAATTTGAAGAACGCTATGCCGAGCAAATTGCGTTCTTTAAAAAAACTGGAAATGTGGCTCGTTTTAACAGGTTAGAGATTGCAACATTAGTAAAAGAAATACTGGAAATTTAAATGTGGGCATTCTCCTTATTTTACATGTTCAACATCTCTTATTATGAATTCGAATCAAGTTATCATAATTCCAAGAAACCAGTTTGAATGAAAAATTGTAGCTGACCAAAAAAAGATAATATTGGATCAAAATCTATTATATTTTAATAATTAAAAAAAAAGAAGATGATGACAGACTACAAGAAAATTGTTCCCTGTCTTGATGTTAACATTTTTATGAAGAAATAAGAATGGCATAAAAAATGGCAGGGTCGTTAAAGGGATAAAATTTGTCAATCTTAGAGATGCAGGAGATCCAGTTGAGTTTGGGAAATATTACGAGGAGGAAGGCGCCGATGAGCTTGTTTTTCTGGATATTACTGCCACCGTGGAGAAAAGAAAGACTGTTGTAAATTTAGTTAAAAATGTCGCTGATGGTATTTCTATTCCCTTTACAGTTGGCGGTGGAATTGCATCGATGGACGATGTGCAAGCAATACTAGGGGCAGGAGCAGATAAGGTTTCTTTAAATAGTGCTGCTGTCAAGAATCCGAATTTGTTAGGGGAGATCTCTAAGGAATTTGGCTCTGAAAGGCTTGTATGTGCTATAGATGGGAATCGAGTCTATGTAGATTCTATTGAAAATGCTCCCGATAAAAACGTGATTAAGGTTGAGGATAAATATTGTTGGTTTGACGTTCTCACGCATGGTGGAACCAAATCTACAGGGATGGATGCAATCAAGTGGGCTAAAAAAGTAAAAGACCTGGGAGTAGGTGAAATCTTACCAACAAGTAAGACTTACGATGGAACAAAAAAGGGTTATGATTTAGAAATGACTAGAGGCATAGTAGAGGCAGCAGGATTACCTGTCACTGCTTCTGGGGGTGCTGGAACTGCTCAGCACATTTTAGATGCGTTTACGATTGGTAAGGCATCAGCTGCTTTAGCAGCGTCCATTTTTCATTTTCGAGAACTCAGTATAAAAGAAGTAAAAGAGTACTGCAAGAAGCATGGTGTGAACGTTAAAATATGATATGATTAC
>SDNN01000194.1 GCA_004524425.1 Promethearchaeota archaeon
ACTGATTTAGTTTTATCATCATCCGGCGAGTCATTGAAATCATTGGTATCATCCGTATAGTCCCATTGATCATAGGATATTACCCATTTAGAGGATCTCTCATCAATAGAATTTACATGTATTTTTTTTTGATCATCCTCATCAAAATCTGCTTCATCCAGAGGAAATATGTCCTCATATACATCCTCGTCGAACTTTTCCACTTTCCATATTAAATTTTTATCTTCTGTAAGTTCGATATTATAATCTGCTGCCACCACGTCTGATATTAAGATGAGGTTGAGCAGAAATAACATCATGATAATGAGGAAAAATTTCTTGTTTTTCATCAGCATCGAAAAGTATCGTTTTATAGCTATAATTAAAAATTATGATTTTCTAATGAATCTTATTACTATTGAGTAAAAATAAATCCAAAACTTTAATTATAAAACTATTTTTAAAATTTAATAAAGATATCTATAGAAATAAGGCGTGAATTAAAATTGGTTGATAAAGTTATTCCGTACCTCATAAATTTGGGACAAGTAATTCCTGCTCGCTCAAAAGCGTTACTTCTTAATGAAATAACCATGGCGTTAATTGAATGCATTAATATATATGGTTCTAAAAAACTCGATAAGATGGGAAAAATTAATAAAGTTGCGACATGCTTTTGGCCCGTTAGATTAATACCCTTGACCGATACGCGGGCTTCTGTATGCTCATATTTATTGAATAAACAAGAAAAACTTAAAGTAGGACCATTTTCACAGACCCCTCCACCCCCCAATAATGTTATCAAGGCTCCTGATCCAGAGACATTTCTAGATTCGTTAAGTTCGTACAATAAATCATATTTAAGCAAGAAAAAATATTTCAAACGAGCCACGGTCATCCAAGAAGCGTTATTCAGCACTAATGAAATTGGATATTTCAAGAATTTCTTCTTAAATCAATATAATCTAAGTTCTTTCGGAGAACCTAGCTTTGTCTTGGAAGGAGATCCCATCGCAAAAAGTGTCAATCAAATCAAAATCATCCAAGACATTTATGATTACGTGGCTTTAAAAGACGTCAAGATGTTGGATGATTACGGACAGCAAATCATTCAATTATGCGATAAATGGCTTAAAAAAAGTACTCAAAAAGTAGAACAAATTAAGGGAACTACAGTAGATACAAGAGAAGAAGAAAAGCAATTAGCTCGATTAAACAGCGAGTTAAAGACAGAAAAAGAAAGAGATCTAAAGAACAAACCAGAAGAATTATTAAAATCAGGAAATTACCGTATAAGTGATAAGACAAGCGAATTCAATAAACACATTAATAATATCAATAATGCCGTGGATCGAATAAAAAATGCAGTTAATCAAAAAGACTTGTTTTTGCTTGACGAGGGGATGAATGAACTTAATTTAAGATATAACGATTTGGGGAATTCAATCAGTAGATATGAAACCGAATTATCACAATTAAAAAAGAACCTCGATAAAGAATCCAGAGACATTGAAAATTCGCACAGAAAAAAGATTTCTGATTTGGAGAGCAGGATTTCTGAGGTTGAGAAGGACATAGACCAGAAACATAAAGGTCTTAGGTCAGATCTTGCAACCGCAGAGGACATTAACCTTGAAATAAAGAATGAAAAACAGAGTTGTTTAGATAACATAGAAGCCATTAAAGACAGTGAATTAACCGATCTTCAACAATTTTTCAATGATTACACGATAGAAATCAAGACTCAGAATATCGTGGTGGGAATTCCTATATTTATATTCTACTTCGTGGATCCGAACACGAGCAAGACATCAGAAAGAGTTCCCGTCCTTCCACTTATGATTGAAAATGGAAAAGTGCAAAGGACTAAAGTAACCGACAGTTTTAGAAAAGAGCTAACTAATTTGATGAATAAATACACTCCAATGGTAAATCTTGTTGAAAATGAAGGAGAAAAAAATAATTTAATGGAATCCATAAAGAATTTTGACACGCAAGTTGAGGATGCAATTAATGATTTACGGATGCAGAAAATTTTAGGAAAAAAATCAGCAGACCAAGCTAAGGACGTAATAAATAATTTAATGTGGTAATTAGATTTTTTTTATTTAATTCTTTTATTCATTTATAGAGCCTTCTCATCCCATATAATTCATTTTTTTTCCACAACATTCAGGGATGGATTGATAACCGCATTCTTTTGAACAACAACACATCAAATACTCTCCATTTAAAATCATCGAGGTGTCGCAACATTTTGGCACCTCTATTTCTCTTCCACACGTGCCACATCTTAAGTTTGCCATGTAATTTATCACCTTTAATAAGTCTCTAAGTTCAAGAAAAAGGTATTCAATCAAAAATACTCCTTTTATATTTTATAATATCTTAAAATAGAACTATTTCAAAATAGAAGTATAATTCTCAGAATTTTTTAAACTAAAAAAATGATCGACTTTCATTACAGCAAGGAGTTCTAAATCGGCTATTTGATGAACTCCTTCATCACGACATGCGTATTAGTCACAATAATACCATCAATAAGGTCTATTTTATTAGCAAATGACTCGTAGAGTTCATCTGTAGATTCAACTTCAATTTCCGCAAGAAGATCATAATCCCCCGTCAGTGAAAATACTGTTTTGATTTCAGGGATTTTTTTGAATTGTTCAATTACCCGAGTCATGGCCTTATGTTCCACTTGACAAAATATAATAGCTTTCACGGTCATTAAAATCACTTTTTCTATTAAAATTAAGTTAAGGTTATTTTATTTACTTTTTTAATGAAAAGAATTTTAACTTTTTTAATTCCTTCTAAATTTCTTATCTGAGTATCTATCAAGTAATAAAGATCTTTGATAGAATTTGTTTTCACGTTTAGCAATAGGTCATAGGCTCCTATTAAAGGATTTACACCATAAACTCCATCAAATCTAATTAAATTCAAAGAGAGTTTCTTCATGATTCTAAAATCATGTGTAATTAAAACAAACGCATTTACTTTATTTTTGGTTTCATGTGCATATCTAAATAGAATTGAGAGCGTCAAGAGAAACAAAACGATGGTTAAATATGCAATTGGAAAATCTTGACCTCTTACTAATAGGATTCCAAATAATAAGCCACCTATTGGTTCAATTACAGCGAGGATGGAGCCCCATTGGCTATAAGTCAACTCATAAGGACTCCAATTAACTTCTGCGATAAAAACCAAGAGATATGGTATGATCGTAGAAAATAAAATCAAAAAAAGGATCTCCCAGTTTAGCATTATTTGAAAAATGTTGGTAAAATCATCAGAAAATTGCATTATTTCCCTAGATAAATCTCCACTGATAGGTATTAGATAAAAAATCAAAATAAATGGAAACATGGTACCGACTCCAAGCAAAAAAGTCATGGCAATCTTGAAGTTGAGATGAGCAATTTTATAATTTCTATTTGAATTAATCAATTTGATCTCTTTTTTGGTGTAAGTATCTTTGGTCAACCCAATTTGAAAGAAAGTGGCGCATATTGTAAATAATAAAACATAAAAAAATCCAAAAAACGTGATATTATTCTCTTGAGCATTTGAAATTTGCAATTCGACATAGATGATGATTCCTATTGAGAAAATGAGGATTACCAAGTATAATACCTTGAAAAAGTCTAATCGTTCAGATTTAACTCCATGTTCATAAAAAGCAATGAGAACGATGCTCAATTGAAAACCAATCATAGTAAAAGCAATTGACGTAGTCTTTAAAGCTAAAAAATATCCAATGATAGGAAGGATTATACCGAAAAACCCAAGAGCCATGTAGTAGAATATTTTTATAACCCCGAAAAACTCTTCATTTTTTTGGAAGGAGAATTTAAAGAAAGACTTTAAAGATATCTTCATTTTAACGTCGGTGGCTTTTCTATTATTCATGTAGACAAAATAAAACGCAACTATTAAGAAGAAAATTCCCGAGACAAAAAATCTTAAGAAAATTATCATCAAAATAGAAATTTTATCAAACAATCCTATAACTAAAACAGGGATTAAACTCCATAATATTCCTGCTGAGATTAAATATAAAATGTATTTATTTTGCATGGGATGGTTAAAACCTTTCTAATTTTTATTTACTCTGAGAAATATTCAAATCCTTTTTGGAATGCTTTCAAATTTATTTCTTTAAATTTTTCGGGAATGGATTCAATTATCGATTTAATTAATGATTCTTTGGAGGTTATTTTGGATATTTTACATAGCGCACCAAGCATGATGATGTTCACAACTCTTTTGTTTTCTAGTTCAATTGCCAATTTTGTTGCTGGGATTTCATATAATTTTTCAATTTCTGCGTTGGGATGTACTAAATCTGAGTTAATAAATACCATGCAGTCATGTTTAGTATCTTGAAAATACTCTTCGAAGGCATCTTGAGACAAGGCAATTAATATATCTGCTTTATCAATGACGGGATAATTTATCATTTCTTTTTTTGAAATAATAACATCACTTTTCACTTTAGATCCTCGCTGTTCGGCACCATAGGATTGTGTTTGTACTGCATTTTTGTCATCATATATTGCAGATTTTCCAAGAATAATACTTGAAAGAATTACACCCATCCCGCCGAGACCACAGAAGCGAATTTTTATATCATTATTTTTTATGTTTTTCCCAGAATTCATTTCTAGCATTCTCCTTCAATTCTTCATATAACTGATGATAATCTTGTATATCTTGCCTGTCAGCAAGTTCACCAATTATTATTTTTCCTTCATAGTGAGCTGTAAAGCATTCATTCAAATCTTTAAATACATGATTTGTGGGGCTGTCTTTACCATCAGGTGCATACTTAATTGATTCATTTAAAAAATATTCAATATACTCATTTGTTTCCTTAAATTGTTTTTTATTCACAGGACATTGCGATAAGATTTCTATAAAAGCAAAACCTTTTTTTTGTAATCCTTTCTTAATTGAGTTTATAATCTGTATTGAATGTGCTGTAGTCCATCTGGCAACATAAACGGCTCCAGCGGCCCTTGCTAAAAATGATAGATTAAATGAATGTTCAATATTCTTATAAGGAGTTGTGGTTGAAAATTCTCCCATTCTCATTGTCGGAGATACTTGACCACCTGTCATTCCATAATTTTCATTGTTTATGCAGATTACGGTAATCGTAATGTTTCTTCTAACCGCTTGTAAAAAATGATTTAATCCGATGGCAGCAATATCACCATCTCCAGTAAAAACAATGACATTTAATTCTGGATTAGTGACTTTTATGCCAGTTGCATATGCAATAGCTCGACCATGCGTGGTATGAACCCCATAAGCTTCAATATACGCAGGTAACCTAGAAGAGCATCCAATTCCAGAGACAAATACTAATTTGTCTTGTGAAATTTGTAAATCATCAATAGCTCTTATAACATATTGAAGAACTTGTCCATTTCCACATCC
>SDNN01000195.1 GCA_004524425.1 Promethearchaeota archaeon
ACCCCCTGGACCTCCATTTTCCCCAAAAACTTGTTTATTTCCAAATTTACGAGGAATTTCCTGGTCCTGATCCCATAATTTGAATCTGGGAGCCACTTCAATTGAATTTATAATGAAGGTCGCATTTTTAAGAGCTTCTTGGCGGTTAGTTGTTGACTCTAAATTAAAATTTAACTTCTCTTCTTCAATAGCAGATTTACAAGCTGTACGAGCCAAATTGAGCGACTCTTCGTCAATATCATGGAGACAAATAGTTGATCCTTCCAAAATTTCACTATGTATAATAGATCCCGCAGCACCCAGACCAAATTGGAGCGACCCTGCCCCAATTAACACAATTTTTTGATTTTTTACCATAATTTAAAAAATATTGCATTATTTTTGTATTTCTATGATTTTGTTATCTGACAATACTGTAAGATAATGACGTAGTTTTAAATATTGAAATCGCATATTTTCACATATTAATTTTCTATTTTTAATAAAAAAATCAAATGAAATGATGAAAAATGACAGAAGAAGTCAATACAAAAAGTCCATACTCTTCGAAAATTTGGTTAAAATCTTATGATGACCATGTAAAACCTGAAATTGAGATAGAAGTCTATTCCTTGGCAGAAATGTGTAAAAGAACCTCGGAAAAATATCCCGACAGCTTATGCTATGACTTTCAAGGCTCCTGTGCATCTTTCAAGGAGGCACAGAAATTAATCAATAGCTTTGCCAACTTTCTGGTGGAGAACGGCATAGAAAAAGGTGATCGAGTAGTAATTAACTTGCCCAATTTGCCGCAATTTGTTATAGCATTGTTTGGAACGTTCACCGCTGGCTGTGCTGCCTCAGGTATGAACTTTCTTTTATCGGCAGATGAAATTGCCTATCAATTAAGGGATTGCGGGGCTGCGGCAATGATAACCTTAGATTCTTTTTATGAAGAGAAGGTTAGAGAAGCACTTTTGTCTGGAAACACTAATTTGAAGATAGTTATTACGACCAGTGCTGCCGATACATTAGATCTGGAGCCAAGTATGAAGCAACAATTGATAAAAATTGGAAGGATTCCGGTTGGAAAAGTGGAGCCTGTTGCAGGGTTGAAATATTTTACATATAACGAAATATTAGAAAAATACCCTGGTGATAAACCTCCAGATGTCAAGATTGAACCGGATGATGTTTTATTACTTCAATACACTGGTGGTACTACTGGTCCTCCTAAAGGTGCAATATTAACTCATAGAAATCTCATTTCAATGGTTCAGATTGTTGAACACTGGTTCGAGCCAGCTTCGAATAAAGGAGAGGATGTTTATATCTCTGGGTTCCCCTTCTTTCATTTGGCTGGCCTTCAATTTTGTTTGCAAACCATTTACATGGGATGCGCACAAATTCTAGTGCCTGATCCTCGAGATACAAATTACATCGCGAGTAAAATGAAGGAATATGAGGGAAAAATTGCTTTGACCTATAATGTTCCCACGCTCTACATGATGCTCTTGAATAACCGTAAATTTAAAAAGCTAGACTTATCCTCGGTTCAAGGCTACATCTCTGGGGCAGCACCCTTTCCCACGGAAAGCATTAATGAATTTGAAGCAGTAGTAGGTCAAGGGAAAGTCGTTGAGGCTTATGGAATGACCGAAGCATCTCCAGGAGTAACCATGAATCCTTATCTTGGTAAGAAGAAAATAGGAACTGTTGGAGTTCCTTTCCCTAACACCGAACTTAAATTAGTTAGTGTCACCGATCGAACTAAAGAAGTGCCTCTTGGTAAGGCCGGTGAGATTGCCATTCGAGGGCCTCAAATTTTTAAAGGTTATTGGAATAAACCAGAAGAAACTAAAAATGCGTTGGTCGATGGATGGTTTTATTCTGGAGATGTCGGCATAATGGATGAGGATGGTTATCTAAAAATCGTAGATCGCACTAAAGATATGATCATCGTTTCGGGTTATAAAGTTTTTAGCGTGGAAGTGGATGATAAGATGAATGAACATCCTGCCATCGAATTATGCTCAAGCGTTGGACTTCCCGATCCGGACCGTCCTGGCTCTGAGCTCGTTAAATTGTTTGTATTCCTAAAAAAGGGATTCGAACCATCAGAAGAAACTAAAGCTGATATTTTAAAGTTTGCACAAGAACGTTTAGCCAAATATAAAGTTCCAAGAATAATTGAATTTGTAGACGAAATGCCTCTTACTTCCGTAGGGAAAATTGATAAAAAAGTCCTCAGGAAGAGATAAAATTCTAATTTTTTTTCTTTTTTCAATCTTTAAAATTTCTAAGATATAAACTATAATACATGTGAAGAACTAATCCATAATGAATGACAATACAAGGAATAATTCCCAGACTTATGAGAATATAACCATTATATAATCCTAATAAAAATGATACACCGAGGTACATGATTAATACTCTTAAATTCTTATAGGTGAACCAGGTATGAACATGATAGACTGAAAAAATCAAGCTGGAGATAAAAATGGCAAGATTAACTTCAAGATCCAAGGTAATTACTAAAAACCCAATGAGATAAAACCTAAAAATTAGCTCTTCAATAATCATTATCATCGGAAAATAAGTAAGTAAAATATATTTATTGCTATTAGTGATAAAGGCATTGACAACATTATGGTTGGTCATTGCTTCAAGACTTTGAGCGTTATATATAATGCTTCTAATAATAACATTTAATATCAAAAAAAATATTACTCCAAGAGCTAGAAACAAAACTATATTAATATTTATTTGAGTAATAAACAAGAACTCTTTATAAATTCCGAAGAATGGGGGGATCAGAAGTACTAATACGAAAATAAAAATTAATGAATACTTTGTTGATTTTTTCATGGTCTTTTTACTTCCCTTAAAAATAGTTCAAACATGTTCCATAAAAGTTATATAAGTTTTTAAAATGCATTATTATAAATCCTTTTTTTTAATTTAATAATAGCTATTAGGAGTGAATTCATTATTTATATAAAATTTTCATTAATAGATAGAAGGAAATTCAAATGATTGGAGAAAAGACAATTAATGAAATTAAAAAATACAAACCGTTAAAGGATATACTTACTAATGGAAAAAATGTTGGTAGACATGTCTTAGATACTTACTTTAGTGAAATACCTTATACTAAAAAGAGAAAAGAGTGGGAATTGAAATTCTTTCTTGAAGACATTGAATTTATTAATAAAAAGTGGATTATTGAAATAATATGGGAATTAGAAACTTATAAAGGGTCTAATTTTAATGAATTGAAAAGAAGCATAAAGGGTATATCATCAAGAGCATTATCCATTAGATTGAAGGAATTAGAAAAGCAGGGCATCATATCTAGAACAGTTCAGGATTCTAGACCACCTAAAGTTTTTTATCAATTAAGTGAAAAGGGAAAATGTTTCGTAGAATTAATGATACTCGTAATACTTTTTTTAAAAGGTTTTTAAACCAATTATTTCTGTATTTTTCGCATCATTTGGAATCATTAATAAACAAGTTCCTTCATGAGATAGTATACTTTTTTATACTACCTTTATTACACATTACTGGATAATTTATATATAGTAATAGCTTAAGTTTTTACTAAAAATATCTTAAACTATGAATTAAAAATAAACGATTTTGAAAGAAAAATGACTGAATTATATCAAAAACTAGAAAATATTGTGTCAAAAAACTTCATTTCGAATAGTTTAATTGTGAGACATGCCTATTCGAGAGTTGTGGATCCAGTTTTACAAGGTGTTCCAGATATTGTCATTCGACCTAAAGATGCTAAGGAAATCTCTGAAATTCTTAAGATTGCCAATGAAGAGAATATACCTGTCGTACCCAGAGGAGGTGGCGATGATGAATTTGGAGGCAGTAAACCTATTGGTGATGGCGGAATTGTCCTTGATATGAAACGCATGAATCATGTTATAAATTTGGATGAAGATAATCTTGTTGTAACAGCTGAAGCAGGGATCTCATGGGGTGCTTTAAATGAATATTTATGTCATTATGGGCTTTATACAGGATGCATGGGTCCTGGTTCGGGCATGACCGCATCTATAGGAGGGGGTATTTCTCACCAATCGGTAGGCGGAGGGGGATGTGCGAAATATGGAACTTGTACAAATCAATTAGTTTCGTTGGAAGTGGTTTTACCAAATGGGGACATCATAGAGACCGGCTCTCAAGCAAATAGATTTTCTAAAATTCCTTTTAATCGCTATGGAAATGGTCCAGATTTAGCTGGGTTATTTTGCGGAGATAATGGAATCATGGGAGTCAAGACTAAAGTATCACTACAAGTCTTTCCCAGACCACCATTCGCTGCGTATAAAACTTTCACATTACCCCGAAAAGACAGGCAAGTATCTTCACAGATAATGTTAGAGGTGAGGAGAAAAGGGATCGATGTGTATGATTTGATGTATATCATGGACCTCATAGTAAGAGTTGGATGTGATAATGGCATGTTTCCCTTTTGGGAACAATTGAAAAGAAAGAGAGGCGTTATTTTCTATACTGTTGAGGCTAATTCAGAAGCCGAATTAGAAGCTAAAGTTGATCAATTGGATGAAATTATTCTTAATCATAAATGTGAACCTTTAGGTCCGGAAATATCAGATGGCAACATGGCAAAATGGCATTATGCTGAACAGGGACATTGGCAATTTTATCATAACTTATGGGGCATGACTCCTGCTCAAGAACCCTTATCTTGTGAATGTTTTGTTCCAGCAAATTTATATCCAGAAATTTTGGATGATATTGATGCCTGGGACATGGAGCATTCGAAAGAGATGGATGTGTTCACGGAAATTACAGGAGTAAGACCAATCACCGGAAGCGGACCTATCTTTCTCATAGATGGTAATAATGTAGAACTCACGTGTGGCTTTACAAGTTTTCCCAGTTATTTCAATGAGGAACTCCATGAAGAATGGGACGAGATAAATCTAAAATTATGGAAATCTTTAATGGAACGACTCACTACAAAATGGGCAGTACAATGGTATATGATGGGTGAGATGGCATCGCGACTCATGGCTCAAGTGGATGCCTATTTGCCAGAATATTATAAAACCCTGAGAGCTATCAAGAGATTACTGGATCCAAAAATGATATTGAGTAGAGGAAAATTTGAATTTTGGGGGGACGGAAAAAATGACTGAATTAACAAATTTAAAGAAAGAATGGAAAGCCATAATGTCATGCATGGGATGCGGAGATTGTGGGTATGCCATAAGACAGGCTGTTGGGCGATATTTAACCTGTCCTGTGAAAGAAGCTAAAGGAGATGAAGGATTTGAAATTTATTTTTCACGTGGCAGGATGAACGTACTCAAGAGCGTGTTAGAAGGGAAACTTCCTCTCAGTAGAGAATTAGCAGAGTTCGCTTATCAATG
>SDNN01000196.1 GCA_004524425.1 Promethearchaeota archaeon
AACCCAAGCTTAAAAACTAAATTAACGGTAATTGATTCAGAAAACAAATATAAATTGGGACCATTGCATTCCTTTCTTTCAATAACTAAAGATCGCTCCATTTTCAAGGAGGGAAGTATTTATCTCTTGATCCCAGGAGATACTATTTTCGAATTTGAACTCATCAATAAACTTTTATCGTCTTTATCCGAGCATTCTGCTCAATTGAAGCAAAATCCAATCATTTTCTACAGAAAGATTAAAACAACACGTTTCCTTAAAAAGACTAATAAAAAGATAATTTCCATTGCTGAACTGATTAATAAAGACGGTGGGGAGTATTTAAAATGCATAAAAACCGTTAATCTTTCTGAGGTGTATCATTTGGAATTCATAAGACTCATGATTCCCTTGATTTCATTTTCGCATGATTTTGTTGACTATATATTAAAATTAGATAAATTATTAAAATTCAATACCGTTAAAAAAGTCTTGAACCATGTTGCATCTAAAGGATTGAAGATCTTGGCCATTAAAATTGAAAAAAGTGGTATGTTTCATGATATAGATAATGAACTCGATTTGTTAGAATTGAATAAAAAAAAAAGGGACAAGTAGTAAACTCCGAAACGATTTTAATTCTCTGAGATTCTGTTATGTTGATTTTAAAAGTCCCTGAGAACCAAATTTAATCCTTCGGATTGGTGGTCCCTAAATTAATTAACTGGCTACATTTTTAGCACTTATTCTCCAATAAAACGCATGTGTCAGGATCATCAACGATGTCTTCGCGATATAAATTAACACATTCAATTCAAGTTATTTCGGAAACTACTGGAGTATCTATTTAGCGCTAGCATTTAATGCACCTAAAAACTTAACTTTTCTAAGAGATAATGCTATTTAGACTCAAGGAATCTATTATTGTTTTATGTGGATTTTAGTGAAAAGCCATTTTTACTTAAAGAAAATTGTATTAATGCGAAAATGTGAATACATGCAATTAATTATTACATGAAAGTAATCTTGCTTTCATTTAAATCAGTGGAATCTAAACAATAGAAAAAATCATGGAAATAATGATACAAGTCAAAATAACGCTTGAAACCTATTTTAGTATTTTCAGATTTAGCGTATTTAAAACCAATGCATTTATTTTTACTACTTGTCAATAATATAGTCACAATTTGGATATTTAAATCTTCTCATTAAGGTTTATTTATCCTCTCCTAGATAACGTAAAAAAGATTGGTCTGCTCATTATATCAAGTTTGATCGTGAACATGGTTATATGGAAATTGTTTTAAGTAAATACAAGATAAAATTTTATCAATAATAAAAAATATTTATATTGAAAATTATTCTTTTATTAACAAATGTCGGATCAAGGAGAAATCAAAATTAAAATTGAATTATTCGGAATTGGAGACATGGAAGGGATCATACAAAGATTTTTGGGACCAATCTCAGCAGATGCGATACTTTACAAGATGCCTTTCGTTCTTAGAGGTAGGTTTTGCTTTGGTTCTAAAAAGTATTGGACCTTACCCATAAATATCAGAAAAGGTCATGATTCCAAGGCAACAAGGGAAGTTGAAAAAGGAGACATCGTGTATAGTCCTAAAACTGACGAATTGATAATCGTGTTAGAGACCATCAACATGCCCCATAAAATCAATAAAATTGGAAAAATTACCAATAACATTGAAATTTTTCAAGAAGCATCAAATGGTATTAACACCAAAATATCAAAAATCAAATAGAAAATCTAGCAGATTTTAGCATGGCAATTGACAAAAAATTAGTTATAGTGTTCATGATCTTCTATCTTGCGGTACTGCTTTATTTATTATTATTTCTATTAATTCCTGAAATAAAAGCAGTCATAATGCAAACCAGAAGAGATTTAGCTAATTTAACTGAAGGGACCAATTATATTTGGGCGCTATTAATTGTCTTAATTATTTGTCTCATAGGATCAGCGAGCATTGGATTTCCAGTACCTTTTCCATTCGTTTTATTTTCCTTTTCTAATTCAATTTACTTGAGATATCTGAATCAAGGTTTAATTTTAAGTGAAATACTCACTAATTTCTCATTTTGGCTTGAAATAATGGGTCTTGCCCTGGCTGGAGGTTTAGGTGCAGCACTGGGAGAATTAACGAGTTTTCTACTGGGGAGGGGTGCAAAAATCATTGTCGAAAAAAGTGAAAAAGAATCAAAAGTATTGAATAATGTCAAAGGATTTGGTCGTCTTATATTAGAACACCCAAAAGGAATGTATTTTTATGTTTTCATCGCAGCTGCCTTGCCCATTCCTGATGATCCTCTGTGGATTGCGCTAGGACTCTCTGAAAAAAAGTTTAATTTACCTAAATTGCTCTTTGCAGCATGGATAGGAAAAACCATTACTACTTTATTCTATGTAATTCTACCTATATTGTTTATCTTAGGATTTACCGCATCTGGCATTGAAGTAAATGATGAATCAACAGTTATAACAGAAGCTCTTATGCTATTAGTAACTTTAACCATAATGCTCTTTATTCTTGCATTTGACTGGAATAAATTTCTTGAAGATAAACGGAACAAATTAAGAAATATTATAAAATAAACTTAAAATGGTAAAAATTTGATGCTTAATAAAGAGACCATATCTATGATTTAGATTTTAATCGACTTGACCCTTCAAAATTTTTCTGTCCTTCATTTTTGAGTGGTTTAAAGATATAATTTCTATTTTTCTCGTTATTAATTATTAAATAAATATTTAAAAATAAATGAGGCTTTTGATTATACGATGAAATCTCATGATCTAAGAGAGGATATGGAAAACGTGATATCAAAATTGATTAAACACCCCTCATTTAATCAAATAAAAGATTTAATAAGCGAGCACCTACTTTCACTCATGATTGAAGAGTTCAGTTTATTTCTTAATAAATACTTCTCTGAACAAAAGGCTCAAATAAATGAAGCTATATTAGTTACCATTAAATGGGTTTTGAAAGAAGAATTTGTACATGAATTTGAAAATACAACCCTCGATAAAATTACAACAAAAATTACTGATCCAATTATTGATAGAATAGCTACAAAAATATTGGAAAACATAAAAGAAGATCTTATGAGTAAAGATATGTTATTTAATATAATATCAGGAATGGTCAAAGAATTTTTTTTAAGAAATGATGAACAAAAAGAACTGAAAACTTTAGAAGATGGCTAAAATCCTTATATTATATGAATTCCTTTACGCTTTCTATTATCAATATCTTTTCGTTTAGAAAGTGCTTCTTTATTCTATTCATTTTTTTTTAAAAAAGAGGACAATTCCTTTATCTTTATCTCTAGATATTTCTTACTCCCTAAATATACGTCTATGAATTCTTTTAAACGAGAACGGAATAATTGTGAAGGTATGGTGGTAGATTCATTAATTCTATTATATGCTACTTGTTTTAGATCAATATCTCTGATAATTAATTGAGGTATTTCTGGATTTCTATCAATAAAATCTAAGACTTGTAATCCTGTTGCATTATTACTGACCCTTTCTGATAATCGTATTAAATAAAACAACTTGTTTTCAATTTTCGTTAATTCATGCTTCTTCTCTTGAATAATTAAAGAAAGTTTTTTCTTATCCATGAATTTCCACAAAATAATTGGTTAAATAGGGTTAGCTCATTTACATCATAACTGTGCCCTAATATTAATAACAATTCATTAAATCTTTAAAAAGGTTTTTTCCTAAAATTTTTTCTTTAAATATCTACTATTTTATAAGATTAGAATGTTAAAATAGATACAAATTAAGGATTCTTGAATGATATTAATTAATTTAAACTGAAACATGCTATATTATCAGTTAATATAACTAAAAAACACTTAGAACTTTCATTAAATACAATAAAGTTAAATAAGATTAACTAATGGTTAGCCTTATTTTCTTGTTCAAGACAATTTTTACAAACAAAAACGATTTTTCTTTTTTTATCAGAGTTTTCATCATAATAAACTTGTTTGTAAATATAGTTTTTGCATAGCTCGCATATTGCAGTTGTTCTAGATTCTTCTAGTAAAGGACCTAAATGTTTAAAATTACTCGCTGTCATAAATAAGTGTCATACTTTTGTTTGAAGCGTGATTTCTATTTGAGATACTAAATCTTTTTTATTTTTATCATTTCTTTTTTTATGGTAATTCCCTCTTTTTCGACGCTCATAAAATGGTCGGGAGCCTAAAGAGACGTTGCCGATCTCTATTCCGGGATACAAACGATTCTTCAAGATCTCGGCAATCTCTACCGCAGTAGATATTTCATCACCTTCTCCCTTGATCATGAGCAATTTTTGACCTCCTGAAAAGGCAAAAATCGCATCCTTTATAATCCTATCCTTGTCTTTTCTATTCTTTATGTAAAAAGTGTTATTATTCATAGAAAACCAAGAGAAATTTATTATTTAAGTTAAAAGAAGATCTACAAATAGTTATATGCTTTATTATTTTTAAATATTTAAGACTATAAAAACAAGTCTCATTATTAATAATACAAAATATTAGATTTAAAGTTATTTCTTTAAAAAATTAAAGAACGTGAAAAAAAACCAGTAAAATTTCATCTAATGCTTTTTTTAAAATGCAGGTTATAGGATTTTGTGGCCTACCGGGCTCAGGTAAATCAACCGCTATTGAATCAATCGTTGATCTGGGGAGTGTAGTTACGATGGGAGATATTGTCAGAGATGAAGCTAAAAGAAGAGGTATAAATCCTACGGACGAGAATCTGGGAAAAATTGGCAGAGAATTACGGAGTAAACATGGTCCAGAAATAATCGCTAAAAAATGTATTGAATACATAAGAAATTTGCATCAGCAAGTGATTTTTGTAGATGGCATACGATCCAGGCATGAAGTCAAAGAATTTCGTAAAAAATGGAAATTCCCACTAATAGCGATAGTTTTGGGTGATAAAAAGAGGTTCAACAGGCTTTACGAAAGAGCGAGGAGTGATGATCCAAAAAATTTTGAAAATTTGAAGGAAAGAGATGAAAGAGAGTCAAATTATGGTCTTAAAGAAGTAATAAAGGAAGCAGATTATAAGATAAATAATGACTCGTCTATTAAATCATTAAAGAAGAAAACTCGCACTATAGTTTTGTCAATAATTAAGAATTATTGAAAATGGGCATTTATTTCAAATAATCCGCAATTGCTTTTGCCAAAGAAACCTTAGCAACCTCATTATCAATAGAGTCTGTTCCAATTATCGCATCTGCTCCGGCATCTATTATTCTAAATTTCGCATTTTGAAGTAATAAGGCGTGAGTAGCTACGGCATATATTTTATTTGCTCCACCC
>SDNN01000197.1 GCA_004524425.1 Promethearchaeota archaeon
AAAATAGGCACAGATGAAGGTTATGATTGGAATTGGCTTGGAAAACAAGTGGGTGTAGATACTGCCGATCCTGAAATTGCACCAGATGGATATTACTGCTCTGAATTAGCCTGGGCAGCTTATAAATCGGTGATCGGGATTGAGTTGGACGGAGATTTTAGCCCCTTTAATATAGGCGTCAGCCCTGAAGATATATACTGGTCCCAGTATGCTCAAGTGATTGCTTTAGAGATGAACTCTGATCCAAATGGTAACGGCGTGCCTGGCGGAGCTTACAAAGTGGATGCCTCAAATGATCTTTACAAGCTCACTGTATTCGTTGATGAAGTCTATTATGACGACGATTATGAGCCATGGTATAAAGGCGATGGAGAAATGTATCTGAAACTTTGGATCGGTGAAGCTTACTTCCCAAGTTGTGCCGCTGGTGGAGATAAAAATGATAATCACTTAGATAAAATAGATGATGCAGGCGAAGATGTAGAGAAGAGCGGTAAGGGCGCATTAGATTGGAACAATTATCATTACGCTCTTGTTAGTTATGATTCCTACATGAAAATCCGTGTTCAGGCAATGGAAGAAGACTCGCCTGATGGAGATGATGCATATCCTGTATTTCAATGGTGGTGGGCCGCATCTACATGGCATAATTATGTCAATAATGGGTGGTATTGGTCAGGATCTAGAGTAGACTTAGGCGATTGTAGATATACAATCTATTTTAGGATAGATTCAGTATACTGAATGTTAAGAGATTAGAGAAAAAGAATTGCAAACAAGTCCCGCTAATTATGATAAAATAATGCGGGCAATATTTTTTTTATTTTTAACTATCCTAATTCGAGTTTATAACGTGGTAATATCCTTAGGAAGAAATTTATAGACTTTAAAGATATCAAAGTCATTTTTTTTCATTTCTAAAAAGAAATTCCTTTCCATTTCATATTCTTTTTGGGCCCATTTTAAAATCTCGCCTTTTGAATAAAATTTTCCGATGTTATCAAGGGAGTCTTGCAAAGCGGGACATTTTTTTGAATAATCTCTGAAATTTCTCAAGTTATTTATCAACATGTTCCAGCCAATTGGAAAAGCCCGACACTGGAATGGTCGAGCTTGATGTACTGTACATTTACTGTCCTCACCTAAAAATTCACAGTGCTCATCATCTCCCGTGAATTTGAAACCCAATGCTTGAAAATTATAGGTTCTGCCCCTTTTTGTTTTTGGATCTTTCCAATAGAATTTTTGATCAACGATTTTTAAATATTTTTGACAGAATTTCTTTAATCCCGAAACTCCTTTAAAATTTAAATGTTTGGCCAATACCAAGATATCATTTCTGAAGACATAAACTTCTCCTTCCTGAAAACCTCGACAACACTCACCGCACATTTGGCATGTAAAATGGATTCCATTTTCGAACTTTTTTAACACCTTAATTTCAGAAGTAGTCAAATTTTGAACTCAATAATGCCAGTTATTTATCTTATAATAATTAAACCTATTTTTTATTAAGTCACGATATAATTTATATTTAAATGTTTATTCATCGAGTATTTTAGCAAGACATCACTAAGGAGCTTGGAATGTGACTTTAAATAAACAAACTATTGAACAGTCAAAAAATCCTTTAAAAGATATCAAGAGAGAAATCTTAAATCTGGAAGCAAATATGGTTAAGGCTAAAATCCATAAAAGCAAATCCTTTAAAGAATGGCAAAATGATTTTAAAATAATTTATGGAATGGAAGGATCTAATCTTCGACTATATCTTACATCAGCCATCATATATTTTTTTGGTCTATTTTTCTTGTTAAAAAATAGTAATCTTAAAGATAAGATCAAAAATTTTGAAAATTTCGCAATCTCGGAAATAACAAAAATTCAGGATGAGTTAAATAAGTTATATTGGAACTTTAGTTTATTCAATTTCGATTATTTTGAACCCATTTCTAATTTATCAGGAATTGAAGAATTAGATCATTTTAATGAATTAATCAACAAATTAGCAAGGTACATTAATGAATTAGAAATTGATCAGACTTCTAAATTAGATTACGTGATCCAAAATTTAATTTCTGAATTAATCCGCCATAAGAGTGGTGAGTTCTACACTCCTCCATTTTTAGTTAAAAAAATGGTTAATGAATGTTATGTTTTTGGTGAAAAAGTTATAGATCCTTGTTGTGGATGTGGAAATTTTTTGATAGAAATCTTGAAAATTATATTATCATCAAAAATATCAATAGATAGTAAGATCTCAGCAATTAACAAAATACATGGATATGATATCAACCCCCTGTCAATTTTTATTACAAAAATCAATTTCATTGTATTATTAAAGGATTATAGCTCAATCATTCAAGTAAATCTAGTAGTACGTGATTCCTTGTTTGAAATTGAAGAGAATGAACAAAATTTTGATTTAATCATTGGAAATCCTCCATGGTACACTTACAGAGATGTAGAAACCATTGAAATTCAAGAAAAGATTAAAAAATTGGCTGAAAAATTGGAGATAAAACCACGCCCTAAAAACATACTAAATATTGAATTATCCACTCTATTTTTTTATCAAGCAAGAGACGTTTACATGAAAGAAAATGCTAAAATCTTTTACGTGATGACTAAAGGAGTGATAACGGGTTCTCATGCCTCAAGATTCCGTAATTTTAATGGATTTAAGAATATTAAAATATGGACTTTTGGTAAAAAACTTGAAGGGATTTTTAATGTTGACTTCATCACAATTTTTGCTCAAAAATCTAAGGATGATAGTTTGCCATCAAAACTAGAAGTTTTAGCACAACATTATGAATTAAATGCGGAAGAGGATCAAATTAATTATTTTGATGATATTAACCTGGAAAAAATTAATGATTATACACTAATTCCTTATCATATCGAAAAAAAAGCTAATGGACTCTTTACGAAGAAATTGATTTCTAAAGATCTTGTTAGAGATTTGATAAGCAATAAAGAGAGTATTTATAAAAAATTATTTCATAAAGGAGCAGATTTAAATCCAAGAAATCTGATTTTTGTAAAGTTGAATCAATTGGATGACTCTCTCGTAAAAATCAATCCAGATGACAGAATATTCAAAAGGGCAAAAGCTCCGTGGAACAGGGTCGAATATAAAGATGTGATCTTAGAGAAAAAGTATATTTTTAAAGTTTTAAAAAGCACGGAATTAATAAAATTCTGTATATATGATTTTTACAATGTATTCTTACCACTTTTCAAAAAAGATTTGAATTTTAACTACAATGAATTAACCAGTAAAGCAAGGGAGTTTTATGATCATATTAATAGGATTTATTTAAATTATAAGAAGAGCACTACCAAACACAATTCTTTGATGGATAATCTAAATCGATGGTCTAAATTAATCAATGAAAATCAATTATCCCGAATAAAAGTTATCTATAATAATTCTGGCTCGGTCTTAAATGCTGCCGTGGTAAATGAAAATTATTTGATAACAAGTGACCTAAGTTTTTACGCCACAAATGACCTTAATGAGGCATATTTTTTATCTTCGATTTTAAACTCCTATATTTTAACAGAACAAGTAAAAATCAGAAAGAGTTCAAGGCATATTTTTAAGATCCCTTTTGAACTCCCAATTAAAAAATACAATCCAGCAAATCTCAATCACGAAAAATTATCACGTCTCGGAAAGAAATGCGAAGATATAGCCAGAATGGTTGTTAGTAAAATGATCAGGGACGAAAAGACAAGAATTACGAAACCGAAACTCCAGAAACAATTGATGATTAGACTGAAGCCATTATTAAGCGAAATTGATACCATCTTACAAACAGAGATTTATTAATTTCAATGAATTTAAATTCTATTAGAATAATTAAGTAAATATTATTCACATTTTAACTAATATGTGGGATTTTTCTTATCATCAGAAAATAAACTACTTTCATATCACACAAATTAATATATGTTGACTTTTATGTTTTTAATGATAAATGAGCACATCACGGAACCTTAGCATGCAGAAATATTACATGTTCAAAATTCTAATCGCGGGAGACGCTTCAGTTGGTAAAACGTCATTGTTGAGAAGATATGTCGATGGAATGTTTGATGAAAGCACTATTATGACGGTTGGCGTTGATTTCTTTCTCAAGGAAATAGAATTTGATTCAATTGCAACCTGCGCTTTACAATTATGGGATTTAGGGGGTCAACAGAGGTTTAGACACCTTCTTGAGCACTATGTTATGGGTGCTAGGGGAGCTTTAATTCTCATAGATCTGACAACCATGCCCGATATAGACAACATTGTAGAATGGGTAAATATTGTTAGAGTACACGATATCAATCTCCCTATTGTATTAGTTGGTACTAAATCAGACCTCGAAGAAGCCATTGTACTTGATGACGACACCGCATTAAATATTAAAGACGCTTTCCACATGGTGGAATATATTAAAACTTCCTCTAAAACAGGTCATAACATCGATAAAGTATTTAAGGAAATGGTTAAAAACTTAATGAAAATCACGTAGCCAAGAGTTATTTTCCATCTTAAGTTTTAAGCTAAAAATACTTTTTTTATAAAAGATTGAATTATTTATTAAGGATTCACTTTATTGATCATGGATGATGAAGTAGTAATCTTGGGTTCAGGAGGAGGAAGACACCATATTAGAACCCAGCATAGGGCAACAGGAGGTATAATATACAAATTTAATGGGATTCAGGCTCATTTAGATCCCGGACCGGGGGCTATTGTTCGTTTAGTAGAGTATAACCAAGATCCATTGAAAACAGAACTATTTATCGTGACTCACTTTCATATTGATCATTTTAACGATATAAGTGCTATAATAGAAGCATCAAGAGAGAATCTTCATGATAGACAATATAACTATTATAAAAAAGGTGTATTGATAACAACTAAGGAAGCGCTTAACTTTATTTCTGATTATCATCTTAACATGATTGAAAAAGTCATACCATTTAAGGCGGGAGATAAATTTCATTATCAGGGAGCGGATATAATTGGAACCAAGGTAAAACATTCTCCTACAGTAGAAGGATTTGGTCTAAGATTTAATTTAAAAGATTATTCAATTGCTTTTACTAGCGATACCATGGTGTTTGATGGATTTTCCGAACAATTTTCAGGAGTTAACGTTTTAGTTCTAAATCTTCTAAGACCTGATTCTGTTACGTGTCGGCGCCATTTGTGCACTGATGAAGTGATCCCATACTTAAACAAAATAGATCCCCCACTTGATGCCTTAATCATTACTCATTTTGGGTCATTCATGGATGGTCCCAGGTCGGAAATTAATCGGGT
>SDNN01000198.1 GCA_004524425.1 Promethearchaeota archaeon
AATAAGTGAAAATTGGTGAAAGAGAATGCCTCAAGGATTTGTTATTACAAAATGGACAAATGATCAGGGAATGTTAGTAGAACTAAAATACCCTGAAGAGATTGAAGTAGATTTAGATGACATGATGCGCGTATTTTATGCACACATAGTTGGAGCAGGAGCTGGCGGAGATGTACTTGTTCGTCTTGAAAAAGCACATTCGAATGTTTCAAGCCATTTCACGGGCATGGATTCTCGAGTACCTTATTTGGTGAATCTAATGCTGGAATTAGGAGAAGATCCTGACATGTTCGGGGATGCTATTATCAAGGAAATCAATGAAAATATACTAAAATATCTCAATCAACTAGGAACGGATATTAATAAGAATTTTGACGTGCTTAAAACCTTGAAGAGTTATCTGAAAAGTGCATTATTCCTTTTAGAACGTTTAAAGAACATGACAAAGGAACAAAGATTAGCTCAGATTTATAGTAGTAAAAAATCAAGAACCATCTTGGAAATCATGCAGAATAGATCTTATTCGAGAAGAGAACTGCAGAATATATTGGAGGATAAATTGGGTACCTTCGTATCCAACATTGAATATACCCTAGATCCATTCATAAAAACTAATTTATTAAAACAGGACTGGATTGAAGGTTTTTCAGATATCTTTCTCTTTTTGATTTCAGATTTCACCGTATTCCGTAAACCGGCAGAAAACATAATTGAGAGCACGAAAAAAGATGTTCCATCTTCTGATTTGGCAAAAAAATACAATGACGAGGTTAAAAAATTCTTTGCTAATTACCAGCCAACCTTAGTCGATAATATAAGGATTGCCCTTGATTTAATGAATCCGGATAAATATGATTTCATAGTCCTTTTGAGGGAACGAGCATATCCTTTAAATAAATTACCAAAGAGTTCTGCGGACAGTTTCTTAGATACTAATACTTTATTAAAAGCTTTGGAGGAAGATAACATTATTAAAATTTTTCGAGATAAAAAAGAAACAGACTGGGTCTTTTTATTTACGGATGTAGCAGTTGAAAAATTTTATCCTGAATACATGCTTGAAAATATTAGAACAAAAAGCTTGAAAAAGGAAGTAGCAATACGACATCTTGAATTACTAGAGGAAGCATACCAATAATAAGGTCAAAGTTTTTTTATGTATATCTCTTTGTTTTTCTCATTTAAACAATCTAGGACATGAAATACCTAAATATTTTTCAATTACATCTAAGATCTCTTCTTTTTGACCGATATATGCCATTAATTGATGGATGGCCTTTCCATGAGAGGCGTTATCTATGGTTTTAAATGGGCTTAATTGGAGTTCAATCTCTCCAAAATTCAATGATGATTTATCAGGAGACTCAGAATTATAGCTTTGAATGACCCCAATTTCAGATTCTGGATGATCTCTAGCTATATCGAAGCATTCATCTTGGTTTTTGGGTAAATCGTCTGAAAGCTTGATTAAAAACCCATATTCCTCCGATCTAGGTAATTTCATTACATATCCGATTTTTGCCTTGCGAGAAAAATCAATATCTTCAGGTCGAATGGCTAATTTATAGATATCATTCACATCGATTTTAAAGCTAACATATTCTTCTTCTATTGCTAATCTTTCGTTAGGTATGATTCGAAAATAAGAAAGTGGTTTAGGATTGGATTTCGTGGGTATTAATACCGTACCTGGATTATTAAGCCCCCCACTGATGACGCAGGTCAGCGTCCAACCATTGATTTCAAGATTAGGTTCATAAAATACACAGTCATCAATTATTTCGATTCCGCAATGTTCTATTCCAGTTTTGAACGGTTCATTGATTATAGTAAATTGTCGAGTAATCTCTCCAGTCAGAATTTTTTTTGAAAATTGATTTTTGATGTTAATATTACTTGAAACTGTACAGGACTTTTCTGAGCTAACTAAGATTTCATAGTGAGCGGGATCCAATCCTTCCGGACAAAACCAATCTTCCCATGTCTGGGGTTTTTTATAGAAAAAAGTTCTTTCCGGACTTATCCAGTATCTTTCTCCTCCGATTGCCCAATTATTTTTTTGGATGAGATCCTGCAGGTTTGATTCAGTCCATAATAAATTATAACAGTCTCTTTTAGGAAATAATCCTAAAAGCCGTCCACCATATTCTGAAATGATGGCTCTTGCGTTTTTTAATCTTATTTCTATTAATTTTGTACTATTTCCAATGGAAGATTTAAGAGAATCGTTGGTATGATAATTCATGAGAAATCACTTACTAAGATAATTAATTTCAATTTTTTAAAATAAAAGATAAAAATAGTTAAATAAGATTTATGGTCTTATGCCTAGATAAAATAACCACGCGCTTAATATCATCCCTGATCTTGAAAATATCAAAATTATGCCTGGAGATAATAAGCCATCTAAAATTCCACCAATGGTGTAAATGAATGCTCCAATCGAGAGGAATAAGAAGTTTCTTCGGATATCTCCACTTGATTTGATTGCTCTTATTAAAAATCCTACACCTAGTAATAGGAGAACGGACAAGAGAAAGATAAGTGCAATGAAGAAAACTACGGAATCTTCAACAAGATTGTCATTTATTAAATCAGAACCAGCAGGTACTGGATTTGTATAAGTTACGGAGCCAAAAGGATCCAAAAAGAGAAATATCTCAAATATTATACTTAAAACGGCATAAAACGCGACAACATGCCTTTTTTTTTCTGGAAACAATAATTCAGCAGAAATATATATCGCTGATAAGATGGCTCCAGGAAACCACATCCAATTTATTAATCCTATAATTCCAGTTGAATTATCCATGTTGGTACCCGTCAGGAGAATCGTGATAAAATCTAAAGTATCTCCTAAATAAACCAATCCAGCAAAAATATATGTTGTGCCCAAAAATAATAGAAGATCTGCCCTTAATTTTCTTGATCTATAAAGAAAAAATAACCCAAATAAAATTGAAAAGAGAAACACGCCCATGGCGGTAATTCCATTCAACCAGCCAACATCCGATAGTGTAATTAATATTCACCTTTCTTATAAATTTATAAATCTATTTACATAGATTTCAAGGAATAATTTCTTGTTGATCATAAGTTAGGATGTTAATTATTTTAAATGTTATCAGATTTTTTATACCAAACAAAACTTAGATGTAGGATTATTCCTTCCAAATGCTCAAATCCTTGTTAAGTAGTTTCTCGAGTTTGTTTATATCTTCTTTATATCTTGTATACAATTCTTTTTTAGTTTCAAGGTTCATCTCCACAACATTCTCTCTCATAATAAATGGCATAGAAGCCACATGATCCTTAATTTTTAAATAGAGTCTTATTACTTTTTCATAGACGTCATATAAGTTTTTTTTCTTAAGAAAGAGTAGGAAACGCTGATAGAACAAATAAATCTTATGAAAACGTGGTAAATTTGTGGAAGGATTCACTTTTTTGTCAAGATTTAGAAATGGAAACTTATTAAAATCCACATTCAAGAATTCAGCAATTTCTTGGAAAGCCTTCTTAGGTTCCTTAATTATTTCTTCAAAAATTAGAATTAAAAAGCGATCTCTTGGAAAAAAATTGAACCAATTTTTTATCTGCTGATAATATAAGCCTCTCTTTATCTCGTTTTCATTCTTGCGCAGATGTTCAAGAAAAGACTCTTTTATTCCTTCATTTAGTATCGAATATTTGTAACTTGAAAATGCTCTATTCACGGGATTTCTCAGGATGATGATGAAGTGTGTATTTGAGAGATATTTTTGGATTCGCTCTGGTACTTTCTCTGCGAATATATAATTTGGTGTTATTTCCCCGATAGCTTGATAATTTTTAGCCTCAGCTTCAGAAGGGAAAAATTTTGCATACCACTGCAGACCTTTCTGAAAATTTTTATCAAAGAATTTAATTTCTTTCAAAAAAGAACATAAATATATCTGAGGGTGTTCTTTAAGGATAGACCATAGCCATGTGGTTCCTCCTCTCTCTACACCTATTCCGAGAAAATTCGGAAAAACATGATCTACTTCATGAAATTGCTGTTTAATCATGTTAATTATTTTAATACATTCTAAAAATTAAGTATTTCATTAATTGAAATCAGAAACTTCATACAATCAGGGTAAATTACCGCTTATCATGCAATTTCTTTATACTTAGAGATAAGGTTTCGTCAAAAGCTTCTCCCTCAATGGCACATTTAAATGATAAATCTTCGGATTGAAATAATTCGGTAAAATAACCTAACCAGTAATTACTATAACGCTTATTTTGGTGATGTTTGAAGATAACATGAAAAAGATCTGGCTCCTTTTCCTCCACATCAATAAAATAAAAATAATTTGCAACCTTCCATACTTTTTCAATAGCACGAATGATTTCCTCTAAGGTTAATCTTTTTATAGGTTTTCTCGTATACCATAAAATTACATCCAAAGCAACGTTTTTTTTCATTGGTTTATCTAAACTTTCCTCCGGAGCCTCGGCTGCGGTGAGAAGTTGATTAAAAGTAGTTTTACCAATGAGCATCATGTGCATTTCTTCTCGCGCACGGCACCATAATTCTAAATCACTTGCTTTTTCTGGATTTTTATTCTCATCCAACACTTTGATTGCTTCTTCAACGAGGTCTGCAAAATTGTGATACTCCTTTTCATATTTATTGATTAACGCTTGAGTCTCGGGTGAGATTGATTTAAATTGGTTATAAGTATGAATAGCCTTATCAATAATCGTTCCAATAGTAGTCTCCTCCTTTTCTTTTATCTCATCAATGAGATCTCTCGTTTGCTGTTTAATTTCCGTAAAAAATTTGACTTTAAGTTCAGTTAAACTTTTTTCTTCATCTTTTTCCACGGAATTCTCCTCTTTCATTTTATTATTCGTGTATTTTAAGTTAAGCTTTTTAATCATTACTTTAAGCTCCAAACAGTTATTTAAATATCACACATTATATATAAACTTATATATTAACAAAGGATATAGCATTATTTTTTGATTTAATAGAATCTTAATATTGTGTATTAATCTCTATTATTATGATATCTTAACTTATATATAAGCTTATATAATTGAGATAGCATTCCTTTCTCTTTCCTTATGAGGTTTTCTACGGATTCAAAACCTTTAAATATATAATCATATATAATTCTAATGAGGTTTAATATAATTGTTTGAAATAAAATATAAGATTATATAAGATTTATAATTTAGAAAGGAGGTTAAAAAAAAAGGATGAGTGTTTTAGAAGAGGTTTTGGATAATGAGAAGGAAGATAAAAAAATTCAAAGAAGAAATCAACCAGACAAATTAA
>SDNN01000199.1 GCA_004524425.1 Promethearchaeota archaeon
CCATATTCTAGATAATCTTCAAACATTTTAGTAGCAAATCCAAAGGAAAAAAGCCCGTGAGCAATGACACCTTTCAGACCTGCCTTTTCGGCTACCTTATCGCTCGTATGAATTGGATTTGTATCTCCACTCCATTTAGCGTATTCTTGTAAAAGTTCACGAGTAATTCCATCAAACTCGGATTTAATTACATCTCCAACCTTTAAATCTGATATTTTTACCATTTTATGTGACCTCCTTATTTTAGTATCCTCCTGGGCGGACAGCTGCCCGAGTGCGGACTTTACACACTAATTCATCGTTTTGATTTTTTACAGTAACATGTAAATCAGCAAATAAGATCATGTTCTTTTCTACAACCCATACATCCCCCCATTTTGCCGTAACAGTTAATTTATCCCCCGGTTTCAAGTCAACACATCCTTCCCAGTTATATTCATTACCCGCATGAAGCAATTTACCAGGATTGAGTAAGAATGGTCTTTCTTCACCATCTTGTTCTAATTTCATTCCCAATAATAGCTTATAGAGTGCTTTAACTGTAAAATGGTTAGCAAACGCTTTACATGCTATGATTTCGTCTTCAGAACCAACATATTTTGGATTATCAATCCCAAAAATTTTCGCAAAGTTCACCAGATTTTTATATCTTACATTGATCTTAGCTTTTCCAGGGACATCCATCCCAGCAAGGTTTTCAATAAGAAAATCCGCATTTTTTTTTATTTCTGCTTCATCCATTTTTCAATCACTCAAATTTGAGTCTTAGTAAATTTATTTTTCTTATAATTTAATATTTTAATTTCATTCCATTTAAAATTTTAATTCATGAACGGATTAAAATTTAGAATTAAACGACTATTTGAAATACGTTAATATTTCTAAAAACATGTGATTTTGGTATATACTTTTTCTTTTTCAGGTTTAGTTTTATCAAAAAAGTCAATGATTCTATTTTTTTCCTTTGTTCCATTCAGCAATATACAAGGAATTTTGTAGAGATCTATTAATTTTGTTAAATTGGAATCTACCGGTTTAGATTTTTTTATGCTTTCTGGTATCCATCTGTCATTTTCCATATTTGTTGATAATTCTAAGTGGATATAATCTGTAGTTCTAATTTCTTTAACTACTTGAGATTTGTTTTTTAAATATATTCCATCGACATTTTTAATTAAAAAACATGCGTTAAGATTTAGCTTGTGGGCAACATACACAGCAATGGAATCCGATGTGATGTCCCAACTATGAGCTAATTCATCATTCTTTTTCAAATATTTATATGGTAAGAATACACATAATTCTTGTTTGTTTTCAGCTTCAGTGAATTGAACCAAATTCTTAAAATCATTATTGCATTTGATTTCGGGTATTTGCTTACATATTTTCATTCCATTAAATTCCATGGCGTATATCGCACTCCAATGAGCAAGATCATCTCCTAAATTTATTTTTTTGTCAAGATATCTTATGAAATTAGCTAAGGAACCACCTCCAGGAATGAGAATTATCTTTGAGATTTTATTATGTTCATTTAATAGAGATTTTAATTGTATTATGGTTGAATTCAGATTTTCAGGAACTTCTAAAATCTTTCCTCCAATTTTTGCAATAATAACATCATTTGATTTCATTTGAATGGTCCTTTCTTAATTGATAAAATAATGCACCAGCAACTGCAAAAGCAGATGAGCTAATTTCATCAGGGATAATAGTGATTTTTTCAAAATATTTAATATTGTTATATCCCATTTTTTCTAAAGTTCTTTTTATCAGAAAATCAGCTGATAAACCTGTAATGACAAATAATGGATTTGTTTCGAATTCCGGTATTCTCTCTTTTAGGTTTTTCAAAAATTCATTTAATTCATTATAGATTATATCAATTTGCTTATCGTAAATGAATTTTGCAATTTTATCGAGCTCGTTTTTAGAGATGGTTTCAATATCCATGCATAATATTCTTGACAACCGACTATAACAATCTTGAAGTGATTTCGATCGATTATCAGCAGTATCATTAATATAATGCTCTTCCGAGATGTTTCCTAAAATTCGATGAACATCAGAGATCAGAGCGAATTTTTCGAATGAAATTCTTATCAATTGTCCTTTAAATGGAACAAAATGAGTTATGGATGGAATCGTAGCTCTTAAACCACCCGTATAAATCAATTCGTGGTTAATAAGCCTTGAAATATCATCTTTTCCTTGCGTTACAGGATAAGATTTTAAAATTGGAATGATATCAATCGTAGTTGATCCCGCATCAATTAAAATGCAATTTGAAACAAAATTTCCAAGAAAGAGAGCGGTAGATACCCAATTTGCTGCAGCAACAGAATAAGGCTCTGATTTTACTTTCTCGAATCTAATAAATTCATTATTGACACTGATAAAAAAGAGCTTATCTTTATCAAATACCTTATTTAAAGCCTCTAAAATGGTTATGATACCCTCTTTTTTTGTTTGAAAAGCATCTGAAAGTTCCGCTGTCATCGCGATGGCAATAGTGTCAATCTCTGATAATTTATAATCGTTTTTTATAATTAGTTTAATAATGATCCTCTGCAGCATCTGCGGAATAGCTTCTATAGTTTTTTCCCAAAATGGAAAATATTCAATATATGAATATAATTTGGTTATTTCATGATCTTGAAATTGGATTAACGCTGCTTTGGTATTTGCTCCACCTATGTCAAGTCCTAAAATCGTAGAGGAATTCATTTTAGAATTATTTAGTTCTTAAACTAATCAGAGAATCGAACTTTTATTAATTTTTTTCATTTCTATTAATTATTAAATCATCCATGATTTAATATCATTAAAATTTATATAATGAAGGTAATATGGTCTCAATTTTAAACACAATCGATAAAAATTTTTTAGAAGAGCACAGGGACAAATTTGGATGGAAAGGAAGTGGTTCCGAGAAGAACCCAATAATAATAGATAAGGATGAAAATCTTCCTCAAAATATAGTAATGAAGACAGATAATTTATTCATTCATGTTAAAGATATCGATAGAGCCACGTTGGTATTGGAAAAATGCCAAAATGTCACTATTGAAGACTGTATCATAACTTTAATAAAATTGTATAAATGCAGAAATATAGAAATAAGAAATAATTTAATAAGAGAAATACAAATATTCTTTGGAAAATCAATTAAAATCGAAAATAACCGACTTTTTTCCTACTTGAATCTTAGATATTTTACTGCTATTTTAATCGTTTCAGCTTCTTTATCAGCCTTATTATTCTTTTTGAGCTACCCATTTAATTTTTATATTTTAAGAGAAATGTCATTTTTCGTCTTGATTTCTTGTCTAATCCTATTTTTTATCGAAATGAAGAAAAAACATGGTAAATTTTTCTTGAATAGAAACTTTCAAAATAATGAATTTTTAGAGCTCAAGAAGGAATAGATCAAAAGCTATAATATTTAATTAGAATGAATTTAATACTTGAATCGTTCAAGAATATCTCATTATTAACAAATTAATGAGCTTATCAATATTCTCTCCTGTGAGAGCATTTGTTAAGAATAGGTTTGATTCGTAAAGATTTAACTTTTCTTTTAGAAAATCAATCTCGGATTCTTTAGCCAAGTCAATTTTGTTAAATACAATAATCATCTCAATTTCTCCTTTTTTAGTGAAATTCTCTTTGATTTCATTAAATAATTCAATTTGATGTTCAATATTGTAACCACAAGCTGGTGTTGGGTCAAAAATGTATATTATTAAATCAGATATGTAACGAAGAGCTAAAATGGCTTGGAGTTCAATATAATTCCTTTCCGACATTGGTCGGTCTAAAATTCCAGGAGTGTCTAATAACTGTAATCTGATTGTCTCAAACCTTGTTTCAATAATTAAATGGCCTAGGTTGAGTTTTTTTGTCGTGAAAGGATATTCACGCACTTCAATGGATTTCGCAGTGGAGATTTGTTTAACGATACTGCTCTTTCCCACGTTAGGGTAGCCTGCAATCACGATACATGGATTAGTGAAGTCTATTGATGGGATTTCTCTTAACCTTCCTCTAATACTATTCAAATATTCAAGATTATTATTTTGTTTATTAATAACAGAAGAAATCCTTCCAAAGGCAGATCTTCTCAATTTATCTCCTTCTTTTGGATTTTCAATTCTATTTAAATCTCTTAGATGTTCTCGTTCAATTTGATTCAAGATTGGTAATATTCCATTTAATTTTCCAAGAGTTAATTTTAGTTTTTCGGTATCTACTAAAGTTGAAGCCAATTCTCGATAAAAATCCGGCAATTCATCTATAATTGGGACGCTTTTTATGACTTTAAGAATTCTTTCAATCAAGCTTTTGACTGCAACCTTTATCCTTCTCGCTTCCTTTTTTTTAGCTTTAATAATGATGGGTGCATTCTTTGAAACTTGAGCTGAACTCTTCATGGCTCTCTTAAAAGCAAGATCTAATAGTTCTTGAGAATTGGGCACGTGAAAAAAATCAGAAAAAGGATTCTGCATGAAAGTTACTCGTTAAATTAATTATTTATAAAAAAGAAAACAAGAATATTACCTTTTTGCTTCTAACTCTGAAATTTTTCTTTTAATATCAGATATATCTTTTGAAAAGTCAATTTTATCCTTAGGGATTAAATCATATAATTGTAAGATATATTCATATCTTCCCTTAGCTCTTTGATATTTCTTCAATTCTTCTTCTTTTTGTGCTTTTTCCTTTGCCATGTAGATCTTGTCTATGGTCATTTTTATTTCTGGAGGGACCTTTCTCAGAAGAGATAATTTTTCTTCCTCGATCTGCTTCTTTTGCTCTAAAACTCGATCAATTTTTTTTTGAAATTGTTCTTCTTGTTGTTTTCGAAGTTGCCTTGCTTTTTGCAGCTTTTTCAAATGTTCAGTTTCATAAATTTCCACGTGTTGGATTTCCCTATAGAGAACATCAGCTTGATCAAACCAACCAATACTCTTAAAAATATCAATGGCTGAACTGTAAAATTTTTTCGCTTCCTTGAATTGCTTATTCTCAACCGCCAATTTAGCTTTATCCATAGCTTTATCCGCGTCTTTTATTAAAAGCTGTGTAGCTACTTTTTCTTCCTCTTGTTTTTTAGCGTGTTCTTGACCCT
The DNA here is from genome assembly GCA_004524425.1 of Promethearchaeota archaeon. Next base: position 5,132 of record SDNN01000199.1, read on the forward strand.
TTATGATCTTTTCTTTTCTTATCACTTCCCTTTCTTGTATTTTCCTTTGACTAATCTCTTTTACTTGAAATTTATTTTCTTTTTCTTCGATGGCTTGTCGAATTTTCGCCCTTCTTAATTCTGCCTCGGA
>SDNN01000200.1 GCA_004524425.1 Promethearchaeota archaeon
ATGCACTTGCTGTTAAAGACAATTCTGACGAAATGCGCACAGTCATGATCTTAATTAAAAATATTGCTGAGCAAACTAATTTATTGGCACTAAATGCGGCCATTGAAGCAGGGAGAGCTGGCGAGTATGGAAAAGGATTTGCCGTTGTGGCTGATGAAGTTCGAAAATTAGCAGATGAATCAAAAGGTGCCATATCTAATACTAGCGAAAAAATAGACATCATTATACAAAAGATTCAGTCTACTTCAGCGTCAATGGAAGGAATTAGTGCATCGACTGAAGAACAAACAGCGTCAATGGAAGAAATCACTGCAACTGCTAATAGATTAGGCACATTAGCAGAGCAGTTAAAAAATCAATTAAATGATTATGAATTAAGTTAAGAATCTTTTTTTTTTAATATTTTTCACTCTTACTTTTGATCATTATTGACACGAAACATGTACGATTATAAAAGATTTAAATAAGACTTGCTAGATTAGCTAAGCAAATCTGAAAAAAGTTTAAAAAAATAGAACACATTTTTTCTGAGATTCAGATTAAGAAAATATTTAATTTTAGTGCAGTAAAATGGGAAAAGTAATATTAGAATTACAAGTATATGGAGTAATAATCGGAATCATAGCGACAATTTTAATGGCATACACATGGAGTAAGCGTAAAGAATTGCTATATTGGTTCATTGCTTACATATTTACCACAATTGGTTTGATTGTAAGTGCCATTGTAAATGCAATAAATCCAGGTGGTCAAGATTTATGGGGAAATATCTTTTACGTAATTGGAGTTATCGTCATCTTTATAGCTATTCTCAAGGAATATTACAGTACGTTCCTCCAAGGTCAGATAAAAAGTACATCAAAGAAAGGAATCACTTTAGCTGCGGTTTCAGTTAGTCCAATCGTAATAGGAATGGAAGTTTTCATAGTAATTTTATGTCTTACTGGTGCTATTTTGTTATTACGTATTTTTTTGGTCAAGAAAACACCCACACACGCCTTTTTATGCTTGATTCTATTTGCTGGTTTAATTACCTTAACAATAACTATATTTGATACTGTCGGATTTGAAAATGTTAGGATTTTTGGACAAGCTACTACCATATTCTTTAATACCATATTGTTAGTGACAGCAATTGTAGCGCTTATAGAAAAAAAAATAGTGAGTACCTCAGCAGCTTTAGAAAATGTAATTAATACTGCATCAGAGGCTAGTCTAAATGTTTCTAACATAGCTACAGAACTTGCTGCGAGTGCAAGCGAGGTAAATGCATCTTCAGAAGAAATTTCTTCAACGGTTCAAGACGTTAGTCAAGATGCGATTGCGGTTAAAAATGATTCTAATGAAATGCGCAATGTCATGACATTAATCAAAAATGTTGCTGATCAAACCAACCTTTTAGCCTTAAATGCAGCTATTGAAGCAGGGAGGGCAGGAGAATATGGTAAAGGTTTTGCCGTTGTCGCGGAGGAAGTTCGAAAATTAGCGGATGAATCGAAAAATGCTGTCGAGAACTCTGCTCAAAAGATAGATGCCATTATCAATAAAATTCAAAGGACCACGGCGTCAATGGAAGGGATAAGCGCTTCGACTGAAGAACAAACGGCTTCCATGGAGGAAATCACGGCAACTGCCAATAGATTAGGCACATTAGCAGAAGATCTAAAAAATCAGTTAACAAATTACAAGATAGACTAGAGAATAACGAATTTTTTTATTTTACTTCTTTTTTTAGAAATCAATTAATTAAGGCACTTTTCTCGTAATTATAAATTTATAAAGAGAAATTCTATCACTAATTAAATAGGATCTCAATGAATTATGGTATGATAATTTTTAAACATGTTCTTGACAATTTATATTTCCGTTCCATTATCCCTCACATTATCAGACCTACCTTGGATATTAATATCACTTTTTTTATTATAAGATACAACATGATATTTAAGCTAAAAGCTGAAGAAAGAAACAAGGGCTAAAAAAATTTTAAGTAATTAAAGAATATATACAAAATAAAACGGAATAAGAGAGTAAGGAAAGTTGCCAGAGTTTGAAATTATAGAATTTATAGCGTTACTTTTGATTTTAGTACCTTTTTCTCTCGCTTATTATATCCTCAAGCGAAGAAAAGACATGATACCTTTATTGCCTGGAGCCACTTTTCTCGTTTTATCATTTCTTTGTACGAATCTAGAAGCATTTGCAGCGCCAGATGCGTTTAATTTCATGGAACACTTGTTCATAATGTTAGCAGGAATATCCTTCGTTTTAGGGATGTTCTTCATGCATTATATCAAAAAATCTGATGAATCAATAATAAAATCAAAAACTAAATAAAAGGAGATAAGGAGTTAAATAAAATGGATTTAGTTGATGGAACCTTCAATTTTATTGGCATGATTTGCTTTTTTGCAGCTTCAGGGATAGGAATTAAAGCATATTTAAAAAAAAAAAGTAGCTCTAATTTAACATTTTTGATTCTTTTTATAGGTGCTGGCTTATTTTCCATGGGAAATGCTCTTGAAAAATGGGGTATATGGGGAGAAAGTTTTGGAGATGCGTTTGCTTCCGGTTTCATGATATTTGTTGCTACCACGGGATTTTTTTGGATTCTTAATCCTCTGGTTGAGATAAAACTCGAAAAGTCCAACTATTACATGCGAAAAATTATAGATGCCGCATCAGATGCTAGTATCAATGTTTCTAACATGGCTACAGAGCTAGCAGCTAGTGCTTCCGAAGTAAATGCCTCATCAGAGGAAATAGCTTCTTCTGCTTCTCAGATGTCCCACGAATCTCAAGAAATAATGGCATCAACCGATGATTTGAGTAAAGTAATGATCTTAATTAAAAATGTTGCCGATCAGACAAATCTTCTAGCACTAAATGCTAGTATCGAAGCCGGAAGAGCAGGAGAATATGGAAGAGGTTTCGCTGTTGTTGCAGATGAAGTTCGAAAATTAGCTGAAGAATCAAAATCAGCTGTGTCTAACACAAGTCAGAAAATTAGTTTAATTATTAATAAGATACAAGCATCAACCGCTTCAATGGAAGGTATAAGCGCATCTACTGAAGAACAAACGGCCTCCATGGAGGAGATTACTGCAACTGCAAATAGATTAGGGACATTAGCCGAGCAATTAAAAGAATCTTTATATATAATCGAAGAAGATTAATTCAATAAAATATTCATTTTTTTTTATTTTTGGTTTCGCATATAACATATAAAACTAAGGACCACCAATTTAATCAAAACTTCTTTTTTCTAAACAAATTACATTTAAAACACCAAAAATCTGAAGCTAGAATTTTGCATGTTCTATTTTGATAAGATTTATACTAATATGGACAATCCCAAACAAAAAGCATGGAATTAACACAACTTTAATAGATAAAATTCATGAAAAATACAATTATGATAGTTTTAATAATTACTAACAATAATAACTATCTATAATTATTACTGTTTTTGAGTGAAAATAAGAGATGATTAAGACTAAAATAACTGAAATGTTTGGAATCAAGTATCCAATCATTAGCGCCCCGATGGGACCATTTTATACAACAGAATTGACAATTGCTGTAGGAGAGGCAGGTGGATTAGGAACTCTAAGCCATGCCACGCTCCTTGGAAAAAATTCTATAACTGATATGAAAGAACAGTTATATCATGTCATTGAGCACACGGATGCGCCTTTTGGGGTGAATGTGAGGACAGCTAGAGTGCAAACTGATCACAAGATATTGCTAAGAAAAATAGCAGATTGGCGTAAAAAGGATCCGAAATTGCGAGAACAATTAGTTTATGGCGTTACTAGCGCAGGTGGATCAAGAGAAGCTAGTAAAATTTGGAAAAAGAAAGCCCCTGATATTCAGCATTTTCATGTAGCCCCTGCATTATGGCTGGTTGACAAAGTAGTAGCGTCAGGATGTGATGGAATAATTGCTACTGGTACAGAAGGAGGTGGACATCAGAGTTATGAAGGGATTAGCACTCTTGTATTAATTCAACAAGTTGCAAGAAAATATCCTGAAAAGCCATTGGTCGCATGTGGCGGGTTCTCATCACCGGAAGGAGTAGCTGCGGGTTTAGCAATGGGAGCTGATGCAGTTGCCATGGGTACGAGATTTATCGCTTCAAATCAAAGTGAATTTCATCCTAATTACAAGGCTTTAATCCCCCCAGCCACAGCAAGAGATACTGTTCTTACCACTGGTGGATTTGGACCCATTCGATTGCTGAAAAATAAATATGCATTGCATCATGGTGAAGTTGTCTCAAAGCAAGAAAAGATATCTCAAGAATTAGCATACGATTTAGACGGTTTCATGGAAGATCTGCATAAATACATGATAGTTTATACTGATGGAGATGTAGAAGAAGGAGCCATACCAGTGGGTCAGACGGTTGGATTGATAGACTCATTGATGGATGTTGATGACATTATCACTAGTTTCACTAATGATGCGGAGAAAATACTAAAGAATCTATGTTCAAAGATCGAATAAATATTGGAAGTATTTTTTCAGAAAATTATCTTTCATTTTTTTTCAAATTATTTTTGAATCATTATTAATTTATTTTTTTAACACCAGTTTTTTTAAATGATTAACTACTGAGCATGAAAGCAGCTTCTCCTAATTTACGCAAAAAAATTGATGAATTATCGAGTTTATCATATAGAGCCGTCACCATTCTCTCTAAATGCATCTCATGCGGTACTTGTGTAAGATATTGTCCTTTAAAAATAAGGGAATTCAATAGTGATGGTAAAGCAATTACAATCATAACAAATAAATCATGTGGGGGATGTTCTGTGTGTTATAAACGTTGTAGACAAAAAGCTATAAAATTAATTCCAGTGCAGAGAAAGTCGAATAAAATTTGACCGTTTAACCATTGTTTCTTCAATGGATTTAAAAATCTAGTCAAAATTCCTTATAATGATCAAAATATCATTCTTTATTGAGAAAATAAGAAAACAAAAACAAAACAAAAAAAGAAATTAATTTTTTAAATTTAATATAATAATACTTAGATCATTAGTTATTCTTCTAATTCGCGTAATTCTCTTCTTAGAATTTTGCCCACTAATGTTTTTGGCAACTCATCAATTATTTCAATGATTCTTGGATATTTATACGGACTTATGTTTTCCTTGCACCATTCCATGAGATCATCCTTTGTTACTTTATCTTTATATTCCTCCTTAATAGATATGTATGCTTTTATCGTTTCTCCAGTTCCATCTGGATG
>SDNN01000201.1 GCA_004524425.1 Promethearchaeota archaeon
ACGTGATTTTAAAGAAGACATTTGAAATTTTTATATCTAAAATTGATGAATTTCTTGAAAAGCTGGAACAAGCGGAGATACAAGATTAGTTTAATCAAAAATTTATTAAATTATTAAATTTTATACTTATATATTCTAAGCATTTAAAAAAGTGGTAGTTGTGTCTCATAAAATAACTGGACCGTCAAATTTTTATGTAAGAAAATTAATCAGAGAGTTATGGAAAACAAGGCGAAATATCTGGAGAACTCTTTCGAAGAAATTAAGTGGTTCAAGAAAGAACAGAGTGGAAGCAAATTTAAAACGGATAAATAACAAAACAAAACCTGGAGATGTCATTGTTGTTCCAGGGAAAGTCTTAGGAGTTGGTGATTTAGATCATAAACTAACTATCGCTTGTCTTGATTGTTCAAGATCTGCTCGAGAAAAAATTCTTAAATCTGGAAGTACCCTTTTATCTATTGAAGAATTATTAGCAGATAATCCAGAGGGTTCTGGAGTGAAAATATTTTATTAAAAAAAATATATGTGAATAAATATGGCAAAAGATCATTTATTATTTGACGCAACGGATAAAATACTTGGTAGGTTCTGTTCTCAAATAGCTAAGAAAGCACTCTTAGGAGAACATATTGTAATCATAAATGCGAAAGATGCAATAATTAGTGGGAATAAGGAAGATGTATTTGAGAATTATCTAGCAAAATTGAATATTCGAACTTCTACAAATCCAACGAGAGGTCCATTCCATAAAAGGCGGCCAGATACTTTTATGAAGAGAGTAATAAAACAGATGATTCCTCGAAAAACGGTGCGAGGAAAAGAAGCAATAAAACGAGTTCATGTCTACATTGGGGAGATTCCAGAACGATTCAAAAAAAGATATCAAAAATTAGTTCCGCAAGAAGTGCCTAAATGTGATAAAAAACGTTTAAATTATTATAATAAATTTGTAAGTCTTGAAGAGTTATGCGACCAAATTGGACAATGGAAAATGGAAAAAATTGAGGTATAAAGATAATGTCAATGAAAGTTATTCAAACATCTGGAAAGAGAAAAACTGCGATTGCGAGAGCAGTATTAAGACATCCTGCCAAAGGACGTATTAGAATAAATAATGTACCATTAGAAATATATGAGCCTGAAATTGAAAGATTACGAATTCAAGAAGTCTTAGAAATTATCAATAATCCGAAGATTGAAAAATGTGATATTGACGTAAAAGTTCAAGGCGGAGGAATATCTGGTCAAACTGATGCAGTTAGATTTGCAATAGCTCGAGCATTAAGCAAATTTTTAGGGACAAAAAAAGTGGAAAATATCTTAAGGGATTATGATGATGCTTTATTAAGTGGAGATGAAAGAAGAACAGAACCAAAGAAATTTGGCGGTAAAAAGGCACGAGCACGAAGGCAAAAATCTTTCCGTTAAATTTTTTCTAATTCTAAGGAATTTTAAGATATCTTTTGTATATTAGCACCTAAACTTTTTAAATCTTCAATAAAATGAGGATAAGAATCTTTAACAACTTCGATATTATTTATTCTGCTCTCTGTCGAGGCATATAATCCTGCAATGGTACAAGCCATAGCAATTCTATGGTCGTTTCGATGATTTATAGTTGCACCAGAAATGTTTTTCGTATGATATACAATAAGCCCATCTTCTAATTCCTCAAGTTTCACACCCATTTTCTCTAATTCTTCTGCCATTCCTGAAATTCTATCGCTTTCCTTAACTCTTAAATTTTCGGCATTATATAATTTTGTTTCTCCGGAAGCAAATGCACCAATTACTGATAATATTGGAAACAAATCTGGAATATTTGAACAGTCGATCGATATTCCTTTAAGGGGATTTTTATAGATATTTCCATAGACTGATACGCTTTTCTCTTCTGGATTGATCTCAATATGTGCGCCCATTTCTTTTAAGATTTCAATAAATTTCTTATCTCCTTGAGGATTCTGAAAATCAAGATTTTTTATCAAAATTTCCGAATTTCCTGGGGATAGAACAGCTGCCGCAATAAGAAAAGATGCTGAAGAGAAGTCAGCTGGAATTTCATACTCCTGAGTTCTAACTTTTTGACTAGTTGCTATTATGTAGTTTAATAGTCCGTCAGAACCTACTCTCTCACTAATATTTATTCCAAAATCTTTAAGGATTTCGAGAGTTATTTGAATATATGGGTAAGAAACAATTTCAGTGGTTAATTCGATTTCTATAAATCCTTTTTTTTCACACTGAATCAATGGAGATAAAATTAATAATGCAGTAAGCAACTGTGAACTAATATCCCCTCTAATCTGAATAGGATTACAAATGGAGTCTGTTCGTTCTATTGAAAGAATTTCATCTTCAAATGAATATTGCGCCCCAAGATTTTTTAAAGCTTCTAAAAGAGGTTTAATTGGACGATTCTTCTTGAAAAATACTCCTTTTAAGCTCAATCCTCCCTTTATCAATAATGATAAGGCACTAAAAATGCGTGCACTTGTACCAGAATTCTTGCAATCTAACGAAGATGATTCCATCTCCGAGAATTTTTCCTTTCCGGTGATTAAATATATTTCATTAGATTGAGATAAAATTTTAACACCTAATTTTTTCAAGATATCGATGGTAACTTCAACATCTCCAGAGATTAGGGGATTTTTTAGAATAGAAACTCCTGGAGCAAGTCCTGCTAATATAAAAGCTCTATGTGAATAGCTTTTAGAACCAGGAGGTTTAATTTCACCATTTAAGCTATTAGTTTGTGTAAGTATTTTGAGATCCATATACTAATAAATAGAATCTTATGGTTTTATTTTTAATTATGTACTTTTTTAATTCTAATAGAACTAAATCTAATATATTTTATATATTCAAAAAAAAATGAAAATGTTAAAGTATTCTAAAATATATTAAAAATCATAAAAAAGTGTTAATTAAATGGCAGATAATTCTTTTGGACGTTATTTTACGATAACATCATTTGGAGAAAGTCACGGTCAATTGGTTGGCATAATTATTGATGGGGTTCCAGCGGGAATTGAATTAAATTTAAAGTTAATTCAAAATGAAATGGATAGGCGAAGACCAGGACAATCAAAAGTTTCGACCGAAAGAAAAGAATCGGATAAAGTTCAAGTTTTATCTGGAATATTCCAAGATAAAACTACTGGAGCTCCAATTTGTATGATTATAAAAAATAAAGATATAGACTCGTCTAAGTATGAAGAATTCAAGAATATCTTACGTCCTTCCCATATAGATTATACTGCATTAAAAAAATATGGAGGATATGCTGATTATAGAGGTTCTGGAAGGTTTTCTGGAAGAATTACTGCTGGGTTTGTTATGGCAGGGGCGTTGGCTAAATCTATTTTAAAAAAATATGATATAGAAGTCTTTGCATATACTAAAAGAATAGGGAATATTGAAGATAAAAAGGTTTATGATTTAAACGATATCACTGCTTTAAGAAAACTTCGAGAAAACTCTATTGTAAGATGTCTTGATAAAGAGATCTCTGAACTAATGATAAAAATAATTGAAGATATTAAAAAAGAAAGAGATTCAATTGGAGGAATTATAAAATGTGTTGTAAAAAACTTTCCACCGGGGATTGGTGGTCCTTTATTTCATAAGCTTGATTCAGATCTTAGCCATGCAATTTTTTCAATACCCGCTATTAAAGGAATTGAATTTGGAGCTGGTTTTAAGGCCGCTAGAATGCGTGGCAGCGAACATAATGATCCATGGAAAATTGAGAATGATAAAATAAGAACTAGTAAAAATGATGCAGGAGGTATTTTAGGTGGTATTTCAACGGGAATGCCTATTGAATTTAATATAGTTGTTAAACCGACTTCATCTATAGGGAAAAAACAAGATTCAGTGAATATGCAAAAAATGGAAAATATAACATTTGAGTTAACGGGGAGACATGATCCATGTATCGTTCCTCGTGTGGTAGTAGTTGTGGAAGCTATGACAGCTATAACTTTACTTGATCATTTATTATTAGAAGGGAAAATTCCTAAAGTATTTGAAAAATAATTAAGAGATTAATTCCATGATGAAAAAACCAATTAAGGCTGTTCTCCTCGGTGCGGGTAATCGCGGAATGACTTATGGAGGTTATGCGTTGGAAAAGCCTCAAAATCTAAAGTTCGTAGCAGTTGCTGAACCTATCAAACGAAGAAGAGAAAAATTTGCGAAGATGCATGATATACCTAAAAATCATATTTACGAGGGGTGGCAAGATTTATTGAATAAAGAAAAGCTAGCAGATATTGCAATAATTTGTACTCAAGACCAAATGCACACTGAACCAACTATTCAAGCGCTAGATAAAGGATATGATATTTTATTAGAAAAACCTATAGCTCACACTTTAGAGGATTGTCTCAAAATCGTAAAAAAAGCTGAAGAAACAGACAGAACTCTTGGTGTTTGTCATGTTCTGCGTTATACTGACTTTTTCAATAAAGTTAAGGAAGTAATTAAAAGTGGCAGATTAGGCAAAATAATGAATATAACTCATAGAGAAAATGTAGCATGGTATCATTTTGCCCACTCTTATGTGAGAGGAGAATGGGCTAAAAGAGAAACCTCTTCACCAATAATTTTAGCAAAGTGCTGCCATGATTTGGATTTATTATATTGGTTCACAGAAAGCTCACCAGCAAAAATCTCTTCTATAGGAGAACTATCTCATTTTTCAAAAAAGAATACACCACAAGGAGCTCCAAAATACTGTGTTGAAGGATGTCCGATTAAAGGCTCATGTCTCTATTATGCTCCACGTATATATATTGATATAGAACCAATAATACAAATTGTTAGGAAAAGCGAGAAGAATTTTTATAAACTCCTCATGAACTTGAGAAAAAATCATATTAAAATGTTAACTTTTCTCTCTAAAATTATTCCTCCTCTGAAAAGATTAAGATATTGGAGAGATTGGCCAGTGAATTATCTCTATGAGGAACAGGAAGAAGATTATTCAGATGAAGCTAAAATGGAGATTTTAAAATCAAGTCCATATGGCAAATGTGTGTATCAATCAAATAATAATGTAGTCGACCACCAACAAGTTAATATACATTTTTTAAACGGTATAACCGCAAATTTAACCATGCATGGATTTAGTGAAAGTGAAGGGAGAACATTAAGAATAGATGGAACTAAAGGAACACTTAAAGGTGAATTTATGAGCTATGGTGAGAAGATTAAAGTCTATGATCATTATTCTGGTGAGG
>SDNN01000202.1 GCA_004524425.1 Promethearchaeota archaeon
AGTAAATTAAGACAAGAATTTCCCAAAGAAAAAATGGAATCATTAAAACAGAAAGGACTAAAAATTCACTCTGGTACGCATGCTATGAGTGGTATTGAGAGAGGATTAAGAATTAAAAAAGAAGCATGGATATTCGTAGACTTGTTGTCAAAGATGTTAGGCTTTCACTTTGGACAAGGTGTCAAGGTGTGCATTGAAATAGCAAGCACGGTATGCGATGCGGGATTAATCCCTGACTTAGATCGTGATATAATATGTGTTGGAGGCACGGGAAGAGGCGCTGATACGGTTTGTCTCATAAAGCCTGCACCCACCAGTGAATTTAAGGATCTTAGAGTAAAGGCGATTTTAGCCAAACCGTTTAATTTTTAATTTAATTCCAATTTTTTTTTAAAATCAATATCAATTTGATGTAAGAACATGCTTGATCGGGATTATGTTAATGAGATTAGAAAAATAAGAGATTCATTTTCAGATTTAGTTCATTATACTCCTTTAGAATTAAACCATACCTTTTCAGTAATGTCCAATAATAACGTGTATTTAAAATTAGAGAATCTCCAAAGAACTGGTTCTTTTAAGATAAGGGGGGCATTTAATAAAATTTCTAAGTTATCAGAACAGGAAAGAAATAGAGGTGTTATTACTGCTTCAGCAGGAAATCATGGCCAAGCAGTTGCCTTAGCCTCAAGTGCATTCAAGATTAAATCAATTGTTGTTGTTCCTGAAGGTGCTCCCATCGTTAAAATTGAAGCAATCAAAAACTACAATTCTAATGGTGAGATTATTGAATATGGATTAAAATATGACGACGCATATGAGAGGGCCCTAGAGCTTATGAAGGAAAAACACTTAACGTTTGTTCATGCCTATAATGATGAGGAAATTATAAAAGGACAAGCTACAATTGGTTTGGAGCTTCTTGAGCAGTTGCCTGATGTAGATTATATATTTTGTGCAATAGGAGGAGGTGGATTGATAAGCGGGATTAGCTCTTATTGCAAGTCAGTAAACAAAAATATAAAAATTATTGGAGTTCAGTCTGAAAAAGCATCTTCAATGAAAGAGTCATTTGAGTGCAACGAGATAACCACTATGCCTTTGAAGGAAACTATTTGCGATGGTATTGCTGTAAAACAACCTGGTGATCTTACCTATAATATAATTAAGGAATTTGTCGATGAAATTGTTTTAGTTTCTGACGAGGAAGTTGCGAATACAATTCTCTTGTTGCTGGAAAGAGCTAAACTGTTCGTAGAGGGGGCTGGTGCAGCTTCCTTAGCAGCGATTCTCCATGATAAAGTGAAAATAAAGGACAAGAATGTCATAGCTATTATTTCTGGAGGCAATTTAACACCAAATTTATTGAATAGAATCATCACGAAAGGTCTTATCAAAGGAGGTCGTCTGGTTAAATTTAAGACCAAAATTCCCGATGTACCCGGTTCTCTAATGAGAGTATTAAGCATAATCGCAGAAGAAAAAGGAAACATTATCTCGATTATTCATAATAGAGAGCGATTAGCATTAGATTATAAGATGACGGAAGTAATCATTGAATTGGAAACAAGAGATTTTAATCATATTAATATTATCTTGAGCACCTTAAGAGAGCAGTTTGAAATTGAGATTTTAGAATTTTAAGTTTAATGATTCACGTTGTAGATAAGTCGAGATAAGTCGCTCCTAGGAAATTGGATTAATATTATTAGAAACTAACTCATTTGATCTTGATAAATCATTATTATATTTTCTAATCTCATGAACTAACACGTGGAAAGCTTCTTCAACATTATACCCTGTTTTTGATGAAATTTTTAAATAATCCCCTATATTAAATTTTTCTTTAGTCTCATTCGCCATCTCGTCACTTACAACAATTAATTCTTCTAAATCTAATTTCGCTCCTAACAATACTATGGGAAGCGCGGGATTTTCTTTTCTAAACAATTTTAACCATTCTTCTAGATTTACAAAACTTTTCATGTTAGTCAAATCAAACATCAAAAAGCCTCCATTTGCTCCCCTAATGAAGCTATCCATGAAAAATCTAAAATGTTGTTGCCCTCCAAAGTCCCATAATTGTAATGAGACTTTAAGTCCATCATTTAACGTGAAAAGCTTCTGGAGGATATCAACACCAATAGTCATCTTCGAGCCATGCTTGAATCTACCCTCAACATAGCGATTCAACATCGTAGTTTTTCCTACTCCCGAATCTCCACCAGTTATTACCTTATATGTTAAATGATAGTTTATTCTCTTACCACCTTAACGAATAAAATGGTAACCATTTTATCTCCTAGTTTAAATGATTAAAATGATATTTAAACTTTTATTATTTATGTTATAATTCCTTTTTGTCGCACGATAAATGGAGAATATCTTTAAAGATAAAAATCTAATATAGGTTTATGATCAATTTTTTCTAAGAATACATCTATTAATTAGAAGATTAATATTATTATCATTATTTTTCAGTAACAATAAATCAGCTATCTTCAATTTCTAGATTGAATCTATTATTATCAAATACCTTCCAATTTTTATGCTTAGATAAATATTATATATTAATTTTAGAACATGAAAGTGAATTAACATGCAAAGTAATTTAAATGAATTATTCATGGAATGGCAAGCGTTAAATGAGAAGGTTGCTGAATCATTTGGACAGTTTGATCTCACTAACGTGAAGGAATTAAGAAAAAGGCAGAGAGAAATTGAAGATATTGTCTATGAAATTCTAATTGAAAGTGCTCCTAATGAGATCAAGGAGATATTACCTGAGGAATGTGGCGACATGGAAATAGGATATAAATTGGATACGAATACTTTCTATTATGTCATGTTTGATCCCGATCAGGAAGATGATGAGACGACTAAATTATTGGCAGTCACCCTTGACTTGAATAAAAATGTTAACCTGATTGAGGATTTTAAATTAGAGGAAGAATAAAGGTTTGTTAAAGCCAAAATTTTCTTGTAATTTAGAAACAATAAAATATTGCTTGAAATAAGTCATTAATAATAATCGATTTTAATGAGGTTGAAATAAAATGAAAATCGTATTTCATGAAAAATATTATAATTCTGATTATGCCATGGATCCGGCTGCTGATGCAGGACGCTTAGATGGTATCATGGAAATTATTGAAAATAATCCAGAAGATTATGAGATCATAACTCCTCAACCCGCTTCAGAAGAGGATATTTTAAGAGCCCATGGAAGAGCACATTTTGAATATGTTAAAAGAGACCCTTTATTATATGAATTAGCATCATTAGCTGCAGGCGGAGCCATTTTAGCGGCCGAAGAAGCTTATGAAGGCAACCCGACCTTTGCCGTGATTCGCCCACCTGGGCATCATGCTTCCGCAGATTCGTGTTGGGGTTTTTGTTATTTCAATAACATTAGCATAAGTCTCTTGAAATTATATTCGGAAAAAAAGATAAAATCGGCATTCGTGTTGGATTTCGACCTCCACACGGGAGATGGCAACATTAATATTCTCAGTCATAGGAGAGATGACTTCAAGGTTAAAATTTTAAATCCGAGTGGCCATGATAATAAAGCCTACATCAGGGAAGTAGAAGACTACATGGAAGATCTCAGAGATGTTGACATCTTCGTGGCTTCTGCGGGTTTTGACCAGGGCATACAAGATTGGGGACACTTGCTCTATCCCAAAGACTATACTAAACTGGGCGAGTTAATGAGAGAGTATTCTGAATCCTTATGCCAGGGGAGAAGATATGCACTATTGGAAGGTGGGTATAACCACAACGTCATTGGCAAGAATGTGGACGCCTTCTGCCAAGGTTTAAAATAAATTGGTATCTCTAAGAGTATCTACCCTATTTGGTTCATTATTTACTTGTAATAATTCAAATCGTCTTGTAGTGGATTGAATAATAAAGATTATTTATTAGGCACAACTAATTTTTGTTAAATAGCATTAAAAAAAAATGAACTGAAATGGGCTTTAAAACACGTTTAATCATTTATTTATCTATAATTGGTGCTTTAGTTATCATATTCGTGATGAGTGGACTTCCATTTGAACAAGTTTTTGCGCTCATGCCTGAGTTATTGGAGGATACTGGAGAAGAATCAGATGCTGATTTTATTTTTCGATTATTAAGATTATTTCTAACAGGAATTTTAATCATGAGTGCGATTTTAGAGGTAATTTTTAAAATAAAAAGCATTAAATCATTAGAGCAAGACAAGGATTCAGGGAGAAGAAGAAGAGGACGTTTAAAATGATAAAATATTAGATGATTTAAAATTGAATCATGGATGCTCTTAGTCAATTCAAAGAATTATCCATTTAATTTGACTAGAGAAAGAATGAAGATTAAAATTTATTCTTTAAAATAGTTTAGAACCTCTTGCATGCATTTAAAGGAGCTCTTAATTTTAGTGCTATCTGCTAGATATGTTGTATTGTAAAGTACTACATGTTTCAGTCCAATTTTAGCATATCCTTCAATTTTTTCGATGATTTCATCTGGTGTTCCATGAAAGAGATAATCATCACACATTTTTCTAGGAATTTTATTAAGAGCGTCTAAAATGGTCTTGCGGTCATATTTAGTGGGTATGTAGTCCAAAAGCCCATAAAAATGTTCTCCAAGGGGATGAGAAACACCATACTTGCGGAAAATTTCAGGAGGAAAGGTTAGTAATTGATTTTTTGAAACAGGTGCATCTATGATTTCATCACATGCGTCATGATCCTCATCAATATAGACGTAGCTAAATAAGGCAGGCGTGATTTCATCTGGATTCCTATTAGCTTTCTTAGCAGAGTTTCTGATAATTTCTAAATGGTTCTTATATGATTCAAAACTCGAATATGCAGGCAACCATCCATCCCCTAATCTACCAGTTAGTTCGAGCATTTGAGGTCCATGAGCAGCAATCCAGATGGGAGGATATTTATCTTTTTCCCGCGGTTTTAAAGCCAACACGGCATCTTTAAGCTTCCAAAAATTTCCATCAAAATTTACTTTAGTATCACTTTCCCATAATAATCTAATTATCTTAATTGCTTCTTCCAATCTTGAAACGGGCTTTTCCCACTTGATCCCGTAGGGAATTACATTCTCTCCTTCTCCCGTACCAATTCCTAAAATTACTCGTCCCTTGGATATGTGATCTTGAGTCAATAAAGTTTGAGCAAGTACAGCCGGATGCCTTCTAAACGTTTCAGTTACACTTGTACCCA
>SDNN01000203.1 GCA_004524425.1 Promethearchaeota archaeon
CCCCCAAAAAGAATAATGATAGTGGTAATATCTCCTAAAAATAGGAATTCTACTATAAAACCCTGGATGGCTCCTAAAATGAAAAATTCTCCGGGATTAAGCTTATTTTTTAAATTCATGAGAAAGATACCGATCGCTATTCCTACAAATACAGGAACAGCAAGCATTAAATCTTGCTCCAAGCTTTCAGCTTTCCCTCCTAATCCTCCGCCATTAAAATAAATGATAGTTTCTTCTACAATTGCTAATATAAATATTGAAGGAATGTATATCCACTTGAAATTTTCCCTTAAAAATTCTGAATCATGGAAAAATTTGAAAATTAATGAGGTTAATGCCATCCAAAATATCAATATCACGCCTGCTAACACGGATTGTAGACTGGCTTCAAAGATTCCAGATATAAATAACAACAAGGTTGTAATACAATAAAGGATTAATATCATGAATATGATATTTTGCAACCATTTCTTATCATGTTCATTATAAAATAAAATGTTTTCAAACTTCCGAATGACCATTCTAAATGCAAACTCTTGATTTTATTAATTTGTTTATTATAAACGCATTATTGATTTTAAAGATATAATTAAAATTTTTAAATAATTCAAAACCAAATGTAAATCATTAAACTATAAACATAGAAAAAAAATCATGAAAATAGAAAATTGGAAAGAGAAAGCTTATCTTTTGGAAATAATCGGATTAATCATTTATACCGGATTAGTTGTTTTGGCAATGATTTTTTACACAGGAGGAACGGCAACTAATCCCAATTATCCTGGATATAATTTTTGGGGCAATACTATTAGTGATTCGGGTCGTTCCGTGGCTTATTCAGGCCAAAAAAATACAGTCTCCATGATTCTTCTTTCTTCGTCTTTGATTTTCATAGCCATTGTGAATGTACCGTTTTTTCTCGCTTTAAGACATCTATTTCTCGAAGATAAACTTCAGAAATACTTGAGTTTAATAGGAACCATATTTGGAATAATCGCATCGCTTTCACTCATCGGAATAGCTTTTACTCCTGCAGACATCCTTATAGAGGGACACATGCTTTTTGTTTATATACGTTATTCTTGCGTTGTATTCATGGGTGTATTTTATTCTCTAGCAATGTACATGAATAAGGAATTTCCAAGGCGTTATACCTTAATTTTTATCATTTTTACAATAATATTCTTTATTCTATCCATAATGGGCTTGGTCGGCATAGCATTTAGTAGAACTTTAACTGTTTTTGCCCAAAAATTAGGTTGGTTTGCTACAACCATAAGCTTCTTGGCTATAAGTTATGCTGGATTGAATCTAGAGAAATCTAAATAATTTTATTTTTATTTTTTTCCTTCTCCTGTTTACAAGTAGAAAAAGATGATTTAGCCTTTTTACGGAATTCATGAAGATTCAATATTTATATAGTTAGAGAAAATAAATAACATATAACTGCAATTTAGTTTTAACCAATTCATGGGAGATAAACATGACAAATTGGAATAATAAAGCGTATTTATTTTTAATGATTGGTTGTATTCAATACATTATTCTAATCTTTATCGCAATGTTATTTTATGCTGGAGGAACTTACAATAATCCATCTAATCAAGGTTATTCTTTCTGGGAGAATAGCTTGAGTGACCTAGGACGTACGGTTGCGTATTCAGGAAAAGAGAACACAATTTCACTGATTTTGTTTTCATTTACATTATTTTTATGGGGTTTCTCTTTAATACCATTCTTCATGATACTGCCTAAACTATTCATTGAAAATGATCTTGAAAAAAAGTTGAGCATTATCGGCTCTATATTTGGAATCATAGCTGCCTTTGGTTTAATTGGAATATCATTTACTCCTGATGATATTTTGGATGGTCCTCACATGATATCGGTGTATATTGCTTATACCTCTCTGGTTCTTACTGGATTATCCTATTCAATTGTATTTTATAAGGATCTAAGAATTCCAAAATGGTTTACATGTGCTTTCATTATTTTCACTGTTATCCAGTTTACAACATCAATCCTTGGATTAATTGGGTTGTCCTCGTTGCATACATTAATGACGATTGCACAAAAGATTGGAAGATATACGACCGTTATCGTATTTGCTCTTGTAGGATATGGCTTCTTGAAATTGGATTTGAAATGAGATATCGAAAAAATTTTGTTTTTTTCTTTTTTAAAACATGTTTTTACTATTATCGATCAGTTATACCATATAAACCAGTTTGCGAATCTCTAAATATTGGCAAATGTGGGGGGAAGTACGTAAATAGAATAAATGAGAATGCTAATAGAATAAACAAAAACCAAGAAAGCATTGTAAATTTATCATTTAACTGCTCTGCTATGATAATTCTATAACCAAAATATTGTCCGATAATAATACTTATGATAAAAGTTAATCCGTCGAGCAATAACATGTTTGTTCCTAAAATAGCGGTGTAGGTATAAAATATGACCACTATTAATCCCGCAATTGTATATGCGGCAATACACTTTGCGATGATATAATTTTTCGTCAAGTTTTTGAGAAACTTATATTCTAATGGGGCAAGAAATAAAATTGGCCAAAATCCCATTTTCAAATGCTCCCACACGCTTTCATTCACGGCAGAGATGGCTCCAACCGGATGAAAATAACCAGATAATTCAAATAAGAAATGTAAGATAGATCCCACAATCAATATGAAAAATATTCCAAAAATTTGCCAATTTAATTCTTTATTATTCATCTTTTTGATTCCTAATAATAAAAATTGCTTTAATCTCTTGAATGTTAAAAATTCAGTTTATCAGCTTCAACAAGACTTATCATGCTAAAATAATTTCAGTTTATTTATTATAAGAAGTAAAAAATCATATTAATATTAAAATAACCTTAAATACCAATTCTCAAATTAATTTAAGAGGGGATACAGGATTATAAAATTACTACCTTTAGAATGATCTCCGGGTATTCTATCTTCAACCCAGATTTTTGCATCATAACGGTCTAATATCTTTTTGACCAGCGATAAACCAAGTCCCATGCCACTTACACTCTTATCTTCTTTAAACCCTCTATTGAAAATGGATTCTTTTTTGGAATCTGGAATTCCTCTAGCATTATCGATAAATTCAATCTTCAAGTACTCTTGCGCATCCTTGCTTAATATTGAGGTCCTGAGAAAAATTTCAATGATGGATTTGTCGTTGTGTTTCACGGAATTATGAATAAGATTTTCAAAGGCATTTAATAAAAATTGATCCCCTTGAACTAAAACCGAATCTTTAGACGTTTCAATTTTAATTTTTTGCTCCTTTTGAAGAGAGCTTTTTTCAACCACTTTTAGAGCTTCTTTTAGAACCTCAATAATGTTTAACTCTTTCAAAGTTGGCTTGGAAGATTCAATTTCAGAAAACATTCGAACATTATTTACTAAATCTGAACCCCGATTCATTTGCTCTCTTATAATATTGAGCATTTCTAATATATTACCTGGTTTTTCCGTATTTTTTATAGTTAAAGCACATAATTCTAAGGATGTTAATATTCCTTGAAGGATGTTATTCATGTCATGGGCAAACAAATCTTTATAAAAATTCTCCCTTTCATAAGCTTCACGATACTTTTTTTCTGATCTTAGCAGTATTTCTTGTGCTAACTTCTTTTCTGTAATATCCATTTGGGCAATTATTAATGCTGGCATGCCTTCATAATTAATTATTTTCGCATTTGTCTCAATCCAGATGATCTCCCCACTTTTCTTATATACTCGAAATGAATTTTGACTTATTGAACTATTTTTATCAATAAAAATTTTTTTAGTTCTTTCTAATACATACTCCTTGTCATCAGGATGTATAAAGTCTAAGTATTTATCACTTTTCCAATTTAAAATTTCTTTTGTTGTATAACCTATTGTATCGGCAAATGTTTGATTAACATATTTAAATCTCCCATCTTGGATGACTGCTAATCCTATGAACGTTTGTTCAGCAATCGTTCTAAACTTCTCTTCTGATTCTTTTAATCTCTCTTCTGCTTTCTTTTTTTCCGTTATATCTCTAAATATTCCTAATAGAGCAGGTTTCTGTTCGTATTGGATTTGCTTGATCATAACATCGTTCCACGTGATTTCACCAGAGCTTTTAATTGCCCTTCCTTGATATTCTATTATCTTTTCGGGATTAGAAAGTGTTTCCTTGATAAATTCAATTTCCATGTTTAGATCACTAGGATGTATGAATTTAGAGAATTCAGAGAAAGACATGTTTAATAATTCTTCTCGAGTTGTTCCGAAATTTTCAGCAGCTTTTTTATTTATGTATTTTACTTTATTATCTTGTAATATTCCTAATCCAACTAAATTTTGCTCTGCAATTTTCTCAAAATTATTTTTAGACTCTATTAGTTTTTCTTCGGCGATTTTTTTTTCAGTTATATCGATTAGAGTTCCTAAATCTGCCGTTTTTCCTTGAAATTGAATTGATTTGCTATACATGTCAGCCCAGAACGTTTCTCCATTTTTTTTAATGCCCTTGAATTGATAATGAATTATAACATCAGAATCTCCTCGTTGCTTTTTTGCTCCTTGCTCCATTAATATATGAATATAATCAGGATGGATGAGTTTTTTATATAATACTTTTGGCTCCCAACTTAACATTTCTTCAATAGAATATCCAGTTATTTCAGCTAGTTGATGGTTCACGTATTTAAATATTTCCTCCTGAACTATAAATATTCCCAATAAGCTTTGTTCAGACATGATTCTAAATTTCTGCTCCGATTCTTTTAGCATGTCTTCCGTTCTTTTTTTATCTGTAATGTCTGTAACTAATATTAAATCAGCAGTTTTATTTTCAAACATTATAGTTTTAGAAAAAATTTCTACCCATATTACCTCGCCATCTTTCTTTATACCTTTGAATTCATATTGATTCGTTTGATCTTTTAATCCGAGCTGTTTTCTTTTTGCTTGTTCGGAAACATACTCTTTATGATCCTCATGAACTAAAGACATGTACTCTCCTGGTTTTAAATTCAAAATTTCATCGATACTTCTGCCATAGATAGTTGCAAACTGTTTATTTGCATATTTATATACCTCATCTTGAAGAATTGCTACTCCTAAAAGTGATTGCTCAGTTATTGTCCTGAATTGCTCTTCTGATTCTTTTAATTTTTCTTCTGCTTGCTTTTTTTCATGAATATCTTTATATATC
>SDNN01000204.1 GCA_004524425.1 Promethearchaeota archaeon
AAACCGCCTCTGAAATTGCCACCTTCTCCGACCCCCATTTTTTCTTCCATTATGGTGAATAACCTAACAATCAACCGTTTCTCTTCATCTGGGCCTTCTTCCCAATCATCTTTATTATATGCAACGATATATTTCTTTTCATCATCAACTTCGACCACTCCTTCAATCTCAAAATCTTTTGCAAAATATCTCGTCTTTGCTTGATATTTTAATGATTGATAAACGCCCAACTCTTCGGCATGAAGTCGTGTTCTCCATAGATTAACCCTTATTGTTTTGTGCACTATTTTTTCCGGTTTAGCTTCTTCAATAGGTTCTTCTTCTATTTCTTCTTCCTCTTTCTCATCTTTCTTAGCCATTCATTATCACTTTTACAATTTTACATTTTTTGAAATTAATTTATTAAATTAATCTTCTTTAGATTGCTTTTAATTTTTACTTATACCAATAAATTTTAAAATAAGTTAAATTAAAAATAGCAACTTTAGTATTTTAAATTAAGTATCTTAAGCCTTTTTAAAAAAAGAGAAAGATCAGTAAATACAACAAATAGGATTTAATAGCATGTTTTTTTGGTCAGAAAAACTTTATCGCCCGAAATCTATTGAACAACTGTCACTATCACAGTATTTGGAGCCTAGTTCCTTATCTTGTGTTTCATCTAAATTTAATGGTTTTATTTTAGAAATCATCTGTTCATATTTTTCCTTGCTTATCTCTTCATAAGGAGCTTGTTTATAGCCGTGATCTTTAATTGGAAGAAAGCTGGCACTTTTTAATTTATCCTCATAACATTCAAGAACATGGTTTATCTGGTTTGCTTCTGATTTTTTAAATGAAATTGTTATGGATACTTGGTTGTCTGACCAATATTTCTGATAATCTGCTGCATTTTGTGCTTGTTCCCAGATGGAGACATCTGTCTTAGACCTGTCAAAGAATTCTTCATGAACAGGAAATTCGGCAACTACTGTATTTGGACTATAAGAATCTTCTTCTATATAATATCCGGCATTTTTTAACTTAGCAATCAAGTCCGAGTTCTTTGATAACCTGATCCTACGAATATAATATTCTGAATGTGGGTAATGTATGCCAGGGCTGACGCCAGGCAATAGGCTAACCGTCCCACTGGGCTTCACCGTTGTTAATTTTATGGATTTTGGTATGCACAGCCAATCAGAGTATTTCTCATCTAATTCTTTTAGATACTTATACGCTTTATCGCACCAATTCAGCATATTTCTCCTGCCGTGTTTTACAAATGCTTCAATTATTCCCGTTTGAGATATACCCATCCTTCTATTTTTTAACATTACCGCGTTAGTTTCCTTCCAATGGGTATTTACCAAGGTTACTGATTTGGCATATAAATATGCATATTTTAGCGTTTCTTGAAATTCTTCATATGAGTCATGGCGAGAAGGAAAGGTCTCAACCAAACAGCAAAGTTCGAAGCTTTCAAGGGTTTGTTCTCCACAGGGATTTACTCCTGCAGCCTTTTTATCTTTATAATCTGGTTTGTCTCCCATTCGAGAATAGGCTCTGGCATTTTCTAACCAGAATATTCCTGGCTCTCCATTTATTTTAATTTGGTCTGCGATAAATGAATAATCCAATCCTTTTACAGCATAAACGCTATTATTACTCGCCCATCTATGAGAGTATAATTTTTCTTTATCTTGTTTACATAATATGAAATCTAAGTCCGTAGCATCTCCAAGCGCTATTTCAGCACTCCTCCGCACGTTACCAGCGACTACGCATTTACCTATCAAGTTCATGATATCCACTATATCTAAAGACGAGAGCGGTTGATTAATTCTTTTTTCGAGTATTTTTTGAATATCCTCAAGCATCTGCTTTAAAGGCTTTGGTCCCGAAGCAATACCTCCAAAACCTCTTATTGGCTCTCCAGCAGGGCGCACTAAACTGAAATCATATCTTGGGAGTTGCTTACCAAAAAAATATGCTTCTAGAATTAATTTAAGAGCTTCTACCCAACCTTCCCTGCTATCTGGGATTTTAAAATCAAAATAACCTTCTTTAGGTTTTTTTATTATCATTTTTCCTGCACCTTTGGTATCAAAACCCACTCCCACACCTAACATCAAAGCGTCCATGACAAATTCGAAAGCCTTAGAATATTTCAAGTTGATATCTTCGGTAGAGGCAAAACCACAATTGTTTAAAGCCATAGAACCGTGACGAGTTATAAATTCAGTTCCCATCATCCAAAGACCCCTTCCTGGTGGAGACATTTTGAAATTCCAAATTTTTTCAAACATTTTCTGAGCAGATTTCTGGGCCTTTTTGTCGCTCCAAGGCAATGATAGCTTAATGCAGTGTTCTTTCTGAATGGAATAACATCCTTCAACCACCCGACGAACGGTTTCCCAAAATCTTTCTTTTCTATCTTCTTTTTCAATTAATCGCGCATACGTTCTCTTGTATGTCACGTATCCTAATGGCCCCCAATCGGGTATCCTGTTCTTATACTCATTGATAAAAGTCTCGTTTAGTTTAAAGCTTACGTTTTCTAAGTTTATGGCCCTGGCAAATAGATTTCGATATTTATTCATCCCTCTTTGTGTCAATTCTACACATACTAATTCTCGGATGTAATTCGTGCTTATCTCTTCAACGCCTAACCCGATTATTTTTCGTATGACATCTTCGGCAATCTTTTCCGCAACATGCATGTCTAATCCTGTCTCTTTATTGAGAACCTTAGCAATATTATCTTCATCAAAAGGTTTTCTCTCACCTTTAGAATTGATCACATGCTTCGGATACAAATCGGTTAATGAAAATAAATTATCAGTCATTTTTTTTCTCTCTAAAAAATCGAATATAAACCCGGATCAAAAATTCTAATATATTCCTAAAAATTTATATTTCTCACAATTTAAAAACTAATTTAATAATCTGTTAATCATTCATTAATAGTAATGTTTTCTGTTAATCATTTCAATCTAATCCTTTTAAAGTAATGGTAGCTTTAATTTTTTCTTAATTTTTTAAATGCTATGTAGGAAAATTTTATTTGTCGTTAATTTGTCGCATGACTTTATTATTAATAATATTAATGGTTCAAAGAATTTAAAGAACAAATCTCATGAAGATTATTAATTTTTATATACTAAAACGAAACGATTTAAAAAAAGGATATTTTTAATATTAATAAGTTTAAAATCAATGAATGTGTGTATATTTCTATAATTTTTATATTGCTAAAATATATTTTAAAATAAATAAAAAATAAAGTCCATAATGACACGTGAGAACATTAACGACGAGTCAGCTAAGTCAGAAAATCAAATAATCAAAGAAGAAGTAAATCTGCAGTTTCATTGGTATTTACTTGCTTTTTTTGCCATTTTTACTTTATCATTTCTGATTCCAGGGATTATTTTCACTTTATATCTTAATTTTTTCTTTACTCCCTATTTTTTAGAAACAAGTAGATTTAGTGATTTGTTCTTAAATCTGAATTCGATTTTAGCCTTGATTCTAATGCCATTAGTTGTAATTATTTGTTATTTAATTCATCTATTCTTTGTAGGATTGATTACACGTATTTTTTGGAGTTATACAGAGAGAAAAAGTCCCACAAAAGATGGAATTATCCCTCGGAATATACCTAGTAAAACATTGGATTATTATAGTATTCGGTCTTTCATGATCAAATATCCTAAGAACGCATTAGTCAAAGGGCCATTTCCATGGTTATTAAATTGGTTTTATAATTATGTTGGTGCAAACAAAATTGGAAAGAATACGACCATTGAGGAACAATTTGGGGCAGATAGATATATTGATATTGGAGATAATTGTTATGTAGGAGTAAATTGCGGATTTAGTAGCCATTCAGTTGAAGGTGTTTTAGGAAACATTGCTTATTTCGAAATAAAGCTAGGAGACAATGTCACCACTGCGGGATTAAACTGCTTGGCACCAGGCGTGGAAATTAAGGATAATGCTTATTTATTACCTCTTGCAGGAGCTGTAAAACACTCGACCATCAAAGGAAAGGATAACTTTTATTTTGGGGCTCCTTTAAGGAAAATTTTCACGAAAAAAATCATGAATTATTTAAAAATTTCCGAGCAAGATATTCAAAAAAATGCTGAAATGATGGAGAGGAACAAACAATTAAAAAAAAGCAAGAATGAATCTATGGATAATAAAAATGATAATTAATTTCTTTACAAATTTTAAGGTTTAATTATAATGGACAAGTCTAACATGAACTCTCAAGAGTTTGAGGAAAAGGAAAACCAAGAAGATTTCAAGATAGATTTTGCCACAAGTAGTGCCATTAGTCGAATCACGATCAAGATTTTAGCCATCTATATACCAATCATTTGGTGTAGCGGTATTCTAGTCGCAATGGCATGGTATGGGATCTCATATCACGTCCCAAGCTGGATTATTCGCATGTTTTTAATCCCATTGATGTTAGTAGCATCATATTTCATATTTATTTTTGGATGCATAATTTTTAGTAAGCTATTTCTCATTTTAATTAACTTGATACACCTTCCTAAAGAAGGGATTTTTTTAGCACAGAAAGGAGATACTGATTTTGAATTTTGGTGCTTGAGAACTGAGTTAAAAAAATTTGCAGTATGGTTAATTCGCAATTGCCCCCTACCTTGGGTTGATACCTGGGCTTTCCGCTGGTTTGGTACAAAAATTGATTTTACCAGTCATCTTTATGATGCATGGGTTGACATGGAATTCATTAAGTTTGGGCGTAAGGTGACCGTTGGACAAGGAGCCGTGGTCATGAGCTCCATGGTCGTAGGTAAATATTTGATCATCAAGAGACTTTTTTTCGATGACTATACCGTAATTGGTGGCGTATCCACGATTTCACCTGGTACGTTCATTGGAAAAGATACCATCATAGGAGCATTATCAAGTACTAACTTGAACCAGATTCTGGAGCCGGGATGGATCTATTTTGGAATTCCTGGAATTAAATTAAAGCGAAATAAATATGCAGAATCAAGGAGAGATTTGATAACAAAAAGAGACGTGGATGAACAGAAGAAATACGAAATGGAGCACGAAGTAAGCATTGATGAGGATAAAAAGCACTTGGTATGAATAGCAGCTTGTTTTTAAGATATAATTCTCAGCACTCTTTTATCTAATTATAATCTATTAGACAATATATTAAATAAAACACTTCTCTATATTCA
>SDNN01000205.1 GCA_004524425.1 Promethearchaeota archaeon
TAATTCCATCAATTCCTCTTCTGTATATTCTTTTTCAATATCGGTTTTATAATCTTTATTGAAATAATTTTTAATGGGTTTAGGCATGAACCATGAAATAGAGAAGATTATCGCATACACGATAGCCATGACGGCGGTAATACCAAAAATAGCAAGACTTATATGATCACTTGGATTACCCCAACGAATATTTTTGGGTTGAAAAAACTCAGGAATTGAGTGTAAGCTTAATATAAATGAAGAGATTGCCAATAGTTTATATCTTGCTTTTATCCAAGGTTCGATATCTTGTTCCTTTAAACGTTCAAATGCTAAATAACAAGAATATGCCAGCCAATTGAAAACGAGAAAAACATAAGGTAAATCCAAGGAAACTCTGAGATAATAATAGATGTTTCTTTTCACTTCAATAGGATAATATAAATGAAACATGATTATTTGAATTATCCCTAGAATTATGACAATTATTAATATAATATTTGCTTTTTTCATTTGACCCTTGTAGAAGGTCATGTTTGTAAAAATGACAACAGAAATCAATCCAATGAATACAAAATATTCTTGAAAAATAGAACCCAAATTAAGAACGAAATTTCCAATGAATCCTATTGGAAATGCAATGGTGCCAATCCCTAATATGGCCATATTTTTTAACCTGTTTTGAAATGCTTTGTATAAGAAAAAGAGTCCAGTTAATATCAGCATGAGTATAAAACCAAATAATAAAGACATGAATATCCAGTAGAGTATTAAATATTCTATAAAGATACACCCGCCATGGTAATTAAGGATTGATTTAATGTCAATTCATTTAACAATTTATTAATGACATGGTCTTGATCATTAACTTTTAAATTAATTAATCTATTTTTTAGAGAATTTTTTAACACTAAAGACAACTCCTCATAGTTAAGTTGATTCAAGTCCTTAAATGGCCCTAATTCATCCTTTATTGATAATTTCAAAAGACCCCTTGCAGCAGGAGCACTGATATTAATTTGCTCAGCTAACTTGTTGCCTAAATATTTAATGATCTCCATTAGGACCTAAATCTTTCAGTTATTTTTCGTCTTATGTATTTTTATAATTATCAATCGATTTTCGCTTCAAGTGAAAAAAAAATTAATTTCTATTATATCATACAACTTTTTTAATTTAAATAATTTCCATTTGGACTATTAATCCAAAAGAAAGATGAAGTAAAATTGACTAATATTTTAAGTTATATACAAAAACTTCGTGAAATGTATGTTTGACGAACAAAAAAATATATTGAGATATTATGAATCAAGGAATAAGAATAAGTTTTAAATACGTGCAGGTTAATGATTGATGATGTAAATCATTCTATTTTTCCAAATGTTTAGAAAAATAGAGAAGATCGATGAATTCTTCATTCTTTTTCATGAAACCCCTTCTAACCTTTCCAAATTCAGTAAATCCAAATTTTTTCAATACATTTATACTGGCCTCATTATCCTCAGCCACTTCTGCGATCATTATCCTGATATTTCTTTTTCTTCTTGCCTCCTCTATTAGAGCATCCATTAATTTTGAACACACACCAATTTTTCTATAATCAACATGTACCAAATATCCAATATTAACGATATGGCTTAATAATTCTTCAATACGAGGGAGCGCAAAAATATGACCAACGAGTTTATCTTTTAATGTCGCAATTAAATAGATAGTATTGGAAAACTGAGAGAAATGGTCAACAAAACCCATGCTTTCCTCTTTAGTAACTGGATTCATCCGAGCTAAAAAATGATTTTCACTTATACCCGAATTTAACAACTCTAAATTTTGATCATAATACTCTGGAGTTAGAGGCTTTATTTTTAGTTGGTTTAAATTGAAATTCATTATTATTTACGACCCATATTGGACTCATTCTTCAATGCAATCATCATAATTTAACCATTTATGTTCCAAACCTTGTTTAATACCTTTCTTCATGTCCCTCTTTTTTCTCATGTTATATTTTGTCATCATCTTCATTTCTACATCAGTCGGAGGTTCAACCACGCAAGATCCTGCTTCCTCATCTTTTGCTGTTATTTCCTCCCACAATACTTTCTTTTTCCGTTGATCCGATATGTAAGGCATCTTTGCGAAAATGCACAAATTTTTTCCTTGCTCACCAGTATAAATCGGGTCACCTACTCCTTCTTTCATTACTTCAATGAATTGCTCTGTAGAATTGATAAATGAATATCTCCAATCCCTGGGTAGCTCCATTCCAAATTTCTTGACCTCTCCACCAGTATATACAATAATCGGAGGAAATTGAGGGGTTTTAGACAGAAAATTTCCGCCAGATGTACATTGATTTATCCACATCATTCCTTTTGTGCCAGAGATTTCAATGAACTCATCAATCCCATAATAATTAGAAGGATAATACACGTTTGATGCCCAAACAAATTCCATTGTGCCAAATTTTGGCGGATCATCTGGATTTTTCTTAGGATATCTCCAAATTATATTCACTGGACAATCCACCATCCCCGTGAAATAATCAATCCAACTATAAACACTTTCCACTCTTTCTTGATCCATTAGCCATAAGGCTAAAGAGAATTTATGTTGTCCGTCATCAAAGATTTCCGGCCCCCCTCCACATCTGTCGAAATTAACGCGCCATAACCAAACTCTCATGTTTTCTGCTTCACTCCAGCTAGGCCCTCCCATCAAAATATTATTTATCCTAAAATTCAACGGCTCCCCAATGATGCCCTCATCTAATAATTCCTTTGCTCGCAAATATACGGGATAAAACCGAAAATTCTCAAATAATTTTAATTTCACCTTCTCTTCCTTACATACTTTAATGATATGATTGCAGTTGCTAATGGTATTTGCTAGAGGTTTTTGGACAGAAATCCCAGGAACTTTTGCTTTAGCACAGTATTTCGCCATTGGATAATGTAAATCATGTGGAGTCAAAATTTCTACGATATCAAGATCTTCTCGATCTATCATTCGTTTATAGTCCGTGTAAATTGGTAAGGATTCCAGATTCCATTTTTTGAGCTTATTTCTAGCACATTTCATATCAATGTCGGAAACTGCGACTAATTCCGTATCTCGAGAATATAAATACCCTAAAACGTTTAGATCGAAAATGGCTCCACAACCAATTATCCCCACTCTCAGCATTTTAAAATTTAAGAAGTTTAATTATCAATAATCTTTAAAATGCATTCCCATAAAAAAGCTTTACAAAATGTCTCGACCAAAAATAAAAAATATTTACTTAAAAGTTAGAAGGTGGTCGCCACTTGATCTATATTCTTCAAATCCTAAATTCTTAATGAATTTGTATGCCAGATCATTATCTTTGTAGACTTCACACCTTAATTCCTTGATTCCCCGCTCCTTAAAAAAATTCCAGCTTGCCAATCCTAATATTGTTCCTAGCCCCTTGTGTTGACATCGTGGTAAAACTCCTAACCCTGCGATGACTCCAATCTCTTTTTTATCCCCTTCCAAGTCTAAGAGAATAAATCCTACCTCAGAATTATCTACTTCTGCAATTAAAAACACGGTATCAGGATCTTCAAAGATTTTTATGAACTTGTCTTTACCAACCTCTCGAATAGGCATTTTTGAAGAATGCCAGGCTTGATTGTATAATTTCATTATATCATTTAGATCTTCTCTTTTTGCTTCACGTACGTCAGCATGAATATATTCATGATCCACCTTATCTTTTAGAGAATTCTCAAATTTTTTTGTAATTTTCTCAACCGGAAGGCGCATTTGGATGTAACCAGAATGAGGATCAAAAAAATCTCTTACTCCAGATGCGATATTTTGAAACATTTCTCTAATACTTAACTTTTTACTAGATTGTTTATCAGTCATGATCGTGATTTATTATGAATTAAATTATATATAAATTTTAATTATCAAATAAAATGACAAAAAAGAATGCCTTTAAAGTATTTTTTAAGAATGAATAAGGAACTTTCTATAGATAATTTACTAAAGCTTCAAGAATAAAAACGTTCAAAATTACAAGTTCGAATGGTTTTAATATAATTCACAAAACTTTATCACAAATAATTAATGATACGTGGGATTAATTTTTTAATTAAAAGTTATTTCTCGCAATTATCACATATTTTACGTGCTTTAGAAAATGAGTTATATTGAAGAGTATTTGTTACACGATATTTTGCTTTTACTTTTGACATATGCCTATGTTATGATTACGATCCTCATTCCAGTGCAATTAAAGAAACGGGATAAAATATCTAAGTTCGCTGCGCGGAAAACAGTTCATCTTTTAGCTGGTTTAAGCGTTTTATCGACGCCATTTTTTGTGTGGCCATACTGGGCAGTAATTATCGCGGGATCTCTTACAGTACTTGTCTTTTTTAGTAGCAAGGAAAGTAAAATTAAACAACTTAAAGATTTATATGAATCCATAGGGGAAGAAGAGGAGGAAAAGGTCGGATATCTTCAAGGACCTTTCCATTATTGCATATCAATTCTGATCCTGGTAACCATTTTTGTTGTTTTTGCTCCTCATCAATTATATTTTCCGATTGCTGGCATCTTAATCATGATAATCGCAGACACCTTAGCTTCAGTAATCGGTAAGCGATTTGGGAGAAATCACCTGAAATTACGTTGGACAAGTCGAAGAACTCTAGAAGGATCATTAACGATGTTCATTGTTTCATTTTTGTTGGCGTTAGGCTCATTCTATTACTTTGGGATGTGCATTCCTTTAACTCAGATACACTTAGATTGGGATAAGATTTTCATTTATTCTCTGGTCACTGGTATATTAGCCACTTTTATTGAACTGTTATCACCTTCTACTTGGGATGATTTAACCGTACCACTTGGTACCACCGCAATAATTTTTCTTTTAACCCTAATTTAATTCATTTAAAATTTTTTCCATTTTTTTATTAAACTACGATTAATCGGAAGATCGAATAAATAATACCATGCAAGTAGAAAAATCATTTGATATCATAGTTGTTGGAGCAGGAACCGGTGGAACTACGGCAGCTCGGTTTGCTGCAGAAAAAGGATTGAAAGTCTGTCTCATAGATCGTAAAGAAAGAAGCAAGATAGGGGACAAAATATGCGGAGATGCCGTTGGTTCAGAGATTTTCGATATGTTAAATATCAATCCTCCAAGAGATGAAGAATTGTCCTGTTTAATAAAAGGTGCTAA
>SDNN01000206.1 GCA_004524425.1 Promethearchaeota archaeon
AAAAAAGAGCAACAGCTTTATTTAACTTTCTTACCGGTAATGAAGGAGTTATTCGATGTAGACGAGAATAAAATTTCTAGAAAGTTAATTTTCAAGTATTATTCCCATGATGCTGAAGAGTTAGAAATCATCTATAATCATTTTTTAGTCGAGCAGGTGAAGATAATTGAACTCAAATTGTTCAAATACTTTCTGCTCAGATGTAAAATGCTCGGAAATTCTTAAACTCGTTTAGGATTTCTTTATAATGAGAATTAGTGCTTCTGCCGGGATTCGAACCCGGGTCGGCGGGGCTCTTTACCAAGAGCGCTCATTTCTCTTGATGTGAAAGCCCGCAATGCTTGGCCGGACTACACTACAGAAGCTTTTTAGGGATCTATTTAGCAAATTCTAGTTAAAAATTATGTTCAACTAGCATCCTAGAGTAAATTTTTTAATATATTACAGAATTAAAAATTTTCCATTCTTAAATTGAAGAGAAAACAGTTATTGTTGATATTCAAATAAAAAAGATGCGGGAAGAGGGATTTGAACCCCCGAACTCCTACGAGACTGGATTCTAACTCTGGCTGGATTTTAAATCCAGTGTCCAGCGCCTTTAACCATACTTGGCAATTCCCGCAAGAAACATATTTTCTAAACATTCCAAAATCTATATTAACTTATATTCCAAGGTTAATAATTTTTTTATTTCGTTAAAAAAAATAAATATTTAAGAATTAAATAGCTTGATATTAGTATTATTACATAGAATCATAAGAAATGATTAATTTACCGAGCTAATGAGCGTTAGAGAATCTTTAATCAAACACCTGACATCTATCCTTCGCGCCTCTAAAAGTACGATATTAGTTGTTCTCTGTGATCTTAATGGTCTTTCTATAGCCAAGATCGGACGCAAAAGCGAAATTGAAATTGATGTTAACCAAATTACTAGTTTAGCTGCCGCTGCTTTTTCTGCCAGCGTAGAAAATTGGGATGATTTACAGATTAAAAATCAAATCATCAGTTTCACTTATTTTGATCGAATCTGTCTAATCAGCATAAGAATAAACGATACGCTTTTAACAATAGTCCATAAGTACACCGAGCAATGGCCTTTAGACGCAGATAACTTGGCTAGTGCGATGTATCATTTAAAAAAAGAGATTAATGAATTTTTTGGGAGTTCTGATGAAATTTCCGAAGAGGAAATTGAAGAATTCTCGAATAACGTGCGAAGTGCCATTTATCTTTTTGGAATGGGAACTGAAGTTCCCTTCGTTTCTTACACTCCAGAAGATTTCAATAAATCGAATAGCCTTCCATTTATAAGTACGGTTTTAGACTCACTACAGCACCAAATATTCATTAGATATAGTTTAGTTGTGCCCTCAGGTCTGACTCTTGACGCTCGAGAAATAAGCGGTCAAAATTTAAATATAGGCATTGAAGCCTTTTCCGCAAATGCCAACCTAGGTTGGGGGAAAATGAAGGAAGAATCGGAAGGAAGTGCTTTAGGAGACCTTCTTTGCTATATCGCCATTTCAGGACATAATGCAGAGAATTTTTATGGAATCATATCCTGTCCTTCAGGTAAATTGGATTTTACAACATCTAATGAAGCGAAGAACACGGAAGAAATATCATTCGTGGGATTATTTCCTTTAGAATATGGAGGAATTCCCGTCTTGGGTGAATCTAGGAACATAACTTATTCAATATTAGAGATATTGGGAAAGGATCCTATAACTGAAAAATTCATTGATGCGGTGAATGTGATCACCAGCTCTAAATATGACTAAAATAAAGATTTTATTTAATATAAAATATCATATCTATTTTTAAGTTAAGAAATCCGGAAGGAATACATTTAAATGGTAAATCGTAGGTCTGCTAAGAACGCACCAAGATTATATTGTCTTCATTTTAATGAGTGCGATCCAAAAAAGTGTACGGCACTGAAATTAAAACGCTTTAATCTTATTAAAATTATTAGAAAAATTAAAGGTCCTTTAAAGAACGCAGTCATATTGAATCCTTTTTCTAAAAAAGAGATCACTTTGCAGGATAGAGAGAGAATATTAAAATACGGGCTAATTGTAATTGATTGTTCTTGGAAGAAGCTTTTAAAGTTTAGAGATTTAGATTTTCCCTCGGGACGTAAATTGCCCGCGTTAATTGCAGCAAATCCGATTAATTTTGGGAAGTGGGAAAAACTAAGTTCAGTTGAGGCTTTAGCTGCTGCACTTTATATAACTGGGTTCAAAAATCAAGCTGAATTCTTATTATCTAAATTCCCTTGGGGCAAGGAATTTCTTAAAATAAATTATAAAAAGAATAAATAGAAAAAAATAAAAGACTTTAGTCCATATCAGGTCCGCCCTTGGAAAGCGAGCCTGCTGCAATAACATCGTCGATTTTTAAAATCATCGAGGCTACTTCGGTTGCTGATTGTATTGCTTGAGTGAGTATTGAGAGAGGTTCAAGGACACCTAGCTTCACCATGTCATCTGGTTTTCCCTCATCTATATTGATACCTATCGCGTTGCTATCACCAGCCTCATGCTTGCTCCTCATTTCTATAACTAGATCAACGGGATTATACCCGGCGTTTTCAACGAGGGTTTTAGGAATTATTTCTAAGGCATTTGCATATACTTCAATGGCGAGTTGTTGTCTGCCACCAATAGTTCTGGCAAACGTTCTTAATCTTTTTGCTAGTTCTATTTCTGCTGCGCCACCCCCCGGGAGTATGTAAGGTACCTCTACTGCAGCTTTCACTACATTTAACGCATCATTAAGCATTCGCTCTGCTTCATCGACGACATGTTCTATACCTGCTCTTATTAAGATGCTAACTGCTTTCGGATCAGCGCATTCTGACACAAAAATCATGTTGTCCTCACCAATTTTCTTTTCTTCAACCTTTCCTGCTTTACCAAGATCTTCGGCTGAGATTTCAAAGATGTTATTGACAATTTTTGCATTAGTTGCTCTTACGAGTTTTTCCATATCAGATCGTTTAACTCTTCTCACGGTTAGAATTCCTTCTTTTGCCAAAAAGTTTTGTGCTTTATCATCAACTCCTTTTTGACAAAAAACTACATTGGTTCCTAGTTCTTTCAGTTTATTGACTCTTTTCTTTAACATATTAGATTCTTCTTCAAGAAATTGATTTATCTGATCTGGTGTTTGGACTCGAATTTCTGCATCGAATTCAGTCTTCTCAACTTCAAGAGAAGCGCTAATGAGCGCTATTTTGGCATCTCTTACTGATTTAGGCATCATAGGATGAACAACTTCCTTGTCAACAATAATGCCATCTAGAATTGAAGTATCTAGAAGGCTCTTCCCTTCTTTTTTAATAATTTGGATCTGATCCAAATCAATTATTATATTTTCTCCTCGTTGTTCTTTAATTTGAGATATGGCATCAACAGCAAGATTAGCAAAATGATTTTTTGCTCCAGCAATCAGCTTGCTATTCATTGAGGTTTCAGCAACTTTAATTAATGTACTTTTATCATTAATATCAATTTTAGTTGCTAATTCTTGTAGTATTTTTTTACTCCTAACGAGGGCCTTACGATAACCTCGAAAAATGATGGTGGGATGAACTTGTTGTTCCATTAATTCTTCAGCCAGATTTAACAATTCTCCAGCTATAATGACACTGGTCGTGGTTCCATCTCCAACTTTATCATCTTGGGTTTTAGCTACTTCAATTATCATTTTTGCTGCGGGATGTTCAACATCAATGGTGTCCAAAATCGTGGCACCATCATTAGTAATTGTAACATCTCCTAGTGAATCAACGATCATCTTATCCATTCCTTTTGGACCTAAAGTTGTTCTGACTGCTTCCGTAACGGCTTTCGCGGCTGCTATGTTATTTTTTTGGGCATCTTTTCCAGTTTTTCTTTCAGTCCCTTCTTTTAGAATTACTATAGGGACACCCGACAATTGAGACATATTATCTTCACTTTGTAATATTAAGATTGTATGTTTATTTATATAGATCTCTAAGTCATAAATTTTTAAAAAAGTTTTCGAAAAATTCTTTTTAAATTTGATTTTATGACTGTTTTTTCTCAATAATAAAAGATTAAGCCATGAGACTTTTTATTAAATTTTCTCTAATTTTAGTGCTTTTCTTAATATGTTCAATTCTTTCATTATATTTCTTCATGATAGTTACCTTTTTTTGATTTAATAATTGCAGTGTTTCCTTAATTTGAGATTTAGAAGGAGATCCTTTGCTTATTCGTTTTCCTAACCAAAAATCTAGATCTTTTTTCAACTCGGAAAATTCATCTGGCAACTCAATCTTTTTATTGTAGATTTTTAACACTAATGCTTCAATTTCTCGTTTTTTTAGAAAATCTCTTGGATTTGTTGAGTTTTTTACTAAATTAGCTACAATTTCGTGAGACACTCTGAAGGGGATATCATGATGTTCAACTAAATATTCTGCGAGATCTAAAGCTAAGATATAACTATCATTAATGTTTTCAATCATATTTTTTTCCTTTATTTGAATAGTATCAAATATTCCTATAAGCATTTCTATAATGTTAAATAGAGTATCAAAAGAATTTCTGAGCACTGTTTTTAACTCTTGAAAATCTCGGAAATACCCCGATGGTATAGCTTTAACAATTACCAAAGCGGAGAATAGATTAGATATTAATTTCGAACATTTACTTCGAATCATCTCAATGGTATCAGGATTTTTTTTCTGCGGCATGACACTTGAAACTGAACAAAATTCATCACTTAATTCAATGAATTGGAACTCTTTAGTGGACCAGATTAATAAATCCTCAGCTATTCGAGAAAACTGAACAGAGATCAATGCTAAACACATTAATGTTTCGATGATGTAATCTCTCGAACTAATAGCATCAATAGAATTTTCTATTGGTTCATAAAATCCAAGTAGTTCAGTTGTTCTATTTCGGTCAATTTTAATATTCGTTCCTCCAATAGAACAGGCACCTAATGGATTGAAATTAACTCTAAAGTATATCTCTTCAATTCTTACTAAGGATCGTAATATTTGTGAGACATAATTATTAAGATAATGGGCGAAAACACCTAATTGTCCTCCTTGAAGATGGGTATAAAGCGGCATGAATGCATTAATCGTTTCTTCAGAACGCTTGAATAAAACATTTATTAATTCAATTAATTTTTCGGATGTTTTATTCAATT
>SDNN01000207.1 GCA_004524425.1 Promethearchaeota archaeon
ATGATGGAGTAATCAATTTCCTCTTCCTCTTCTTCCTCCTCCAAATCCTCTTGGCTGATATTTTGTAAGATGGTTTTATATTTAGAAAATGAGCTCACATCAAAATACACGGAGCCATTACTTTCATAGGCATGCTCTTTCGTGATTAACCCCTTGATTATTTTGATCATGAAATCAATCACTTCCGTAGCCCGCGGATTTTTATAGTCTTTTTCAATGTTTAACAAATCCATGATATTTTCATATTCTTCGATGTATTGTTCGCTTAGAGTGCCAATATCTATATTTCGTTCGTTTGCTCTCTTAATTATCTTATCATCTATGTCGGTATAGTTTTTAACCAATTTTACCTCATGGCCTTTAAATTTCAAATAACGTCGTACTAAATCGAATGTAACGGCAGATTTGGCATGCCCAAGATGAGGACTATCATACACGGTCGGTCCGCAAACATATATGAGGACCTTTTTTGGATTTATTGGCTTAAACTCTTCTTTTTGAAACGTCAAGCTATTATAGATCTTCAAATTTAGAAATTCACCTCACAAAACAAATAATATTATAAGTATTAGTCACAAGATAAGCCAGCGGTGGGATTTGCACCCACGAATAACCGCTAACTGTAGTTTATTCTACTGCAGGCGGTCTCCTTAACTACTCGGATTAGCGCCATAAGCGTACTTGCATTGAAATATGGATACGCTGGCTAAGACGCTGGCATGTATAAAGTTATAATATGTTAAATGATTTTCATGTAATTTTTATTGTTATTAATTAAATATTTAATTCTAATCGTTTTTTATATTTACTGTTTTAAAATAAGTAGGAGAAAATGTTTAATAATCAATTTGTTTATAGTAAATAAATTAACTATTTTTTAAAACATGATAAGAATTTAAATTCTTGCTTATAGATGGTTTAATTTAAATTAATATTTAATTAAAGGAAAAAATTGCGATGAATGTCTATAAGAAGTTAAAAGAGAGGCTTAGGATGAAGTATTCTCCCGTAGGAATTAAACTCATCTTCGAAGGTCAAGATTTCGATGATAAGCATTTTAAAGCCATGAAAACTAAACAAAGGATATGCGAATATATAAAGAGAGCAGCGAAAGGAGAATTTCTAAAAATAGAAGAGAAAAATACGAGTTGTTTCTCTACTGGTAAATCAGAAAGCTTAAAAGTTTCAGAAAATATTGAATTGGACATGAAATTGAATATCAGAGGGCTCAAGTATCTCTTACTTTTTCCATTGACCTCGCAAGAATTAGAGGAGATGGATTCACTAATATTAATAATTACTCCAAAAATGGGCACGAGCATTATAGAGACTTACGTAGAGTTATATAAAATGCCACTAAAATTAACAGTTGGTGCCCGTTCTGGGGTTTGTAGCGAAATTATTGCTTATACAATAAAACGTGAGAATCTGAATTTTTCTTTTCTCTGTAATGGCGCAAGAAAATATGGAGAATTTGATGAATGTGAATTATTATGCGGTATTCCGGCTAAAATGGCCAAAGAAATTGTTGAAAAATTAATAATATAAACATAATTATTGTAAAAATGCTTATTTTAAATCGCTCCACAGGGGAGTCGATAAGTATCTAGCACCATCATCACAAACGATGAATACTATATTTTCTCCTTTTTCAAATTGTTTTGATACTACATTAACTGTTGCCCATGCTATAGCACCTGAACTTATTCCCGCAAAAATTCCTTCCATCCTAGCGAGTTTTCTTGCCATTTCAATCGCATCTTGATAACCAACTTGAATTATTTCATCATAAATATCCGTATTTAGAATTTCTGGTATGAATCCTGGTCCTAAACCTTGTATTTTATGAGGAGCAGGCGGTCCTCCCGACAAAACTGGAGAAGCTTTTGGCTCAACAGCATAAACTTTCATTCTTGGTCCAACCTTATCTTTAAGAATTTCACCAACTCCAGTAATTGTACCGCCAGTACCTACTCCCGCCACAAAAGCATCTACCTGTCCTGCTAAGTCATTGAAAATTTCTTTAGCCGTGGTCCTCCGATGAATATCTGGATTGGCAAAATTTTTGAATTGTTGAGGGATGTAAACATTATGTTTTTCTCTGGCTAACTCTTCAGCTTTGGCAATTGCAGCTTTCATTCCTCCCTCTGCAGGAGTTAATAGAACTTCAGCGCCATATGCTCTTAAAATTTTTGTTCTTTCAATGGAAACTGTTTCTGGCATGATGATAATTAACTTATAATTCTTTGCTGCACACACGAGAGCAAGACCTATTCCCGTGTTTCCCGAAGTAGGCTCTACGATAGTGGTGTCATTATTTATAATGCTCTCATCTTCAGCTTTCTCAATCATCGCCATCGCAATTCTATCTTTTACACTTCCTCCAGGATTAAAATATTCACATTTCGCATAAAGATTTGGTTTAAGGTTTTTTGCAAGTCTATTTATTTTTACCAAGGGTGTTTTCCCAATTGTTTCTATTATGTCTTTATATGCACCCATAATTTTACCACTTTATTTATACATTTTATTAAGATTTTTCTTCTTTTACCTTTTGAGATAAGGCTAATTCATTTTCTAACTTTTTTAACCTAGTTTCTAACTCTGATATCATTGCGAGAACGGGATCAGGAAGATCCCCATGACATAGATCGACTTCCCCAATTTGTTCGCCTTCCCTCGATACAATTTTAGCTGGAACTCCAACAACCACCGAATTTGGAGGTACATCCTTAATAACCACGGAGTTTGCTCCAATTTTCACATTGTTTCCGATATTAAGGGGTCCCAAAATTTTAGCACCAGTGCCCACGACTATGTTATTTCCTAATGTGGGATGACGTTTAACGGGATCTGTTGATGTCCCTCCTAAAACTACTCCAGAATATAAAGTCACATTATTACCTATTTTAGCAGTTTCTCCAATCACAACTCCCGAACCATGATCTATGAAAAAATCAGTACCTATTACTGCGCCAGGATGGATTTCTATAGCTGTTAATTCCCTGGCTATTTCAGAGATATATCGAGGTATGAAGGGCATCCCTAACTTCCAAAAAAAATGGCTCACGCGATAAAGGAGTATAGCTTTTATACCTGGATAAGCTGTTAATACTTCCAATAAGGTTTGAGCTGCAGGGTCCTTGCTAAAAGCGGCGTTTACGTCAGACACGAAAAAATTAAGTATCTTCTGAATTTCAACATTAATTCCTTTAAAGTCTGTTTCGGATAATTCAAATTCTAAATTTAAAATACATTCAGCGCATGACTTACCTTGAGATTGTTCTTTAACTGTTAAGTATTTTCCGCACTTCAGACATGGAACTTCCTTTTCAAGTTTCATAAATCAAATTGCTTTTTTATATAAATGAATGAAATTTGGCAATATAAAATTTATAATTATGAATTATTAAATATTGAGTTGTAATCCGATTAAAATTAAGAATTGAATATTTTTAGTTAATAAAAATAAAAAAAAGATTTAATTAAAAATTAGAATTTCTTATTCTCCAAGCAACTCTTTTACTTCTTCCATTCCGTCTTGGAGTTCCTCTTCTTGTTGTTTATCATGTTTTAATAGTAAGTACTGAAATTCTCCAACGTGTTCTTTCTCCTCTTTAGCAATGTCCATCAAGACAGCTTTAATATTCTTGTCATCAGTCATGGCTGCCATTTGCTCATAGAGGTTAATTGCATCTAACTCGGCTAAAATGCCTGTTCTGAGAATTTGTCTGTTGATATTTTCTTTACCGATTTTTTCCAAGAGAATTGGAATCTTTCCTAATGTCATTTTAAAACCTCATTTTCTGTTTTTATTTGGATTGTAAAAAATACATGTCTAGTTTAGTATTTTCATTTAAAAAATTGTCGCATGGAAATTATAGATTCTTCAGAATCTAAAGACTTTACACGATCAAAAGACAGCATGTAGATTGATATCTGGTGGAAATTTATAAAATAAAAAATTTCCCTTAGGCCAGTTTTAAAATAGTTATCAAAATTACATGTTTTTTAATAAATCCTAGAGAGAAGCTTTTTACGGGTTAATTTGCCATTTCTTGATAAATATCTATATGAAATTAAAAATAAAAAAAATAAAACGTGATAAAAATGACTGAAGTAGAAGAAGTGGAGAAATTGTATGTTTCCCCTGATGTATGCATGTGGCCTGAAGATGAAACCAATTCCTATCACATTGAAATTACATTACCTGGAGTAGAAAGAGACACGATTAAACTTAAAATGCACGAAGACTCCTTCTTCATAAAAGGAGAGACTGAGGATACGGTATACATCGGTTCATATGTTCTATGCTATGAAGTGGATCCTGAAAAAGCCAAGGCTAAGTACAAAAATGGATTATTAAAAATAGACGTTCCATTTAAAGAACCCGATTACCATAGCGTAGATATAAATATTGAATAAATTTTTTATTCTTTATTTTTTATTTTTTGAGGTTAATTAAGTAGAATTTGAAATGCTTAGATTAAAACTATGGCTTCATTTTCATTTTGATGATATTGAATTTGAAGAGCAGTTTCCTCGGAAACAGATAAAAGAACGATTAGCATTGTATGATTTTTGAAAAGTATAAGGTAAAATTACTAAAATAAAATTAAGAAATTTTTTTTTTATTTAATATTCAATGTTCATTTCTTTTAAGAAATCAAAAGCAGAGTATGCAGCAATGACGCCCTCTGCTACACCAGTTATCGCTTGTTTAAAGGGTGCATCAGCAACATCTCCAGCAGCAAATATTCCTTCTACATTTGTCTCTGATTTCCTATTAATTTTAATCTCCCCTTTGTTGTTGGTCTGCACTCCCACTTTTTTAGCAATACCTGAATTAGGTATGGAGCCAATCTCAATAAATACTCCATCGACTTTAAATTCATCTCCATTATCGAAAACAACTGAGGTAACATGTTGATTTCCTTTGATTTCGGTCACATTTGTCTTGTATATTATTTCAATTTTATCATTTTCAGATACTCTTTTCTTGTTTATGGGTTCAGCTCTTATTTCCTCACCGCGGTAAATAATGTAAACCTTGGAACAATTTTGAGCTAAAAACAAGGCTTCCTTTGCAGCGGAATCGCTTCCCCCGATTACGCACACTACTTTGTCTTTAAAGAAAGGCCCATCACAAGTGGCACAATATGATACACCTCTTCCCGCAAATTCTTCTTC
>SDNN01000208.1 GCA_004524425.1 Promethearchaeota archaeon
AAGAAAAATATAAAAACAGACTAGATATAAAAATTGTCGCTGCAGGATTTCTGGTATGTGTTGTAGCTATTATTGTGGGTATAAGTATTGCCTTACTTTGGGATACTTTTTCAGGGGCAGAAAATCCATTGTTCTCTATTGTGGAAATACTAGAAACTTTTTCTAATGGTTGGTTAGTACTTTTTGCTGGAATCGGGTTATTCATTATAATAGGGATAATAGTATTTATTATTTATTTCATAAAAAACGGTTATTACCTCGTGCTAAAAATCTTCGGAATAATAGAAAAAGAAACTTCACAATAAACAATTATTAAAAACTCTTTTCTTTAAACTTTTTTCTCATACACATATTTTTTCTTAGTTTTTTTTTAATAATTCACCTGATATGTATTAATTTGTTAAATTAAAAAATCAGCGGGGCAATTCAATTTATATTAGACCTTCTCATTTATTGAGATTAAAAATTTAAGTTCTTTCATTATTTGATTATAATGGTACAAAAACAGATAGGAACAGTATTTAATTCTAGAGATTTACCTGATGTTGCCAAATTCCCTTTTATTATTAGCAAACAAACTCAAAAAAATGTAGTTAAAAAGGGGTTGTTTGTTTATACATATACAT
The DNA here is from genome assembly GCA_004524425.1 of Promethearchaeota archaeon. Next base: position 627 of record SDNN01000208.1, read on the forward strand.
CTGAGGGTTTTTTAATAGGTATCATTGATAAGATAATTTTGATAAACGAATATTTCTCTGATGCTTTAACTATTAAAGCTTATAACGAAAATAATAATCCAAATATTTTGAAAGGACTTTTTCCAAGTGAAGATTTTGAGTTCGCGATAGCTTTAGTAAAATCTCTTGGCATTATAGAATTCAAAGATCAAGAATCTAAAGAAATAATAAGAATCCATCGCATGACTTTTCCCGCAACTCCTGGATCCGATGTATATCTCGTAGAGGAGCAGATTTTAAACGAATTTATTGGATTTGATATAGAGGGAGGATTACAGCTAGGAAATGTAAAGATTACGAACTTTAGGGCAAATGTAAATATGAATAGACTTCTTAATAAGCATTTTGCCATTCTCTCGATATCCGGTGGGGGGAAAAGTTATCTGACTTCAGTTTTAATAGAGGAATTATTGTTGAAAAATGAAGGAAATCCAGGAATAATTTTAATTGATGTCCATGGTGAATATTTATATTTAAAAGATATACCGGAATTAAGCGGTAAGGTCAATTTACAAGATACCACATATTTTCAAATTGCTACACCTAAGGTATCTCCATGGTCTTTTAAAAAATATCAGCAACAAATTTCTTATGTGCAAGTTAGAGAATTATCAAAATTCATTCAGAAATTAAAAAAGGATGAAGAAAAGAAGGGAAAATATTCTATTAATGATATTATCCAACTCATAGATAATGATTCTGATGGCAATAAAAGCACAAAACAAGCCTTAATAGGGTGGTTGTCCGAATTAGAGAGATTAAATCTATTCGGTCCGCAAGAGAATCCACTTATTAAGAATATTATTAAAAAAGGAGAACTCACAATCTTTTCCTTACAAAAAGAGATAAATATCAAAAAAAAACAGATCATTGTGGATTATATCTGTAATCAGCTTTTTTATTTACGCCGAATGGATAAAATTCCCCCTTTCTTAGTGATTATTGAAGAGTCTCATCAATTTTGCCCAGAAGCTGCTCATTCCAAAGCAATATCAAAAAATATTATTGAAACAATCGCAAGAGAAGGAAGAAAATTCATGGCTTGTCTATGTTTAATCTCTCAGAGACCAAAAAAATTAAGTACAACTGCACTGTCTCAGATGAATTCTAAAATGATTTTAAATATTAAAAATCCATACGATTTGAAACATCTTATGGACAGCTCTGAAGCAATCACCAAAGAATACGCGGACATGATTTCTAGCCTTGGTGTGGGAGAAATGTTATTAATGGGAAATGCTGTTAATTATCCTGTCTTTATTGATGTTAGAAAACGAAAATACAAATCTAAAAATGAAGATATATCGCTCTCTGAGGTGTGTTTAAATTGGGAAAAAACCCATCTAGACTAGATCTTTTATAATTTTTTTCCTAATTGCCTCAGTATCTCGATTAAGAACAATCATTTTTTTACTTTTAGAAACCCGAAATACACTAATCATGTTAGAACTCTCCATTTTCATAAAAATCTCTTGTAAAATATCTGAATTAATATATGGATGTTCTTTTTTCAATAATTCTTCAATTCTTCGATCAAGAGCTTCTCCTCTTGCCTCTACAAGAATATCCACAATAGAATTTATTACGGGTCTTTTTTGCCATCTATCTATGATCAATCAACTCTTTTTATTTAAATTTTTAATAATCATATAGAAAAAGATATTAGAATACAATATTAAAAGATGATCAGTTGTTAATTAATTTTTTCTTCTTCAAACGAATAAGCCTTCTCCCTTCTTTGTTTCAATTTTTCTACGTTTGAGTTTTTTACCGAATTCCTCATACCATTTGGTTATCTCAGGTGTTATTGTTGGATGGATTTCTCCATGTGATTCCTCAAAATGTTCTAGAGATACCTTTCTGGCACGAATATTTTCTCTTAAAGCTTTCATTGCAGCTTCTCTGCACCAAGTTTCGATATCTGCTCCAGAAAATCCATCAGTCATTTTCACTAGTTTTTCTAATTCAACATTAGTAGAGAGTGGCATTTCTTTTGTGAATATTTTTAAGATTTCTAACCTCGCATTCTCATCTGGCGAAGGGATAAAGAGTATTCGATCTATTCTTCCAGGGCGAATTAATGCGGTATCTAAAATATCTGGTCTGTTAGTGGCTGCAATAACTACTACATCTTTCATAACTTCTAATCCATCCAACTCTGTTAAAAATTGAGACAGAACTTTTTCTGTCACCCCTGAATCGGTGGTATATCTGCCTCTACTTGGTGCTATGGAATCAAATTCATCAAAGAAAATAATGCATGGTGCCGCCATCTTAGCTTTTCGAAATACTTCTCTGATAGCTTTTTCGCTCTCTCCTACCCATTTAGAAAGGAGTTCGGGACCTTTTACAGATATAAAATTCGCCTTACTCTCAGATGCAACAGCTCTAGCTAATAATGTCTTTCCACATCCGGGAGGACCATATAACAATATTCCTTTAGGTGGATTTATTCCCATTCTTTTGAATATTTTTGGATTTGATAATGGCCAATCCACCGCTTCGATTAGTTTTTGCTTTAATTCTTCCAAACCGCCAACATCATTCCAATTTACATTAGGAATCTCAACAAAAACCTCTCTAATCCCAGATGGTAATACTTCTTTCATTGCTTCATCAAAATCCTCTCTCGTTACTCTGATTTGTTCTAAAAGCTCTGGATCAATTATTTCCGATTCTAAATCGATCTTTGGTAAATATCTTCTTAAAGCAGACATAGCTGCCTCTCTACACACAGCAGATATATCAGCACCTACAAATCCATGAGTAATTTGTGAAAAATCTTTAATTAATTGCTTTTTATCATCTAAAGGCATATTACGTGTATGAATTTGGAAAACTTCTTTCCTCCCTTTTTCGTTAGGAACTTTAATTTCAATTTCCCTGTCAAATCTCCCTGGTCTTCGCAAGGCGGGATCTAAACTATTTGGTCTGTTCGTTGCACCAATTACAATTACTCTCCCTCTGCTATGTAATCCATCCATCAATGCTAAAAGTTGGGCAACAACCCTTCTTTCAACCTCTCCAGTAACCGTCTCTCTTTTTGGGGCAATAGCATCGATCTCATCTATGAATATAATTGAAGGGCTTTTCTCTTCAGCTTCTATAAAGATTTTACGCAACTTTTTCTCTGATTCTCCATAAAATTTACTCATAACTTCTGGACCATTAATAGATATAAAATGGGCTTCACTTTCATTCGCAACTGCCCTTGCAAGTAAGGTTTTACCACAACCGGGGGGCCCTCGAAGTAACACACCTTTCGGAGGATCAATCCCGAGTCTTTTAAATAATGATGGATGTCTTAATGGAAGTTCTACCATCTCTCTTACTCTCTGGATTTCCCTATCTAATCCTCCTACATCTTCATATGTGACATACATGCCACTTTTTTCTTCCTCTTCTGTGACATGTTCACTTATGGATAAATTAGTCTCATCTTGTTTTATAATACAAATTCCTTTTGGTCTTAGATTGATTACTTTAAAAGTTATTTCTCTACTAATTCCTATAGATATTAGGATTATATCGTCAATTGTTACTGGGTAATTGTTAAGTTTACGCTTTACAAATGTCTCAAATCGAGGATTACTTCTTATTTTAACACTTGCTGGTGCTAAAACAATACTCTGAGCAACTGCAGCCTCAACCTTACGGATTGTAACCGTATCATCTATACTAGTACCCGTATTTTTGCGTAGTCGTGAATCAATCCTAACAATTCCGAGTCCATTATCTTGAGGATAACTGGGCCAACTAATACCGGCAGATTCATTTTTACCTTTTATTGCGATCACATCGCCCGTTTGGATCTCCAACTCTTCCATCGTCTTGGGATCAATACGAATGATATTTCTTCCTATATCTCTTTTCTTAGCTTTTTGAACTCTAAGCTGTTTTCCCGGCTCCTCTTCTTCCTTCTTTTCCCCATCACTACTATCAGAAGCTGTCATGAAAAATCAGTTATGAAAAATTTTTGTGTATATAATATAGAATATAATTAAAATTAGAAAAATTTTTGTATTTTTTTCCAAAATAACGATTTTTATTTTTACCCTTATATTTAAACCTATAAAAAATAAATTTCAATTATTATTTTTTTTTAAATCGCTAATTCACTAATTTATCTCATCTTACGATTTCCAACATATCCCCCTAAAGTAAAATAACTTAGTTTCTCGTAATAAAGAGGTTTCATAAGTCCCTTTTGCTTACATAAATTCTTTAAAAAAAGATTTTCATTAATAAATAGAGCAACGACATTTGCTGTTATAATAACGCGATTTTCTGCCTCTTCTGAAATCTCTTTTATCCAGATAGTTTTGCATTCCATATGTGCGCAACATTCCATGATGCTTGGTGCCCTCACTTTTTTAGAATTAATAGGTGTTAAATCGGCATGAATAAATTCATCCATATCAGAAGGGATGGGATCTGCTGTCCTATTAACTTTTCTCAGCAAATTTATATTCGGAATATTTAATACAAA
>SDNN01000034.1 GCA_004524425.1 Promethearchaeota archaeon
TATATTGAAGTTAAATAAATTTCATAATCAAATTCATATGATTCAAAAATTTCCTTGAGGCTATCTTGAAGGAATTCGACATTTAGTAAAATTTTAGGATCTTTCCTTAAATCCGGGTCGTATTTATGTATAAAAATGAGAATATAGGGGTTCTCTTCTAAAGTTACGAGATTTTCTAATATTCCACTGAAGTAATCAAATGATTGATCAAATTTATCTAAATCTTGTACGTCAATTACATAAAGAAGTAAATCTAATTGTAAAAAATACTTATCAGGATCTTTGAAATATCTTTTTCTCTGAGTTTCTTGACCCCCGAAGTCCCATATGAATAAGTCTAAAGCATTAGTCTTAACGTGCTTACGACTTACACCTTTCGTAGGTTTGATTTTAGCTAAGTCAGTAATTCCTAATCTCCCCCCGAATTTATTTAAAATGGCCGTCTTACCCGCATTATCAAGCCCTACCACGATTATTTTTTGTCCTTTTTTTTCCGCTTGAATCTTCCCATTTTTTATATTGTATACCAAGGAACTTATCGTGATTGCTTTTTTGAGATGGGTTTCTATGTTTGGATACTTTTCTTTAATTTCTTCTAATATGGTTTTAATTTTTTCCAATTCATCTGATTCTTCACTTGAATCATCATCAAATTTTAGATTAATTAAACTTTCAAATGGGTGCTCTTTGTTTAATTTTGCGATGTTTTGAATTGAAGTGATGTCAAAATGCTCTTCGAGCACTTTAGCTACTTCTTCATCAATAAATTTATATGCAAAAATGGGCAATGAAAGAATCTCTTCAACATCCTTTACTTTTTTATGGAATTTCGGATCCATGAATTTAGAAAACACGTTGATCACGCTAGAGATATCTGAAGTCATTGTAATTTCCTTTTTTTCTTAATATATAGTTATAATGGTAAATAGGCTTTTTATTATTATTTATTGAATCATTTGAAGATTAATTATTATTATTTTTTCTTTCTTATATTAATGTTTTTTTCACAAATTATTAATCGAATGAAGATTAAGGAAAAGAACAAAAGGTTAGAGTTTGATAAATTTTCCAGTATTTTGGCTTTGATTTCAAATTAAATTAATATTTAAATAGTTGATTAATCATAATTAATATACTATAGGAAATATCAAATCCAAATGTCCTTGTTTCTTAAATAAATAACATGCCCTCTGACAAAAAACTCCATGACAGTATTAACGATTTTTTCGAAGGGGAGAATGAACAGTGTTGCGATTCTCCTAAGATAGCGGAAGAGGATGGGTTTTACGTTTGTTTGAATTGTGGGTGTGTAATATCAAGGATCCTCGATTCTTCACCAAGAAGGGCATTTACTGCTGAAGAAATTCAAAAAAGGAAGAGCAATGAAAGAGTATATAGCCCAATCGGTCCACGCACGATAATAAGGGGGAGTCGGGACGCAAGAGGCACCCTGTTGAGCCCTAAATACAAATCCAAGTTTAATCGTCTTGCAAAAATACATAGAAGCTTAACCACGAGTTATGAAAGAAATTTATGGATCGCATTACCCAATTTGCAACGCCTGCAAAAAAGATTAGGAATCCCCGATCCTGTCGCAGAGGATGCACTTCGAATTTATACTCAAACAGTTAAAAAAAAACTTACCATGGGAAGAAGTATCGACACATTACTTTCTGCTTCAATTTTTGCCGCTCTAAGAATTCATGGAATCCCTCGAACGGTTGAAGAAATTACAAAAGTCGCTCAAATTCCCAAAAAAAAGGTGATAAAAAGTTATCGTCTAATCCTGATGGAAATTCTTCCAAAATTAAATCTAAAAGTGCAACATTTCACTCCAGATCGCTATGTGGATAAATTTAATGATGAATTGGGTTTATCAATGCAATGTAGAAATATTGCTGTAAAACTCATAGGAAGTGCTAAAAAAAATGGTTTCGATACAGCTGGAAAAGATCCAAAGGGTATAGCTGCGGCCGCAATTTATTTGGGATCAAAAATTTGCAACGAGAACCGAACGCAGAAAGAAATTTCCAAGCTTGCGAAGGTGACTGAGGTTACTTTAAGAATGAGAGTAAAGGATCTCCAAAAATTTGCCAAAATAGTATAATTTCTGGATCCCTCTGTTTGAATAAATCATATTTATGCCAAATTCTTCAAAAAAAAAATAAAAAGAGAAAATTTTTATTTGATTCTAAGAAGTATTTTTTCTTCTTCGAAAACAGGCAAAACATTAAAAAAAGGATTTATTTTTGAGACGTATTGTTCTAAACCTTCCATTTTGATATCCAAAATGAATAATAACAGGATTATGTAATAAGTTCCTTTTACTAAATCTTTACTCAACCCTAAAGACTCAAAATATTCATCTACATTTTTCTTTATTACTTTAAAAGATTTTTCTGATTTCAGTGCTGAGAGAACGTAAAGTAAAAGATTTAAGGCACTCAATTCATAATCTTTCCTTTTCATGTAAAGATTAGCCAGATTTGAATATTTTTCTGAAGCTTCTTCAAAAGATTCTTCACTTAAAAGATTTAAAACATCCTTATAATATCTTTTTTTCATTGCTTGTCGTTTATTAAAAAATTCATTCTTACTGCTTCTAATATCCCCCATTTTTTGTTGAAGTAATCCAATCTTTTGATCGTATTCAATCTGAAGTCTCGATAATTCTCCCTTCTCCTTTCTCGTCAGTTGCAGTTTTTTCTCCTCTTTCACTAATTCCTCTCCAGAGAAATCAACAAGAAATTCTTGTTCTTGATCAAAAAGCATCAATTTTCTCGCAAAATTGAGCATGATTGATTTTACCAGATCTTCAAAATTATTTTCATATGCCACAAATAAGTATTTCAACAGTTTTACTTCTGGTAATGATTCTATTTCTTCTTTAAATCCTCCTAATCCATTTATATGAGCATTAAAAGTTTTTCTACTGGTAATATAGTCACTTTCTTTAATTAAGAGAATGGAACCTAGTATCAATCCGATTATAGCTTGATTATATAATTTTTTATCAATTAATATTTCAAAAGATTCAAAATAAATTTTTGAAGCACCTAGATAATTTTTTCTCGATACTTCTTCTATTGCCTTGTTCCAATAATCTCTTTTCATTATTTTCCTCGTGGCAAATTCTTGCTTATCTTTCTCAATTGTTTGTACTATTTTGTTAATCTCTCCTCTTATTTTAGCAATTTCTGCAATATCAATCTTGTCTTTTTCCTCTTTTTTCTTTTCTTCATATTCCTTTCCTAAAATTTCAAACAATACAATAATTTCTTCCTCAAATAAAGGCAAGTTTTCCAAGAGTGATAAAACTTCCTTAAATTTTTGTTCCTCTTCATACCTCTTGGTATCCGATATATAATCGATTAGTTTCACGGGAAAGGTATCTAAAAAAAGATTTGCTGAAGATGATAATTTAGTTTTTATTTCGTTTAAAAGTGTCTTGATCATGTTATACTTTTCTTGTCTTATGAGCAATAAGCTTGCTATTGCGAAAGAAACACCCGCTAAATAATATTCTTTAATTCTAGAAAATCTTATGATACTTTCTTCATATGCTTCCACTGCTTCTTCATATGCTTCATTTTTTAAACTTTTTAACGCATCATTTAAATATGCTCTTTTTCGAGCTTTCCTCTTTTTAAAGTCATTATCTCGATCAAAATGAGCATCTCTTGCTTTTTTTTTAATTATTGAAAGTATTTCTTTAAGTTCCTCACCTTTTCGAGTTTCCTCTTTCTCTTTTGATTTAATTTTGATTGTTTCTTCTTCCAATTTAGCAAGTTTTTTATTTAAATCCTCTTTAAATTTTTTATTCTCTATTTTATCAATGTGAGACAGTGTCGAGGAGAAATCTTCCATTGAAAGATAAATTTCTGCTATTTTATAATTAATTTTATCAAGGTTTATTTTATCTTTCTCCTTATCCAAGTATGATAAAAAGATGTCATTCACTTTCTTGATTAAGGCATTCGCTTTGTCAATTCCGTTAACATCCTCTTCAGCTTCTAAGGTTTTTAGCGCTTGTTTTTTAATCATTTTTATGTAAAACCGGCTTATCTCTTTTGCCTCATCATAAAGATGAAAATTTCGATAATTCCTTAATGAGACTTCAAATATTTTTTGATTCCTTTCTAATGATTCTTTTTCCATTAATTCTTTCAAAATCTCAATATAATGGGGAAAGACTTGAATTAAATACTCCTTTTTCATTTCCTCAGAAAGGTCTGAATAGTAGTTAAAAAACATGTCAAATTTTTCAGCATCCAAAAGGAGATCTAAAGATTTCATCAAAATACGATCTCCAATCTCCTCCCTCCCGATATTATAAAGAAAAACGGATTGATTTTTTATCAATTTTGCTGCTTTAAGATCCTCATTATTCTTGGAATATTTTTCTGCTTCATTTATCACATTTTTATTCATCTCAATTATTATGTTTAATTCTGCTTGGACAAAGGTTTCAATGACATCGAGGCCTTTTAAAATATTCTCCTCTATTTCCTTTTTTCTGGCTAACTTTTCTTTTTCTTCAGTCTTAGATAATAGTTCCGTTAATTTTTCTTTTTTCTTAAAAGAATCCAATTTATTTATCAATATTGTGGCCATTCCAGAATTCAATTGTTCAATAAATTGCTTTATTAATTTTTCTATTTGTTTGTCTAAATTGGTTTTTTTAACCTTGTAACTTTCCCATAAATTTTCAATTTCGTCATAAGCATCCTTAGCAGCATAAGGTTCACTCTGGTCAATATTATATTCTAGAATTTTGATTAAAACTTCTACTTGTTTATTAGTGAATTTTTTGAGTAGATCAAAAAGAGCTTCTCGTTGATAAGTGAAAATACTATAATATAATTGATCTTTTGCTCCTTCTAGATCGCCTATTGATAATAAATAATCAACAGAACTGAGAATTTTTTCAGCTATTTCTTCTAATGTGGATAATTTCTTATCATGAGGTAGTCTATCAACTATAACGAAAGCTTTGTCAACCTTACAAGCGGAAATCCATGAATTAATTGCCAATTTAAAACTTTTTTCTATCAATTCTGGATTTTCTAATTCAATGGAAGCCCAACGTCCGGCAGTATCGTATTGTTTAGCTGCTGATTCATAATCACCATTATTAAATAATTTATTCCCCTCTACGATCATTGCTTCATGATATTGTCTTCTAAAATCCTTGTATCTTTGTTTATCTACGCTTTCTAAAATTTTTGAAGCTTCTAAGTACAAATTCACCTTGGAGAAAAGGTAGGCTGCTTGTTCACAATGAATAAAAAACTCATCACTATTATAAATCTCTGAAATCGTTGCTGCTTTTTTCATTGCTTGCGCAGCATGAATATAATCCTGTTGATTAAAATGGATATTAGCTAATTGAATAAATATCGGAAAACGCATCCAAGCATTTTCTATGTTTAGAGGACTTTCTCCTGAAATCATTGCTAAACAGAGACATTGAAGTGCTTGATGAAACAAATAGGGGGGAAGATTTACAAAAGCTTCGAGCTCTGAGAAATTTACCCATAAATTTTCTAATAATAAGTTGGTTGAGATGGGTAAAACGCCTGCAGAATCATAATACATTATAATTATGGGAATATCGCGTTTAACAGAATTAATTATAGAATATAACATTTCAAACAATTCTGATTCCTCTTTATCTAGCGGATTTAAGAAATAAATTATTCCATCAACAGTAGGAATAATCTCATCAAAATCAGCATTTATAATATCTGAGATCAAATTTATTTCTAAATCACATGTATCTTCTAAGGCATTTACTTCTTGATACCACTCATAATATGTATCTTTAAGTTCTCCTCCATCTTGAAATGCACTCACTAAATATTCAATTGATGTTTCAGGGTCTCCCAATATTAAAATTTTAAACACATAGCGCATTTATAATCACAAGAAATAATAAGATTAATTTTATCAAATAATTTATATTTTTCAATCTATTTTCCTCTTATAAATAATTGAATTAGAGAATTTTTATATTTTTTTAAACTATTTCGAGATAATAATTATTAAATCCGGGTAACAAACGTGAACAATGAATACTTAGAACGAAATTACCAGATCATAAGAGAAAAAATGATCGAGGAAATGGAACTTGCGTTAGAATTTGGGAAACAATTAGTTGAATCTGAATTAGATGCAGGGATATTGGATTTTGTCATAAAACCCATAATTAAATCTTTTTATAGTTATTGGAGCGCACATGATGCTAAAGTGGGAACTTTAGAGCAAATAAGAGTCACCATGGATTGTGCAAAACGCTTGGTAGTCAATGGAAATACACAAGAGAAGTTTAGTAAAGAGATAGAAGAGAACTTTCCAATTTATTTAGAGAATGATCAAACATTTAAACAGTGCAAAAAAAATCATAAGAATTTTGAAAAACTCATTGAAGTCAATAAAGAGGCCTTTATAACTCAAGTCCAAGATGCCGTTTATTTATTAAAGACAGATGACGACATTAAGGATTATGATGAATTGATAAGAGCAGCTTTTAAGACTAAAGCACAAGCATTTGAATCTTTAATGCGTCAGCTAGAATTTAATGATAGAGCTATTAAAATTGTTGAAAAAGATAAATCCATCCTAAAAATTCCTACGGGTAAACACATTATTGTTAAAGTACTTAGGAAAGGATTCATACAAACTAAAGAATATCTACTCGAAAGACTTGATAATATTTACAACACGTAGGACTTTTCTTAATTATCATTGAATTTAATTAACAATTAAAGTGGATTCAATATTGAATGAATCTCAGAAAAATAAACGTGTTTTAAGAAAAATTTTTCTCAATTTGCTAACCTGTAGTTTTATTATCATGTGCTATTTTTATTTATCTCAATTTTTTGGTTCAATTTCTCTTTATTTTATCGATTTTTCAAATAATGTTGCTTTTTTTGGCCTGGTTCTCATCATTTTCACTTTTTTTTCTGCTTTAGCGGGTCCTCACCATGGATTCATAACCGGATTTATGGGCGAGTATCTTTACCAGCTGGCTTTTTATAATACTATTTATCTTCATTGGTGTTTTATTATAGCTATTTGGGGTCTTATAAGCGGAATATTCATGTATAATCCTTTAAAATATCAAGAAAGAATGAATCTAATACTCCTTTTCATTATTTTAATCGTTAACTCCATTTTAATGATAGTTTTAATAATAATCTTTGAAAATGATAATTTTCTAAATTTAATCGATAATTTTTTCATTTTAATTTTTTTAATCCAATTAATAGGAATAGTAATAGCGGTTCCTGCTCTCTTATTTCTTTATGATAAAATATTAGCTCACGAAGAAAGATTTCTTTACTTCATTATATTAACACATCATCCCATCACCATGAGCGATCATACTTTTTATTTTAAATTTGGGAGAACCTATATTTACCTTTGTTCACGTTGTTCCGGAGTCATGATAGGGGGGCTCATGGCATATTTCTTTACATGTTTACTAGAACTAATTTATAATACAAGAATTAGTCCTGAACTAGCAGTATTATTATGTATCATTTTACCCATACCCGGAGTAGTTGATTGGGGTACTCAACGAATGCTATTTAGAAAAAGTACGACAGAATCTAGATTATTCACGGGATTTATAATAGGAGTAGCCTTGCATTTGATGTCCTATACCACCAAATATTACTTTTTCATGGTGTTTATATTAACTCTCTATTTCTCCTTAGTGGGTCTGTTAATTTATTTTGGTCATAAAAAAGAAATGAGATTATCAAAACAAAATTCAAGGTTTTAAGTCACTTAAACCATGAGAAACATGATATTCATTCACGGTCTTGAAAGTTCGGGCGAGGGATTTAAAGGAAATTTATTTAGAAAGGTTTTACCAGGGATACTAACACCAAACTTCAAACCATATGCACCAGAAATATCATACAAGGTATTATTAAAAGAGAGAATGACGGAATTGTTTAATATCCTGAAAAAGAAAAAAAATTGGACAATAATTGGATCCTCTTTTGGCGGACTAATGGGAACTCTCTACAGCGTACAATATCCCAAAAAAGTCAAACATCTAATACTACTAGCTCCATTTTTATCAACACCGCTTCTTGATCTCAGAGAATTCGAGCCAGTTGATGTACGGGTGACTGTATTTCATGGAAAAAATGACCAAGTAGTACCATATAAATCCTCGATGGAATATGCTAAAACTTTATTTAAAAATTTAAAATATAATATTGTTGACGATGATCACATGCTCCATTCGACTGTAAAATCCATAAATTGGGTCAAACTGATCGAGAACTCATAAACTCTTAAAATAATTTAAATATTGGACTCCCTTAACATAATAAATAATCACTTGAATGAATACTTATAGAAATAACGCTTGATTTAAATAAAAAAATTTCTAAAAAACATTTTTAAATGCTGATTTTAGAATAATAAAAAATAAAAAAAATAAATCAAACCATTAATATAAGATTCTCTGTGGAAAAGAAATGTCTAAAAAATTATATGTATGTAAGGAATGTGGTTTTGTATTTCCAGAAGAGCTCTATCCTTTAATAGAAAGTAAAACTCAAGTTTATTGTGAACAATGCGGAACACCATTTTCCTCGGAAGGAATTCAATCAGGAGAAGCTAAGATAAAGAAAAAGAAAAGTTCTAAAGAGTTAGAGAAAATATGGAGGGAAAAAGGTTCTAGTTTACGCCATACCATAAAAGTGCTAAATTACATTTCTTGGATCCCCATTTTAATCCTATCTATTGTATTAATATTTAGTCGTCAATTTCACTTCTTTTTGGCTATTTTTGGGTTATTAATCGTCATATACGATTTATTATATGTCTCCAAAAAGATAAAAAAGGAACAATATGATGAAATCGTGGTTGATTCTTTCTGTTTAGGCATTTTAGGAAGTTTTATATTTGGTTCGGGAGTGATAATGCTAATAAAAGGTGTTTTTATTGTTATCCACGTATATCTTTATCCGGATGAGGAGCATAAGAGCCTATATCTTTTTGGATTAAAATTAAAAGATTCTCTGAATCATTTTTCAGCTTTTGGCTGCTTTTTAATAATTTTATCTGCCATTGACGTATTGGTAAGAATAGGAGAGTTTCATTTGCTTATTCAACCTCCAATTTTAGTATTTTTTTGTTTAGCTGTTGCTGCTTTAATTATTGACTTAGCCATAAGAAAGACGATATATCAAAAAAGTAAATTTTTCATGATCGACTCAATTGGAGTAATATTCATTGGAATACTTGGAACCTTGTTTTTTGCTGCCGGGATTTTCATTATAATAAAAGGTGTAATAATATTTTTTCTCTCGTTTGGAAATCCTCCTATATTGCCTGAGAAACCCATTAAAAAAGTTGGAGAAAAACAGAAGCATGAGCCTCCTTTTAATGAAGAGCCCCATAAACCAGTTCGTGAAGAAAAAAAAGAACCATATACAGAAAAACCGGAGAGAATCTCAATAAAGAAAGAAACAATAAAACAGAAAATTCCTGCAATTGAAGAATTAAAGGCAGAGGAAATTAAAGAAGTCAAAAAGGAAGCGCCAGAAATTGAAGAGGAAGAAATTGAATCAAGGCTTCACGAATCGCTTTTACCTGTAAAAAATGAAAAGGATAAAAAGTTAGTTAAAGAATATTTTTCAAAAATATTTAACCTGCTTTCAAAAGATTTGAGAAATCAAATTAATGAGTTAAACATTTCTAAAAACGAGAAGAAAGAACTCCTAGAAGAACTTGCTTTTTTGTCCAAAAAGGAGCAAGTAAAATATATAGAAGCAATAGTAAATTTATATCAAGAAGAATTACCTATTAAATTAATAGAAAGAGTAAGATCATTACCAAACGTGAGACCAGAGCATTTGGTCAAGATTGCTGAGCAATTAAAATTCATGGATGTTGATGAACAAGAAAAATATATCCAATTTTTAGAAAATAATGCCTAAATGCATGAATTGAAAATTTAAAACAAAAAATGTCACTTGAAAGAAAGAAAGATCCAAAAGAGTCGGAGAAGAAAAAGAACTTGGAAGAAAGTTCATTTAGGCAAATAGATTTTACACCATTAGAAAGTAAGCAAGAATCATCCCTTGAAAAGTCTTTAATGACTGAGGAACTGACGCAAATTGAAAAGGATGTTTTAGAAATTGCAGAAGAAATATTGAAATTAAAGCGTTATGATGCTGAATTTGTTATTGATAAAAAGACTCAAATCCAAAAATATCCCATAATTGAGAAATTATATGGAAAATGTATAGCTAAACTTTCCTATAATAAAGGATATTCAAGAGATGAAATATTTATAGCGATAAGAAGTTTAGAAGAAAAGAATTGGATTGTTACGAATGAAAGAAGGACGAAGCTTGAAATTTTAAACAATGAAAAACTAACAAGAATCTTAGATTTTATAGAAAGAAATCCAGGAGTTCATGCGAGAGATGATAAAATTGAAGAAGAATTAGGAATTACCCGTACGCCTTTCCTAAAGCATGTAATGACACTTGAAAGGTTCAATCTCATTAGGTCAAAAAAGATAGGAAAATCCATCCATTATTTTGATATCGATGTGCCTGAAACTGAAGAAATCGATAAATTTAAAGTTTTATTTCTCAATCCTTTGATTCTAAATATATTAGAGCAAATATTCAAAGATGAAGAGATATCGATAACACAAATAGGAGAAAATCTTGACATGTATTCGGGTACGATTCAGTATCATTTTAAAAAATTAAAAGACCTGAACTTAATAAAAACTAAAAAAAATAAGGAAGATAAAAAAATTAATTTGGTTAATTTTGAATTATTAAAAAAATATAATGAAATATATAAAGAACCTGACTTTTCTGAATTCTTAAGGGGATTATGAATAAGGATTTAAATTGTTCTCCTCAAAATATTTTTAAGTCGCTTCTTATTTTTATCAATTTCACTCATTTGTTTAGGATTGGCCAAAAATTTAGCTCTAGATTGTTGATCGAGCGGATTACCATCAAGCTTTAAAAAATACTGTTTTATATTTTTCAGTTTCCAAACAGAGGGAGGTACGTTTGTAAGACAATTATCCCTTAGATCTAACTCTTCAAGTCCTTGCAATTTTTCAAGAGAAACGGGAATTGAAATTAAAGAATTATTTCTTAGGTCTAAGGTTTTTAAAGACATGAGATCTCCCATTGAATTAGGTAAATGTCTTAATTTATTATTGACAAGAAAAACTCTTTTAAGAGAAGTAAGTTCTCCAAAAGAGTTTGGTAAGGATTTAATAATATTATCTTCAAGTGACAATTGAGTCAGAGATTTAAGATTTTTAATAGAAACTGGAACGGAGTTTAATTCATTGCCATTTAGATATAAATGTTTCAAACGGGGCAAGTTAAGAACTTGATTAGGAATTTCTTTAAAATTATTGTAACTTAAATCTAGAGATTCTAATGACGTTAATTCCTCAAATGAGTTAGGAAGAGTCTCTAAAAAATTCTTTCTTAATCTCAATACTTTTAGGTTTTTAAAATTCCCGAATGATTTTGGAAGTTTTGTTAATTGATTATGGCTGAAATCTATAATACTTAGTGGTTTTATATCGAATAATGGCTCGATCAGGTCGCTTGAAATTTCTTTTAAGTTATTGGCAGCCAATGATAATTCTTTTAGTAAATTTAAGTTTTTAATTGAATCAGTGATGTTCTTTATGCGATTATGATCTAAATTAAGGATTTGTAATTGATCAAGATCTTTAATGAATGATGGTATCTCAGTTATAGTATTTTTGTTTAAATATAGTTTTTCAACAGATTTCAGTTGACTTAACATTTCTGGAATCTTCTTAAATTTGTTATCTCTCAATTTTAAAATCTCAAGATTTTTTAGATTTTTAAAATTTTGAGGTAGGCTCTTCAATTTATTAGCATCTAATTTAATTTTTATTAGAGAACTCAAATTTCCAATACTTTCTGGTAAACTTTCTATAAAATTCCATTTTAAATTTAAATATCTCAGAGAATGGAGTTTTTTTATTGATTCTGGAATTGTGGTCAAAAAGTTATATGATAGAAACAATTCTTGAAGAGCTTTGAATTTTAAAATCGGTTTTGGGAATTCTTTTAATCCACTGCGATATAACCACAATTTGATAACTTGTTTTTCACTAACCTTAAATCCAAATGCTGGTATCCCTTTCTCATCTAAACAAGGAATATCCTTGCCAACTATTTCATTAAGTTTCTTTAATGCTCTATCTTGTTCTGGTTCTAGTGAATAACGTACATATCTCTGACTCAAATTTCTTTACTCCGCTTGGATTATTCTTAAAGTAAGATTTTTCAAAATTTTTTTTAATTTAATCAAAATACATTAAGATTTCATTATTATAAAAGGGAATTAATTTTAGGAAGAGCCTTAATTAATATACTAATCGCATCATTTAGCCCGGTTTCCATGTCATGATGAATATTGTTTGATTTAAGAAAATCATACTGAGGGTTTCCAGGTAAATCAGAAACCGAAAGCAGGGCCATTGTCTTAAGATTATAAAGCAATCCTAGAAGAAAAAGAATTGAAGATTCCATATCGACAGCTTGAACTCCAATTGATTTGATTGAATTTATAAAGTCGTAAGTCTCGCAAAATAAAGCATCAGTAGTCCATAGGTCTATTTCTTTTACTTTATTAGCATGCATTAAGGTAGCTTCGTTTTTTATAATCTGTTTTAATTCTTCGTGAGGTTTAGACAAAAAGATATTCTCATTTCCTGTAATTATTTTTTGAAATTTAGAAATTGGATTTAGAACTGATGTTAAATCATTTGAAAGTGATGCATGTTTCATGATATAACTAGGCGAAGTTCCGTCTCCGCAATATGCTACATTTGGAATGATTATATCACCGATTTGAACGTTATCAGACGCATTTTCTATACCACCACAAAAATCAATTCTAATTATGATCTTGGCTTTACTGCGCTTTAAACTTTCTAAAGTAATAGCACAATTCGGACATCCAATTAGTGATCTTATCACGCTTACTTTTGTTCCATTTAATAAACCATTATACACCCTACCATAGACTCTTTTATTTTGTAATTTATTAACAATTTTTTTCATGACCATTTTCACAGCAGGTAAGATTACGATTTCATTCACATTAGAAGGCGTGGTTTCCAAAAAAAGCCTGACGATTTTTTCATCGACACTAATAAAATTTAATCCTAAATTCAATAACTCATTCTTGATACGATCCATCATGTTAGATCAAAATTTATAGTTTTCATTCATTAATTTAATTTTCCTTATTTGATCTTGTCCCAAATGAAGCTTGCTTATTTTCTTTTCTTAATCTGCCAATTTTACTGTTTAATTTTATAACTGAATTGTGTTATAATTTATAAGTTTAACAGTAATTAAGTGGAAACTTATAAATCTTAATCATTATATTAATTTACATTACAGAAATAAATATCATGTGCTATTATTGTGTGCTTTGAGAATAACTAATTAAAAAATGGTTTACATGATGAACAATCAATACATTGTCGATAATGAAATCACTAATGAATTTGTGGAAGCCTATACAAAAACTAATTATAGAATAATAGGAAATCATAAACACGCGTCTATTAAACCGTGTCATTGGTTAGAACAAAGACTTCTGACCGGAAGAGATAATCGAAATTGCTATAAAGGAGTTTTTGGAATTCAGAGCCATCGATGCTTGCAAAACACGCCTTCATTACCGTTTTGTAATCATCAATGCGTTTTCTGTTGGCGTGATATAGAAAAAGGATCTCTTGGAAGTGAATTTTTAGTAGAACCAGATGATCCTGCTTTTTTAGTAGAAGAGATGATACGCCATCAGCAGGATATAATTAAAAATCACTTGCCACTAAGGAGATATTTGGATAATTACGAAATAATGAATGATCTCTTATATTTCATGCTAAAAAACGATGATGAATTTAGCATTGCTTCACTTTCTAAAGAAATTCATGTTAGCAAGAATAAAGTTGAGAGAGCCATGACTCTATTAAAAAATCAGAAATTTATTTTTCCAACCGATAATACATTACAACATTTCAGACTCGATAAAGACATTACCCGCTGTATAAAGACTAGGGAGGAATCTGAAAATCTAATTAATCGAGAATTAACCACCCCAGATGAGATCATGGAGGCTCATTCTGAAGCTTTTTATCCTAATCATGCTGCTATATCGTTGGATGGTGAACCATTATTATATCCAAAAATGTCTGAGCTTGTAGCTGAGTTTAAAAAGCGAGACATGACTACTTTTATTGTAACTAATAGCACTTTACCAGAAAAAATACAAAACCTGGAATCATATCCCTCTCAACTCTATTTAACCCTTCCCGCTCCTAGTGAGAAGATTTATAAAAAAGTGTGTCGTCCAATGATTAAAAATGGCTGGAAAAAAATTAATGAATCATTGGAATTAGTTGAATCACTGCCCTGTAGAACCTTGATACGATTAACGGCAGTTAAAAATTTGAACATGGATGAAAAGTTCATAGATGCTTATATTAAAATAATTGAAAAGAGCAATCCAAACTTTTTTGAGATAAAAGGCTTTACATTACAAGCAAAAGGTTTATTGATTAAACAAAGAGTAAAGAGTGATAAACCATTAGAATATTTTTTTCCAGAATATGAATATTTAGAAAATTTAGCAAAAGAAATTGAAAAAAGAAGTAGCTTTCCCTTAATTTATACTAATCAAGCAAGTAGAGATTTTCTTTTTGCAGTAAATTGGGATGAAAATAAAGATCCAAAGATCAAACAACCTTAATTCTCTTTCTCAATAAAAAATTCTTCAAAATTGTCTATTAATAAATTCTTATTATCTTTATATTCCAAATTCCAAAAGATTAAGTAATGATTAAAAACTTCATATAACAATCATGTTTGTAGTCTGCTTTGATCTTGAAGGTGTTTTCATTCCCGAAATATGGATTAGCGTTGCCGAGGCCACGGAAATAGATGAACTAAAATTGACTACCAGGGATGAGCCAGATTATGATAAATTGATGAAGAAAAGAATAGAAATATTAAAAAATAACAACATCACTCTCAAAGATATACAAGAAGTTATAATGGAAATGGGATTATTACCTGGTGCCGAAGAATTCATGAATTGGATACGATCAGTTACCCAGGTCGCAGTTATCACGGATAATTATAAAGAATTTTTAAAACCTTTTTTAAAAAAACTAGGATATCCTTTATGTTTTCACCATCAACTCGAAGTGGATGAAGATGGCATTATAATTGATTATCATCTAACAAAGAAAAAAATGAAAAAAAAAGCAGTGCAATTTTTTCAAGACATGAATTATAAGGTCATTGCAGTAGGGGATTCATATAATGATATAGAAATGCTAAAAAAAGCGGAATTTGGCATCCTATTCAAGCCACCATCAAAAGTTGCAGAGGAATATCCCGAATTTCCTGTAGTGGATAACTATTCGGACTTTAAAAAAATCTTATCGCATTATCTTGATATTTAACATCAATTCTCATTCTGTTTATTGGATTTTGAGGTTATTGGGATTGCAGTAAAAGTCTTATGAATTCCTCACCATTTTCGATTAAACCGAATTCACCACCTTGAGCTTCCATTTCTGAAAATTTTCGTGGTAAGTATGTTGATATTAATGGATTATAAATCGCAAATGGTACAGGTTCATTTGAATGAGTTCGAATTTCACATGGAGTAGGATGATCAGGTAATATTGCGATTGAAAGATTATTGTTAAATTTATTTTCTGCTTCTAAAATAGGTTTTACTATTAATTGGTCAAATTTTTCTAAAGCATCAATTTTCTTATGAGGATCCCCTGTGTGAGCCATCTCATCAGTAGCTTCCACGTGAAGATATAAGAAATCTCTTTTTTTTAAGATTTTAAGTCCAGCTTTTACCTTACCCTTATAATTAGTATTCGGTAATCCTGTAGCACCCTTAACATGAATAGGTTCAAGGCCAGCAGCAATTCCGAGCCCATGGATTAAATCAACAGCAGAAATAACAGCTCCATCTAAGCCATATTTTTCTTGAAATGGTTCAATAATAGGTTTTTTTCCTCCACCCCATGGCCAAATATGTGTCGCCATGCTTTTTCCCTTTTTATTGCGCTTTTTATTAATAGGATGTTTTATAAGATGTTCATGACTCCTTTCAATCAATTCATTTATGTAATTTGCAGTCATTTGTGCTTTTTCATCTTCAGAGGAAATCGTTCTGGCTAAAAAATCCTTATATGGCTTGTCAAGTTGATCATGAGGTGGTGTTAAGATTATATCCTCAGAAAATATCTTTCCATCAAGCCTTAAAATGTGTCTATATTGAACGCCTGGAAAAAAATCTACCCCTCTGTCGTTCAATTGTGATTGGAGTTTAAGGATTAGTTGCTTAGATTCTTTAGTAGTAATATGTCCGGCAGAATAGTCTTTTATTAATTCGTTTTCAATTGTTATAAGATTACAGCGAAATGCTATATCAGTCTCATTTAAGGGGACATTTGCACTCAGTGCTTCCAATGGCCCTCGTCCCGTGAGATCTTTTTCAGGGCGATATCCCATGATGCTCATATTAGCTACTTCACTGCCTGGATGATTTCCCTCAGGTATTGTCCTTAGCGCCCCCATTTTACCATGACTGGCAATATAGTCCATATAAGGAATATCAGCTGCCTCGAAAATTGTCTTATTACCCAAACTTTCTATTGGCCAATCAGCAGCTCCGTCGCAAACTAAAATAACGTATTTCATGTACTTATTATGCAAAAGTGAAGAGTGCTATTAAACACTTCTTCTTTATATTGAAGGGAAAATTATAAGAAATAAAATTTCATTGTAAAGAAGGTGTTATGAAAAGCTCTTTTACTATTCCAAAAGAATTAGATACCTTAAAATTTCTCTTCAATCAAGAGGAGAAATATGTCTTTTTAGCTGGAGCAGGGATATCAATAAATCCTCCTTCTAATTTGAAATCTGCTCGCGAAATAGTTAAATCGATTTTAAAATTTTGCGCTCCTCAAGATGAAATAGAAAATATGCTTAACCTGAATAAATTGCGTTATGAATCGATTATAGAATACATTCAATTAATTTATGATGAAGGACTCTCTTTCATGGATTATTTTGAATATTTTAAAGAGCCTAATCTCATTCATATATTCTTGGCTAATGCTATAATAACCAGACATCATGTTATCACCACGAATTTTGATTATCTCATAGAGAATGCTTTAATCCGAGTCCTCCCTGAAGAACAATGTTCAAGAATCGTTCCCATGATTACAAAAGAAGATTATCTAAAAAATCCAAATCCCAATGAATTATGTCTAAAAAAATTATTTCCCTTCATCAAGATTCATGGATCGAAAAAAAATTTTTTTACTCAAGAGGATACAACCGATTCTCTTATCACAACCATAAGTGCTCTTGGAAAAGGAAGGGCTGGCAGAGAAACTTTTGCCATTGAACCTTTTAAAAAAGTTATCATTAATAATGTAATGAAGGATAGAAATTTAGTTGTTTTAGGTTATTCTGGCAATGACGATTTTGATATAACTCCTACTCTGAAAGAACTCACTAATTTAAAGAGATTAATATGGATTAATCATTCTTTTGTCAATGAGCCTGAAATTTTTAAATTTGAACCATTGAAATATAATAAACGTTCTATGGATACTTCTTTGTTAGAAGAAATCCTATGGAAAATTAGGCAAGATAATACTTTTGACGTATATTTGATAAATGGTGATACTGAAAAACTTATATCTGATATACTATGGGATTTGTTATTCCCTAAAATTAAAATTCCCAAATTAGATAAAAAAAAGAGCTCTGATCATATCCCAAAATTGAGTGAATTTTTTAAAAACAAATTCAAATCTGTAACAGAGGTCAATGCATATAAGTTTGCTAGTCTCATATTTCATTCTGTGGGAGATATAGAAAAAACCAAAACATTGCTTGATAAGGTTTTTAATATTGCTCAAAAGATAAAAGATTTAGATTCATTAGGATTGATTTCAAATAACCTGGGAGTAGTTTTTCTGGAAATGGGAAAATATGATAACGCTTTATCATATCATCTTAAAGCATTAGATATATATCGGAAATTAAATGATTTAGAAGAAGAAACTAATACACTTAATAAAATTGCTTTTGTCTATTTTTCCAAAAATGATTATGAAATGGCCTTAAAGATTTTTAGAGAAGTCCTAGACTTAACAGATAAAATTGCAGACAAAAAGATAAGAGCCACCTGCTTGACCAACCTAGGAGAGCTTTATCGAATTAAAGGAGAAATTGAAAAGGCATTAGAAAAATTTGAAGAATCACTCAAAATTAATAATGAATTAGGGAGATTATCCCAAAAGGCAGCAACATTGAATAATATTGGCATGATTTACAATATTAAAAATCAATTTGATAAAGCTTATAATATCTATAAAGAAGCTATAGAAATTGCGAAACAACTCGGAGAAAACCAATTAGAAGCAACAATTTTAAATAATATGGGAATGAATTTCAAGAGTCAAGGAAAAATAGAGAATGCAATTGTAAATTTTAACAAAAGCTTAAATTTATTTAAAATTTTAGGATTTAGGTATCAAATTGCTGGTATTTTAAATAACATGGGAGTCTGTTATTTCTCTTCAGATAATCTTGATCTAGCTTTAAAGCATTATAATGAGGCATTGGAAATTTATCAAAAAATTGATAATAAATACGGAATTGCCTTGCAGTTTAATAACATTGGAATAATATACAAATCACAAAAGCAACTAGAGCTTGCTAGAGAACATTTATTAAAATCTCTGAAGCTTTTTGAAGATCTTGGTTTGATGGAAAATGCTAATTTGGTTAAAAATGAGCTTAAAACGTTAAATTAATATAATTATGGATTTAGCATTCCTGCTAGAATAAATTAATTGTTTATAAACTTGAAACTGATATTAGAGCGTCTCTAGCAAGAATATAGAAAAGAACACTAAAGTTTCAAATGACCATAAATTATTTGATTTAGTTTATTTTTATTAATTTTTTTTAACGCTGAAAATTCTAAATAAGGGATTTTGAACTCATCTTCTTTTTGATATTTATCTAAATGAACAAGCATTAGTCCATACTCCTTAGCAGCATCGATGAACAAGTTGATTTTTCTTCTAACGTCTCGGTGAGATAATTTGTCGATTTTATTAATTAATATTAATAGCGGGATCTTGAATTCTAGTAAAAAATTAATCAATTCAAAACTTAATGGAATGGTTTTTCTATTTTGGATGAAATATTTATCGATTTCATCTTCAATTCTTAAAATATTAATAACTACCAGCCCAAAGAAATAATCTTGATGGTATTTTTCAATATGAATTACAATTTGTTTCTTTACATGCTCTTCTCTTCGACGGCTTGA
>SDNN01000209.1 GCA_004524425.1 Promethearchaeota archaeon
ACATAAATAATTTATAAATTTTTAACTCATTAATTTATTTCCTATTTTATTATTAAAAAAGAAATGGTAAAAGAATAAAAATTGAATTCTTATTAAGATAAAGGGATGATAATGAGGAATAAAAAATTGGTATTATTCTTCCCAACAATGTTCTTTTAACATGCAATCGCACTTGCTGAAGTCAAAATTTATGGGAATTACAAAATCGGTCATTACATCCGTGATAATTTCTACAGACGCCTTTAGTACATCTTGGCTTTTTCTAAAGTGATGATTTACAATCAAGTCGATATCCCCTAAATCAAATGCAGCTAACATGATGCTAATATCATAATCTCCACTCAGTCGGAAGGCGTTAAGCATGAATGGACATGATCGTGCGATCTCATAAATTTTTTCAGGATCATTTGTCTTGATGTCGACTCGAGCAAAATACATTTCAGCCGTCTTGAGATTCATACCTGCTTGAAAATGCAGCACGCCAATCTCTTCAAGTTTCCTTATTCTCATTCCCACTGTGGGTTGACTCCTGTCAACTCGTTTCGCTATTTCAGTATGGGTTAAATTTGGTTGCTTTTGTACTAAAGATACTATTTGTTTATCAATATCATCCATTTCTAATACCTTGCTTACGGCCAATTTTTTCACCTTTTTTTGGAAATTTTTTTATTGACACATCGGCATATGCCGATTAATTAATATTCCGATATCATCATATATAAATGTTTCGTTCTATTAATTTTATGTGAATAATACCGATTGAATTAAGGAAATATTAATAGTTCATGAGTAAAATCTTTAAAAGCTATATTAATTATATTAAAATTCAAAGCTCTTCTCATGATGAATTGAAGGAATAAGAATGACTGAAATAACTGATAAAATAGTCGATTTTCTAAAAGTGGTAGCCGATCAAACTCGACTTGATATTTTGATTTTGCTCAAAAATGGTCCTAAAACGTCAAAACAAATTCAAAAAGCTTTGAATAAGAAACAATCCACTATTTCGCAGCATTTAAAGACTCTAGCAGATGCAGAGCTAATAACCATCATCAAAAAGGAAGATGAAATCGTAAACCATTATACCATTAAATATCAATATATCTTTAAGATTCTTTCGTTCATACAGTCATTCATTATAACGATTGAAAAGGACAAGAGAAGGGAATTGTCAAACTTAGATGTGTACGATACACTTTTCTAATTATAAGTAGTTTTTAGCAAAAATGCATGACGGGGATTATTAAACACATGGTTGAACCGGACCAATCCAGAAAAATTTTATTAATGGGGCTTGATAATAGTGGAAAAACGTCTATTGTTTATAGCCTCAAGGGCATCAGGAATTTACCGACATATTCTAAAGTAAATCCCACGATAGGAGAGAATGTGGAATATATTGAGATGTTCGATTCAAGATTTGGTATTTGGGATCTGGGTGGTCAAGAAAACTATAGAAGAGGTTATTTAAAAGACCTTGAAAGAATTACTTCCGGTTGTGATAAGTTAATTTACGTGTTTGACATACAAGATGTAAAAAGATATGATTTAGCATTAGACTATTATGAAAAGGTAATTGATTTTTTGGATGATGTTGACAATAAAAGCAATATTGAAATTTCTATCTTTTTACACAAAAATGACCCAGATTTAATTGAAATCAAACCTAATTTGAATCCAGAAATGATCGAAGATTTAAAGGAACGGATAAAGCAAAAAATAGAACCCACGGGTCTGGTTTATAAAATTTTTAAAACAACGATATACGCTACTTTTGAGAAAAGCATTACCGATTGAGCCTTAATCTTGTCATGTTACATTTTATAATTTTTTAATCAATACTAATTGCTCTCATTTTGCAAACCGTGGTACAGATATGACATTTCACGCACATGTCTTCTCTATCTTCTAGAACAATACATTTTGGATTCGTATCCCCATCAATGATTTTATATACTCCTCGAAAACAGGCCTCTTCACAGGCAAGATCAGTGCATTCTTTGCATTTAGCGGTATCAATATGATGAAACTTATAATTCTCGATAGAAGGTTTATTAGTATCAGAACTCATCATAACAAATTTAATTTAATCCACTATTTATGACTTTATTCTCTAAATCATAAATCAGCGTGTATTCTCATGGTTTTCTTATAATTATTTTCATTTTTTTTTTATGTAATATAAAAATGTGATTTATTTCCAGTAAATAATAGGGTAATGTAAGGAAAAATACTTATCTGGCCCTTTTTGATGAGTGAAAATAAGCATTTTCTATATGAGATTCCAAACTTAAGAAAAGGAACCTTTCTATCACGCCCAAATCGATTTGTAGGAATAATCAAATACAACAATGAAGTCGAGGAGGCTCACATCCATGATCCAGGACGCTTAAAAGAACTATTATTTGAAGGAGCTGAAGTTTTATTTACTTACTCTCGTGGAAAATTAAAATATTATATCAAAGCAGTGAAGGCAGATGAAGAATGGATTTTAATAGATTCAGCGCAGCATTCCAAGATAGCCTTGATGGTAATAAAAAAATTGCCAGAATTTTCTAATATAAAAGTAATAAAGAAGGAGGTTCCTCTTGGCAAGAGCAGGATTGATTTCATATTAGATGGAACGCCTTTAGAAGTGAAAGGGGTGTCTCTCGTCAGAGATGGACTGGCGTTATTTCCTGATGCTCCTACTAAAAGGGGAACAAGACATGTCAATGAGATCATTAAACACCAGGGTATTCTATTATTTTTAATATTTAGAAAAGCCAAGTCATTTGGTCCAAATTGGGAGACTGATCCAGAATTTTCAAAGAGCCTATCAGAGGCACGTAAAAAAGGGATTCCCATTATTTCCGTGCAAATAAGCTTTGATGGTGAAAGGCTCTATTATGAAAACATGATAGAATTAGCAGAATTCTAATTATTATCCGAATCTTCCCCATTTATTTCTTCATGCATAGAATCGTGTGAAAAGGAATGTGAATGTTTAATAGGTTTGTGAACATGAGAAATTTTATTACCTTCAATATTAAGAATTTTGATGTCTTTATGATGTACATCTTCTTTTGAGATGGAATGCGCATGAATGATAAAATGGTGTCCATGCAATTTTTCAGGGTTCTCAAGCGTGATCAACACTAATCCAAAAAATACCAAGAAAAATATGATCAAATCAACTAAACTGATTGTCTCCTGATTAATTATGATGGATAAAATGGCACTAATGAAAGGTGATAGGGCCAAAATGATTCCTGCTTTTATCGTTCCGATGTATTTCAAAGCGGTGATGAAGCATGCGATCGAGATACCAAAAGTTAAGACTCCAAAGATAAACACAATGAGAAACTGAGATAGTGACAAAAAAATATTAATTTGTAAGATGATGGCTATAAAGATGGTAATAATCCCACCACATAAGCTTTTAATCATGGTTATCATTATAGATGATTTTCCTTCAAGCGTTCTGGTAATATTGTTATCTATTGCCCAAAAAAGACATCCTAATACTATAAGACTAACCCCAACACTAAAAAAGGTCATGTAATCAAAAAATTTGAAATTAATTGACCATGAGAATAATAAAACTATTATGAGGATGATTCCAATTCCATTTTTTATCGTGATCTTTTCTTTAAAAACGAGAATTGCTATTAGCACGGTGAAAACTACTTCAAAATTAAGAAAAAGCGACGCTTGAAAAGCGGAAGAATTAGCTAATCCGATTAAAACAAAGATAGGGCCTAAAATACTGCCAAAAATTATTATTAAACTTATTTTTAGAAGGTCTTTAGAATTCAGATATTTCTCCTTTTTTATGTATTTCAATCCAGGTAACAGAAATAATCCCGAAAAGATATAGGACCATCCAGATAAGGTAATGGGATCTATTTCAGTCAATAAAATTTTACTAATAGGAGTGGAGAGCCCAAATAATAACGCGGCAATCAATGCATAAAAATAACCCTTTAATAAAACTTTCTTATTTATATCGATCGTCATCTATTTATGAGGTAGCAAATTTTAGTATAAACATTTCAGTTATCTTCAATTTCAAGACCTAAATCTCTTAATCTTTTCCTTATCTCGTCGCTTAGATCGTATACTTTTTTAGCTCTTAACTCACTTCTCGTATATTTGATGATTTCTAAAAGCGAATTAATAAGTTCATCTTTTTCATCCATGGGAATAAAAAATTCATTTTGCAGTCGTTTTTCAAGATTAGGAAAAATTCCGAAAATATCATCAACCATTTTAATGAATTCAAAGAAATCATCATGGAATTTTTCATTTATTTTGTTATTATTTTCGATGATAGCACGATTGATATTCCTAAATAAGGTCATTATTTCTGCAATTGCTTTAGGAGTATTAAAATCATCGTCCATGCTCTCGATTAGATTTTTTTTAGCTTCAGCAATTAAAGTGATTAACTTTTCAGTTATTTCAGTATCCCCTTCTATCAAGGGCGTTTCCTTCACTTTTTTTATGGTGGTTAATAGTTTATCGTAATTTTTCTTAGTTTGATTCATGTTATCTAAAGAATAGTTAATAGAACTTCGATAATGGCTTGAAATCAGAAAAAATCGTATCAC
The DNA here is from genome assembly GCA_004524425.1 of Promethearchaeota archaeon. The sequence continues at coordinate 4,593 of SDNN01000209.1, forward strand.
GATTGGATCATACTCTTCTGCAACTTCAGATACCAGAAAGAAATTACCTAAACTCTTTGACATCTTTTCGTTATCTATGTTTACGAATCCATTATGCATAAAATAGTTTGCGAATGGTTTTCCCGTATACGCTTCGGATTGACTAATCTCATTCCTGTGATGTGGAAATTTTAAATCTTGTCCTCCCCCGTGGATATCTATGGTCTCTCCTAAATATTTAATCGCCATGGCAGAGCATTCTATGTGCCATCCTGGGCGCCCTTTACCCCATGGACTCTCCCAAAAAGGCTCATCTTCTTTGGACTTTTTCCATAAGGCAAAATCCTTGGGATTTTTCTTTTCACCAATGATGGAGTAATCAATTTCCTCTTCCTCTTCTTCCTCCTCCAAATCCTCTTGGCTGATATTTTGTAAGATGGTTTTATATTTAGAAAATGAGCTCACATCAAAATACACGGAGCCATTACTTTCATAGGCATGCTCTTTCGTGATTAA
>SDNN01000210.1 GCA_004524425.1 Promethearchaeota archaeon
ATAGATGGAATTTCTTATAAAGATAAAAATGGAAACATCGTTCATAATCGAGATCGCAAGTTAGAACCTGATTTAGATAACTTTCCCTTGCCAAGGCGCGATCTACTCGATGATAAGAAATATATTTATTTAGGGGTCAGACTCTCTCAATTAGAGACTTCACGAGGATGCCCTCATTCATGCAAATTCTGTTGCATTGTTAAGATGTGGAAAGATCCTACTCAAAGGATCGTCTATAGGTCAAAAAGCGTAAAAAGAATCATGCAAGAGATATATGAAGTAGATAAAAAAAATGACTTCATCTTTTTCTGTGAAGATAATTTTACCATTCAAGTTCAGCGCACGAGAAAAATTTTAGAAACCATGATCAAATCTGGCATACCCAACAATTTTTATTTCAGTTGTCAATCGAGAGTGGATACCTTGTACCGAAATCCATGGTTGATAGACCTCATGGAGAAGGCAGGGATGAGAATGGTATTTTTAGGAATTGAATCCGTCCACCAGCAAAGCCTCGACGCCATGAATAAAAAAAATGTCACGCCTGCTAAGACTAAAAAAGTGGTTAAAATGCTGCAGGATCGCGGCATCTCCATATTTGGTGGTATCATAATTGGATTTCCTGGAGAAACAAAAACCATGGTCCGGCAAACCATACAGTTTGCAAAGTCCCTTGAAATGACATGCGTTCAATTTACTCCCATCACGGCATTTCCAGGAACAGATTTCTATGATGAAATGAATGAGAAAGGCTTGATCACGAGCCACAATTACAAGCATTATAATTTATTCCATTCCATGATGGGAACTGATCAATTAACAAATAAAGAAATTTACAGGCTAGTAAGCGAAGCATATGCAGCTTATTATCTAAGTGGCGATTACCTCAAAACCATGGCAAAAAGATATCTCAAACCTTTTGGTAAATTCAATTGGATGGGCAGAAACGTGCCACGATATGTCAAAACAGTTATTAGAAGCGGATATAGGATGCTTCATACTCAAGGAATCACGAGTTCCATTATCTCTGACGAATTAAAATCAATGAAAGGTCAAAAAATTGATCAGGCGCCTAGCTTTGAAATTAAAACGCCTCAAGAAAAACCTCTATATGAAAAACCGATTAGTGAAATAGCGAATTAAATTCATTACTATAAATTGATTTTCTTCTTCTCTCATCAAATTAAAACTATTTTTATTTTTTTCATATTAATAAATCAAATCAAGTTCAATATGGGTAGTAATCTTTCAACTTAAATTTACAAATTCATGGATTACCAGAAAACCACACGCGTCCTTTTTTATATAAATTTTTATACATAGGTTTCAATATACTAAAAATAGTTTTTGAATAGGCATGAGTTCAGGAGTCGTTAAAAAAAATGTTAATAGCATCCCGAAAAGTGAGCTTCCAATTCAAATCTTTTTTGATTTGCAACAAAACGAGGCTCAAAAATTAAAATTTCGTTTTATCTCAAAGCTCATCTCCTTGATGCGTGGTCAAAAAATTTTTGATGGGTATTTTAAAATTCTATCTAATCTAATCTCTTTAACATTAAATGCTCCTGAAAAAGTTTTTGATGATGTTCTATTTTCGGAAAGCAATGAGAATTTCAATCAAAAAGCCGAAAAAGAGGAGTTTCTCTTATTGCTTGATCAAGTTCGCATCATCTTTAACAAATGTCCAAATTTAACCATTCAACAAAAACTAAAATATTGTTCCATTGAGCGATATTTCATGAAGTGTTTTCTAAAACGATGTTCACACTAACTTCAACCATTTATTGTCTCTTTTTAATGCTTCATAATCCTGCAAATCACCACAATCTCCATAAAATCCATCCTTTTCTAACTCTACGATTCGAATTTTCCAGCTTCTCTCTTTAAGACCGCAACGGATGGCCTCTGGCACCTCTATTTCACCTCTGGCAGATGGCTGCTGCACTTTTAGTATTTCAAAAATTTCTTTTGACAATATAAAAACTCCTGCATTATTTAAATTAGTCTTAGATTTGCCAAGGGGTGGCTTTTCGATTATGTCTGAGCAGTAATTGCCCTTGCAGTAAATGGCAGCGCCCTTATATGGATCATCAACATGATTGGCGACTAGAATGAAATCCGGGCTCTCTCTTTTGAATACTTCATGTACTTTCTCATAGGTATCTCGAGCGACCAAGGTATCTCCCCACGTGAGAAAAAAATGCGTGTCTTCTATCAATTGCTCGCATAATAATAATGCTCCACCAGTTCCATTCAATTCGTTTTGCTCCACATACTCAATGTTTATTCCTAGGTTTTTTCCATTGCCAAAATGGTTGAATATTTGATCCTTGCGATATCCCACCACTAAAATAAAATCAAAAAATCCCGCTGATTTAATGGCTTTTATGATATACTCTAATAATGGTTTTCCGTGAAGGGGAACCATGGTTTTTTGATGCTTATTTGTATATGGTCTCATGCGGGTTCCATAACCCGCGCACAATATAACTGCTTTCAATACCATTTTTCAACTTTTATAGCAATGTTAGATTATCATGAAATTACATGTTAATAATTAAAAATATCAAAAATCCAAGATCTTCCCCCGGCTCGTTCAATGGCTCCCGCAACCTCTTCTTGTTTTCCAGGACATATTGCTAACATGCAACCGCCACCACCCGCACCCATTTGCTTGGCTCCTAAAGCACCCGCTTCCTTAGAAGCTTCACATAAAAGCCTGATTTTTTCACTTTCAGCTTCAAGAACCCTTTCTTGCTCCTGTTGAGTATCCATTAATAATCCCAATTTCTTGTAATCGTTTTCCAGCAATGCTTTTTTTCCTTGATATACACATTCTTCAATGATCTTAAATGCTTCTAAAGTGGTTGGATCCCTGGTTCTAATCTGCTTTTTAACTCTATTTAATACAGAAGCAGCCTTGCGTTCTTCCATCGAATCCCCTACAACAATGGGTAATTTCTTTATATCTAAAACTTCGACTCTAGGATGTTCATCTGTATGAATGAACGTCACTCCTCCATGAGCTATGCTATATTGATCCATTCTTCCACATTGGATCCCTAAATCATGATTCTCTCCTAAATAAGCTAATTCGGCAATTTCAGCAGTTCTTAATCCAATATTAAAGGCGTGATTAATGGCCCTAAGAAAGCCAACAGATACTGCGGCAGACGTCGAGAGTCCGCAACCAATCGGGATATCGGAATTGACATCCATGTAAAATCCGCTTTTTATTCGATCCTTTAATCTTACATAGAGCACGCTCCAATATGCTAAATCAATATTTTTAGGTGGAATATCATCAATATTGAAAGAAGTTCTTTCTTTTGTGTCATGACTATAAAAAATCACCGTGTTGTCATTACTCGTGGTCAAATTTATCTTCATCATTAGATTTATTGCCATGGCAATTACCGGCTTCCCCAATAAATCCACTTTATCCCCTAAAATGCAAATGCGTCCGGGAACCTCAATAGATACTCTCTTCTTCATCCTTGAGTTTTTTTGATCTAGTTTTAAAATGTATAACATGGAACCTTTTTTTAATCTTAAGAAATCTCATTTTTCCTCCCTCTGACTTGCTAACACAAGGTAGATAAAAAAATAGCATCACGCGAAAAATGAATTGTTCGAAAAAACTAGTAAGTGATCAAACCAAACCGATGTTTTTTAATATTTCATAAGAGATCGACTCGAAAATTTTCTGCACGTTCTCTCCAGTTTTCGCTGAACATTCCGTTACTCCATATAAATCATATTTTTGAATTAATGGTTTGACATCTTCCACATCCACTTCTCTTTCCTCTTCAAGGTCCGTTTTTCCCCCCACGCATAATATAGGAATATTCTCCTCCTCGTCTTCTACATTATTTTTAAACACTGAGAGCCATTCAGCAATGTTATCTAGAGTATTTTTTCTGGTAATATCATACATGAAAATTGCTCCTGAAGAACCCCGCACGTAGGCAGGTAGAAAGACTCTGAACCGTTCTTCCCCTCCAAAATCCCATATCTGGAGTTTTATTCGATTACTCCCCAATACGATATCATGGGCCACGATGTCCACCCCTAAAGTGAGCTTCGTGTCGTCTTTAAATCGATTCGAAATGTATCTATAAGTCAAGGACGTCTTTCCCACTCCCGCCTCTCCGAAAATGCATATCTTAAATGAAGCGTTGTATTTCATGATGATAATCAGAATAATCTATTTTAAAATAATTGTTACTACTTTATTATATTCCAACCTAATTTCTATGCATATATTATAATAGAGTGCGAGTATAAAATACTTCTTAATTGTGTAAGATACTTGCACACTTAAAACTTCAGAAAATATTTACATGTCTTAATTATTTTTTGGGGACCTTTAAAAATTAAGAACTTTTAGGATATGATCTAACATGAATTGAATTAATTACAAGAACAAGAGAGAGAGACGATAAAAAAATTAAAATTTAATGATGAGCCTGTCGAATTTAAGTTTACTGATTTTTCTAACCCCGTGAGCCCCAGAGCTATATTCACAAATTATCAAACCCGCCTTTTCTAACTTTTTAATTTGAGCAGAAATGTTTGCCTCAGTCATGTCCAAATCAGATGCTATTTTAGATACGTCTGCGGGTTCAATTTGAATTTGTCGTAAAATTTTTCTTCTAGTATTGCTAGATAATGCTTTCATGATATCTTCAACTGCTTCATCAGTCTCAACCATGACAGTTTCATCTTCTCCTTCGAGACTTAATCCAACCAATTCGTTTTGAGTCAGTTCCATTACTTTTGTTCTCAACCCATATTAATATTTCTCATTATTATAATAGAACCGAACGCATTTAAGTCATTACACTGTTACAAATGTAAAGAAGAATATCGATTATTTATTTTTACCTATATGAGTTACATTTGATATTATATTACACCACAAAAGTCATTTTAGGTAAAAAATTGTTCTATAAGGTCAAATAAAGGTTTGATTAAATAATTCACTAATGATACCATCAATTTGCCAAAAATTTTAAAATCCA
>SDNN01000211.1 GCA_004524425.1 Promethearchaeota archaeon
CACAACATGATTTTTTAAATAAATAGTATTGAATCCTAAATATAATCTTGTTTGAATAATAAAAGACTTACAAATTTAAAATTATAAACTTGAAGCGAAATTTTTTATATTAATTTGATTATAGTTTTGATAGCTTTAAAACTAGTTAAGGTTTTTTTTAAAACTATATTAGTTGAAGTTTGGTATAAGCATCATGATTTTTCAATTAAATGCTCTGCAAGAGATACAGTTTTTATTATTTTTAACCGTCTTAATTATAGGAATACAGTTTTTCATTTACATGCTTTATCAATATATTAAAATCAAGAATGAAGGACTTCCATTTAATAGAATTAGTTTATTAATTGGTTTAATTCTATTTTTACTTGGAATTAGCTTAAGCATTATCGGCATTACATGTGTTTTAGATTTTAGCCCGAATCTTATGACATCGGAGCATGCGACATTGTTATCTTATTTTGAATTGATTTTATTAATTGGAGGTTTCATATTCGCATTATTTGGACTAAATGTTTATCCTGCTCTTCATAAATTTACATCAGAAGATAATCTCTTGAAACTATTTATAATCAATCAAAAAAATAATACCTGTTTATATAGCCGCGATTTTACTGAAACAAAATCTGATGACCCACAAAAAGACTATGAAAAAGTATTTTCTATAGGAATTATAGGAATTGACAGTATTCTTGGAGAAATAACCAATACTAAAACAGAAAAGATTAACAAAATTAAAAGGGTTGGGTCATATATCTTATTGGAATATGGTTCTGGAATAACCTCTCAGATTATCTATACTTTATTAGTAAGAAGAGATTTAAAAAATAATATTTATCTGCTAAAATATATTAAAAAACAATTTGAATCGCTTTATAAGGATTTTTTGGATAAATTAGAGACTCTAGAAGGAAGCGAAGAGCAAATTTTTGGAAGTTTTGATAAAATAATTAGAGAAAACGTTTTTAAGAGTTGATACAAATGATTTTTTTCGAATTTCCCATATCAGGTCATTTGAGATTACCATTATTGGTGATGGAATGGATATATATAATAACCGGCCTTGAAATTAGCCTCATCTTCTTAGTTCGCTATTTTAAACAGGAAAAAAGTCTCAGAAACTTACAAGATCTTGGATATTTTTCCGTATTTTTTGGTTTTTCATTAATGTGGCTATTTTTCATTATTGCTGATTATTATTCCTCTAATAATATTATATCTCCTTTTCTTTTGTGGGATAAGGGAAGTCAAAGAGATTTATTTTTAAATTTTGGTTATTTTACAATGATCTTAGCAGCGTTTTTTTTACTCTTATGCGTTGAAAAATATGATAAATTTCTATTTAAAAGATATTTATTCACATTTATATTCTCAATTTGTGCCGTTCTCTTTTTAATTGTCTTTTTTATCGACATCACGATGACACAGCCCATTACATATATATTTTGGATGGGTTTTTTATGCTTTTTCCTGGTTTATATAGTGAAGTTCATCAGAAAATTAAAGACTAAAGGAATGATCTTGTTTGGAGGACTAGCATTCATGTTAATAGGTTTTTTACTTACGACAGATGCATTGCTTGAAGTGTTAGGGCTTGAAGGGCGCTTGATCGGTGCTTCTCTCCAGCTTATCTCAGTAGTAGTTCTTTCATATTTCTTCTTGACTCTTCCTCCTTTCTCCGAATTTGATTGGAAAGAGAAAATTGAGGCTGTTTTTATAGTAAATAATGCCGGAATTTGTCTTTATTATAAATTATTCAGTGAAAAAAAAGATTTAATGGATGAAAATTTAATCTCAGCTGCAATTTCAAGCATAAACATAATTCTTCAAGAACTTTCTGAGACAGGAATTAGTAATAAAAGTATATCGGTCATTAAAAAAAAGGGGGAAAATGTAATAATCTATCAAGGTGAACTCATTTCAGGAGTATTATATACCACTGAGGAGTTAAATTTTCCCAAAATCATTTTAAAAGAATTTGTTGATAAATTTGAAGCGCTATATTGGAATATTTTATTAGATTGGGATGGAGACACTAATATTTTTAATCCAATGGGAATAATCGCTGATAAAGTTTTTAGCAAATGAAGCAAGTCTAAGGCCCATTATTGAGCTACTTAGTTTTAAGATAAATTTGATTATGACTATCAATGAGCTTTAAATTTGAATATTCACTAAATAAGGTTTCAGTTTTTCCCAAGATGAGGAGACCACCCTGATTTAATTGTCTTTCAATCACTTTTATGAATGAATCCCGATTAACCCTGTTGAAATATATCATTAAATATCTACAGAAAATAATATCATATTTAATTGCTTTTTGATGTCCTTTTGTGATATCTTCATTAATAAACTCTACATGGTCTTTAAGTTTCTCATCAACCAGATACTGCTCTCCAGATTTTGTTTGAATCTTTTGAAAATATTTAGTTTTATAAAATCTTGTAATTTCCTTCATTGAATTTTCATTATAGATTCCTGTTATTGCCTTGAGTATTGCGTCTTTATCGATATCTGATGCTGTTATTTTATATCTTGAAAAATTTTTTACACTTTCAGATATATTAGTTAAAATCATGGCTAGTGTGAATGGCTCCTCCCCAGATGCGCATGCGCAAGACCAAATATTTATCATTTTTCTTGTTTTAAGGTTCTTTCTAATTGAGAGCATCTCTAAATGGGGAAGGATTGTTTTATTAATGTCAGAAAAGTAATCTAACCTCTTTTTTGCCTTATTTTTCAGAAAGTTTTCTTTTGTTCTAAATTTTGCTCGTTGGGCATGAGGTGGTTTTATATTGCTCATCATGCTTGATTGCTTAAGGTCTAGGCAATTTAAAATTAATTGATAAAAAGTTTCATATACTTCCCAATCTCTAAAAAAATAAGTATAATTAATATTAAAGCTCTCAATAAAGTTTTTGAATTCCTGTGCTTGAGAGAATAAGTAATTATAATAATCGTCTAAAGTTCTGCATTTGACTCGAATCATTCTTGCCATGATTCTCTTTTCAATAAATTTGCGACGATAATATTGAAAATTCAAGCCGGTCCTTGTTTGAAGTAAGCGCAGTAAAAGTGGATACGTTTTATCGTCTATTTTAATGCTCTCGATGATGTTCCCACCAAAATATTTGATCAAAAATTTAACAGAACTTCATTTAATCCTTAACAAAATACTTCAAAAGAATAATATTGATCGCAATTTTAAACATTTGGAAAAATAGTTTTATTCGGGATTAGCGTAGGACATTTATATTTTAATAAAGAAAGCTGATATTTTTTCTAGATTCACCAATTTATTTGATATTTTGTTAATCATAGGAATTTATCTAAGCCCATTTTTTGTTGTAATTCCTCATATTTTTCTAAATATGGAATGATAATTTTGACAATACTTTCACTAAAATTTTGTAATTCTAATAGATCCCCTCTCTTATAGACGTTTAATATTGATTCTTCTAAATTATTGAGGTGCAATCCTGCCCACTTCATGTTATTGTCAGATTTACCAGTTTCTACCATCTGCATGTATTCCTTATTAAGTAATATTTCTGAAATTTTATAATTCCATTTGCGATAATCTGAGGGAATCCACCTTCTTATTCGAACAGCAATTTCATTTTCTCGACAGAGTTTTAAGAGCTTAGGATGTAATTTGTTTATATATTTTAGTGGAGGATAAGTTTTGTTCCCATATAAATCTAATAGAGGATTAACAACATTTTTATATTTGCTTTTTCTTAACTTTCTGATAAAGAATTCTTTTTGCGAATCTCTCATTGTTAATCCAGGTGAAAACAAAATGAAGTCTGCTCCAGCTTTTTTTGAATTGCTAATAACATTTTCTAAATTATCTTCGTCATCCTCTAAAAATGGAATAATGGGCATGAAATATGTTCCTACTTGTACATCTGGTGCCTTCTTTTTAATCGCACTTATTGCATCAAGACGTTCCTTAGGAGAAGAGGAATGTGGTTCTAAAAATTTAGCAAGTTCTTCATTAGTAGTCGTGATGGAAAATCCTATGGTTGCCCACGAGACTTGAGAAATTTTATTAAAGAGGTCTATATCTCGAATTATCAATTTACTTTTGGTGGCAATATTAATGGGAAATTTATATTTGACAATAACTTGAAGGATTCTGCGTGTATTCTGGGCCTTTTTCTCAATTTGTTGATAAGCATCGTTTATGCCACCTGCAGCGACAACATCAGGTAATAATTTTCGAGCTCTTTTTATTCTTTCTTCAAGCAGTTTTTCAACATTATTCTTTATAATAATTTCATTTTCAAAATCTTGTTCTAAATAATATCGATTCGAACGGGCGTCACAATAAATACACGCATGTTCGCATCCTGAATAGGGATTGATGGTATAACGTGCCCAAAACCATGAATCAGGAAATTTTAACTTGTTTAAACAAGTTTTATATTTCTTTCTTGTATATATGACCATCTTCTAAAATAAAATGACATCAGTCAAATTAAAATATAACGTGCTTGCATGATTTTGAATTTTCTCAAGATTAAGGCGAAAAAATGCCCGCTTTTTTAATAATTGGGCTTTTCTCGGATGAAAGCAAAATGAGCGGGCATCCTTTCATTGCATTAGTTCACTTAATATTATTATTGGGAAAATCATAGGAACTGTTTTACATTTTGGCAGAGTAGATTGCAATTTAAAAATCTTTTTTTCATATACTATAGAATAGTATATATAAAAAGCCTAAATGTTTATAGAGAAGGTAAAAACGCTCTAAAAAAAGGATGAAAGCATTATGGTTGATGAAGCAAAATGTTTTATTTTAGAGCGCTTATTTGAACTCAATATAAAAGATTTCATATTTAACATTTTTGTTTAAGAAATATATATTTAAGATTTAAAAATAATGATGTAAAATAATTCTAAAAAGTTAGTAGAATAAAGAATGCGCCCGCCGGGGTTTGAATTCCCGTCTTGATCCAAAGAGGACCAAAATCCCGGGTCGATGGCTTGGAAGGCCATAA
>SDNN01000212.1 GCA_004524425.1 Promethearchaeota archaeon
ATTTTGTTTTTTAGAACAATAGATATAAGTTAAAATTTAATGGTATAATAAAATTCTATATTTATAAATTTTTTTAATACAAAAAGTAATCTTTTTATATTCAAGGAAATTAGGGGTGAAAATTTTATCACTTTGATTTTTATCGGAATGAAATCAAATGTAAAAAAAAGAGCATTGATGTGATTAATTTATTTTTGTGTCATTTGAAGTAAGTCTTTTATACAAATGTGTTATACTAATATTCGATTCTTCCATCTCTAAGTAAGTAGGAATGGAAAAAGAGATCTGAATTAAAATATAAGGGGAATTCATTCATATTGAAGCCTGCTATGATACTAGGATTTGAACTTTTTTGATTTGAATCTAGATTATGAAAGAGATTACTGGAGGTAATATTTTAGGAAATTAAATTGATGATATCTTATAAAGTGCAGTAACTCTGTGGAGAGACAGCTTTCATAGTAATGGGAATTGTTAAAGCATTAAAATAGGAAAAGTGGAAGAAATAGAAGGAGGAGCTCCTGATTTTTGATTGATTATTATTCTTTAGATAGATTTATATAAAAAAATGTAATCATAGAACTCATATCCATTTAAAATAGTATTTTTTTGTTTTGGTCAATAGATAATATCCTTTTTTTAAGGAATAAATATAAAAGAGTTGAAAATGTATGCCAAATGGTTATATGGGGACAATTTTATGGATTGATTTGAGTGAAGATTCATTTAGAGAAGAAAATCTGTCCGAAAAGATTTATCGTCAGTATCTTGGAGGGTATGGATTAGCGAGTAAATTAGTTTATGAGAATCTCCCACCTAAAATTGAATCATTTGATCCTGAAGCGCTATTAGGATTTTTTCCAGGGTTATTTACTGGTACTATTGCACCTATGACGGGGCGTTTTATGGTGGTGGGGAAATCTCCCCTAACTGGGACGTGGGGAGATTCTAATTGCGGAGGATATTTTGGTCCCGAAATTAAAAAATGTGGCTATGATGCAATCATTGTGAAAGGTAGAGCAAATGAGCCAAAATATATCTTGATCAATAATGGAGAAAAGCAAATTTTAGACGCGTCTAATCTATGGGGATTAGATGTAGTTCAAACAGAAGAAAAATTACATCAAAAGTATGGTAACGTTCAAGTGATGAGCATCGGTCAAGCGGGTGAAAAACGCTCGTTGATTTCTGGAATTGTTAATGATAAGGCAAGAATTGCGGCTAGATCTGGGTTAGGAGCATTAATGGGATCTAAAAATTTAAAAGCGATTGTTCTCAGAGGAAATAAAAAAATCGAGGTATCTGATAAAGACACCCTAATACGTCTTACAAAAGAATATAATAAAGGTATTAATAGTGCTACTACAGGTGCTATTGTAGCATGGAAGGAAATTGGAACAGCCTTCGCAAATGTAATCAGTGCTCAATTAGGAGATACTCCAATTAAAAATTGGGGCGGAACAATAAAAGATTTTCCTATGGAAAAAATCAGTAAAATTTCTGGAGAAGAATTAATAAAATATAGAGAAAGACATTATGGATGTTTCTCATGTCCAATTCAATGTGGAGGCATCATGAATGTGCCTGATTTGGGCCTTAAAGAAACACACCAGCCTGAATACGAAACATGTGCAAGTTTCGGACATTTATTACTCAATGATGATCTTATGTCTTTATTTATGATAAATGATTTATGCAACCGAGCAGGAATTGACACAATCTCCACTGGCACAGCTGTCGCTTTTGCTATAGAATGTTATGAGAATGAAATATTAAGTAAAGAAGATACAGGAGGGTTAAATTTAACTTGGGGAAATTCCGAAGCAATTATTGAGTTAGTTAAGAATATGATACGCAGAGAAGGTCTTGGTGAACTTTTGGCGGATGGAGTTAAAATTGCTTCGGAGAAAATAAATGGCGGAAGTAAAAAATATGCTATTCATGCTATGGGACAAGAACCGGGAATGCACTCTCCAAAATATTATAAAAGTTTGGGAATGAGTTATGCATTTGACCCCACTCCTGGGAGACATACAGTTCCTTCCTTAGATATGATGGCAGGTGGTCCGTTAATAAAACCAAATGGGTTAATTGAAGGTATTACTTTGCCTAAAAAATTCAAAAGACCTGGGCATGATCGAAGTGAAGCAGAAAAACTAGGTGTTGCGATTGGACAGGTAATGTCGAGTATTGGGCTCTGTGAATTCGCAGTTTTTTTTCAAAAATATCCATTAATTGAATTATTTAAAGCGATAGTGGGATGGGATATAAATATAGATGAATTAATCAGAATAGGCTTGAGAATCTATACTCTTCGCCATTCTTTCAATCTGAGAGAAGGAATAGATATTATTAATAATAAACTGCCAGATAGAATAGTAGATGTGAATTATTTAGAGGACTATAAAGGATTTTGTGAAGTACTAGGTTGGAACCCTAATAATGCTTATCCTTCAAAAAATAATCTAAGCGAATTGAAATTAGACTTTGTTATAAAAGATCTTTATTAATTGAGGAAAATTTAAGATTTACTTGTTTTCTTTTTTTTATTTATTTTTGTATTAATTAATCTCTTTTATTGATTCTATGCATTTTAGAATTATGTCGTGTTCTTTAAGAATTGAAATTACAGTTTTTTTGGGGAGAAAATGTAGAAAATAGCATGTTTTCTCGTTAAATATTAACAATAGGGAATAAGATGGAGATCACAACGAAACCAGAAAGAGTAAAACAATTAAATATTTTTGATATGGTTAATAAGATAGAACTGTAGATGATGACTGAATCAACCGTAAAAAAACTAGAGAAGAAACTTAGTGTTTTAGAAAAAGAGAATGAACAACTTAAACGGGAAATCAGTGGATTCAGAGATATAATTAACAATCTCAAGAAGAAACCGTTACTCATAGGCACTGTTGAGAGAGTTTTAAATGATGGAGAGTAATCATATCTCATGCTCCCGGAAATCGTTTGATCTTACCTCCAAATGATCATCTTGACCCCAAAGCAGGAGATCAAGTCACTCTTCATCCACAAAGTTATCAAATTTTAGAGATTTTGGTTACTTTACTTTTCATATCAGACCTTTATTAAAGAAAAAAGTTATTTCTAGAAAAAACCAAAATCAAAAGAAAGAAATTCTATATTTATAAATTTTTTTAATACAAAAAGTAATCTTTTTATATTCAAGGAAATTAGGGTTGAAAATTTTTTCACTTTGATTTTTATCGGAATAAAATTAAACAAAGTAAAAAGAGCACGGATGTGCTTGACTTAAATTTGTGAATTACATGATGAATTTTTTATAACAATTTTTTAGTGCAACAATCAATTCATCCTAATTTAAGTTTAAAGTATGGTCAAAAAAAGAATCGATTAAGCTGAAATGGGAATTAATTCACATTAAAGCCCTCTATGATAACAAGATTTAAATTGGTTTGATTTTAGTCTAAATTATGAAAAAAATTACTGGAGTTAATATCTTAGATGATGAAATTGAGGAGAAGTTGAATACTCGTAATATTTTTCAAATATTCAATAATTTTATAATCCCTCTAATAAGTAAAGAGGAAAGGGATTTTTTAGAGACACTTGAAGAGTTCTTATTAAAAAAGGTCGAGCCAAAGATAGATCTGAATAAAGAGGTTTATGATTTATTTCCTATTTTAGGAGAAGGGAACTATATTCAGCGTTTAAATCAATATGGAGATACAGATCAATATGGAATGCGTTATGAGATCCTTCTAGCGATGGCAGTATCTATAGTTGATCCTGAATTGGATTTGGCACGGGTTGTATCTGGTGTTATTTTTGCAAACCCCTTATTTCAGCATGGGAAAGGTGAGCATATTGATCAGATTCTACAGGAAATTATGTCTGGAAGGAAAGTCGGAGCAATTTGTATCACTGAACGGCAGCATGGCTCTGATGCGGTTAATATGCAAACCACTGTGGAAGAAAATGAGGAACATCTTATCTTAAATGGAGAAAAAGTTTATACCACGAATGGATCGAAGGCAGACTATTTTATCGTATATGGAGTTTCGAATCGTTATGATCCCAGAGGATCAATGTATCAAATGATTATCGATCGTAATTTCGAAGGTATCGAAACTAATAGATTAGGGATTCAATCAATTCCCAGAGTAGAGGTGAGTCAAACTATTTTCAATTCAGTAAAAGTTCCTAGACAATATATTATTGGAGAGAGAGGGATCGGTTATCGAAATCTATTTTCTGGTCTAGTAGCAGAAAGAGATGCAATTATCGGTTCTAGTCTGGGAATAGGCTGGCTCACAGCGATAACTGCTTTGATATATACCAATCTGCGAACGCAATTTGGAAGACCTCTATATGATTTTCAAGCAGTTTCCTTTCCTATCACACAATTATTCACTGAATTAATGGCAGCCACAGAATTAGGATTTAAATCCGCGTCAGAATATAGAAAAACTCTGAAATATGAAGATCGTAAATTCATTAAATACAATGCTGCATTCAGTTCAGGTACAAAATTTTTAGCCTCCAATCTTGCTCAGAGAATCTCCTATGAAACGCAACAACTATGCGGAGGGATAGCATTTACAGATAATATGCGGATTGATAAGGCATTAGAAGTAGCAAAAGTACAAGAAATCATTGGAGGCGCACGTAATATTCAGTTATATTTAGTCAGTAGAGCAATTAAAGATATCGTGAAAAGATTAGCACTCTGATCCATTATTCTTAAATTTAGGAGTTTCCTTTAACATTGTAATTTTGTGTAAAAATTAAAACGGTATAAGAATAGGGAATTTCTTTTAAAATAATTATAGATTTAATCCCTCCGTAAAGAGTGAAAAATAATTAAATATTTTTGAAATCGTTAATATAATCTAGGTGTAGATAGTGACATGACAGAATCAGACGTGAAAAAATTACAGAAGAAACTAAGTATATTAGAAAAAGAAAACGAACAGCTTAAACGGGAAATA
>SDNN01000213.1 GCA_004524425.1 Promethearchaeota archaeon
ACTTTTTCCGTTTTCCTTTCTTTTATAATCCCTTCCGGCTGTTCGACTTCTTTTTCTTCTTTAACCTTTTTCTCTTTGATACCGAGTGATTTTTGAATTTGTTCTATTATTTCAGATTTCCTGGCACTTGATGGTATTTCAATATCTTTCTCATTAGCGATGCTTTTCAGATCTTTTACGGTGTATTTTTCTAAATTTTCGAAGTCTAATTCTTCGAGTTCTTTCTTTTCTTTTACTTCTTTCTCTTCTTTAACTTCTTTCTCTTCTGCCTTTTCAATTTCCAAGGTTTCTTGTATTATATGAACAATTTCATCTTTTTTGGTTTTTGCTGGTATCTCAATATCCTCTTCATCCGCGATTTTTTCTAACTCATTTTTCGTATATTCTTCAAGATTTTCAATTTCATATTCTTGCTTTGTCTTTTCTTTTTCGATTTTTTTCTTTTTGGAGATCTTCTGAGTAATATCTTCACTAATAGGAGATATTTGTTTCCTTATAGGTGATTTCATCAAATTTTCTAATTCTTCCTTGGAGATTTTATCTTTATAACTACTACCCTCTTGGGCAATATTATAAATACTGTTAACAAATTTAGGAATATATTTTTCAATTAAATTTGCTCTTTTCTCTTTCTTTCTTATTTTAGCACGTCTGTTGAGATAAACTCTCAATCTTCTTCCAATAGCTTCTAAGCAGTATTTAATTTCATTTATAAGCTCCTCATCATCAGCTAATGCATTTTTTGACTGAGATTTGAACATTAAATGAACATATGGTCCTGATACATTAACCAAAAGCCTTATTGGTCCTTTAGGCAATCCATTATCAAAACTATCAATATTATAATTTTTCCAGTTAACGTTTTGGACTGCTTTGGTAATAGCACAATCCGCTGAATCTCTAAGTTTGGGAGTTCTATTAACGAATCGGGATAATACGTCTCGAGATCTTTTTGGAACTTCTAATTTATTTGCATAAGCAAGAACTCCTTCGACAATATAGGCCAAGCCTTTACCACTTGTAGGATCACGAGTTTCAGCTGCTACGAAATCGTCTTCTCTTGTAAAATTTTCAACAAAATATTCAAAAATTTGTTTATAATCTATTTTTTTAGAATTTTCAGAGATTTCCAATAAATCCTTAAGATCTTTTTTATATCCTTCTGGTTCAAAATCTTCATCTTTTAATATAAATTGAGAAAGTACTTGAGAATTAAATTCAATTAAATCCTCATTAGTTAATTCAATTTTATCCAAATCTGCTTTACTAATGTCAGGGTTATTTTCTAGAATTAATGTTTTTTTACGATTTAGGAAACTTTTAGATGATTTCTTCAATTCTTCTACAGGTGTTCCAAAATCATCTAAATTCTCTGATACCCTTAGACCCAATTCTTTTATTAATGTGTTTTCTAAAACAACGTCTCCAACTGGAACCACTGTGTCCGTAGGAGGAGCCATATATTTTATAGATTTAAACGCAAAAAAAAGAGAATTAAATTGATCGCTAGAAAGATCTTGGGGTCTTGCATCTGAAATCTTTACGCTATCTACTAAATCTTCAAATTCTTGAAGTTTCTTTTTAGTTGTAATTTCCTCTAATCCATTTTTTTGATCTTTAAAAATGATATTAAGATTTTTTCTTATCTTATCCTTATCTTCTCGAATAGTATCAATTTTTCTTCTTAATTTCTTAACATCTTTCTTAATTTTCTTTTGTTCTTTCTTGGTATCTGCTTTTTGGATTTTAGCTTTATATTTTTTAATTTTATCAGTGATATTATCAATTTCTTCATTAAAATCTTGATATTTCTCAATCTCATTCCAATAATTTTCCTTTAAATCATCAGAAATGACCTCATATGTTACTAATTTATCTCTTAATTTTGTTGATCTCCCATAAATTCGTTTTTCATATCTTAAAAAATGAACTGGATCACTTTGCTTTTTAGTCATTTTAATGAATCCATCATTTAGGATCAAGAATTTCAATTTATCCTGCAAATCTCTTTCTGCGAGATCCACTACTTCCTTTGCGGTATTATAACTCATTCTTACAAAATTATCTTGTAAAAAAGAAGTTAATGATAAATGTTCAGATTTACCCAATAAATCTTGAAGATCACCTATATTTGTTGATGAGGGGTGAGGTTTTGCATATTTAGGTTCCGCCGGAAAGGAGGATACTTTTCTAGGATATATAAATTCCTCGTTATAAGGATCAATGTATATAATAGTAATGTGGGGATTCATTAACGCAGTTTCTTTAATGTAAGTATCCACATATCCTCTAACATATTTTATATTTAGATAACTAAGTTTAATATATGTGCCATGAAGAAAAGGAACATCTATTTCTGTAGGATTAACAACATATCTTTTCTCATTTTTAGAGGTTGTAAAGAATTCAGATGCAGTTGCATATAAATTATCCGAGGTTTTAGATACTGCAACAATTGGTTTTCCTGTTGTGTTTTGGGCATCGCTAAATGCACTCGGAGCTCCAAACCCTTGGCTGCCTCTTGTTTGTTTTAATTCGATGCTTTTTGATGATGCTAAATATTTGCCATACTTTTCCACATCCACCTTAGCCATTCCAAGACCATTATCAAAAACTTCGAATTTGTAACTCATAATGTTTTTAGCATCTATCTCACCAGTTAATAAAGAATGGGCCTCTGATTCTGTGAGTCTAATTATAACGATTGGTTCTTTATCTATGATATTGATATTATTGACAGGTTGGATTAAGCTCTCCATATCTTTAATCAAGTTTTTAACTTCGATTTCTTCAATTTCTTCCTTTTTTTTAGGTTTGGGAAGTTCTTTTTTGGATTTGATGGTGCTATCATCCTTTTTTAATTCTTTGGATACTGGCCTAATTTCTCCCAATAATGTTTGTTTTGCTTCATTATCTAAGGTTTGTGAATCTTCTTCTTCTTGTTCCTCTTGTAAAATAGAAAAGTTTTCTAAGAATAATTCTTGGTCTAATGTAAAGGCTATACTGGAATCTTCATTTTTTATTTCATTCCATTGGAATATCTCTATTGCATCAAGAGCATTATCTAAGAATTCGGCAGCATATTGTGCATGTTTCCAATAACCAAACTCAAAACCAACTAATTGAGTTCTTTTTCGCATGAATTGAGCAATAGTTCCTTGCGTTATTCGTCCTTCTTCTTCAGTGGTAATTTTTATTACGCTCCTAATAACGATTATTAAACATTTCTCTTATATTAAATATGCAAATTATTATATATCAATATACTAAATATTTCATTAATATTGTATTTTATAATAGGTGTATGAGTAAATACTTATAAACTCAACTTTCTTTTGTAAATGTGGAATCTTTTTCACTTACCATAAAAACTGAATACATATTTAAATTTTTTCTTTCATAAAGTTTATAAGAAGTGATGTAGAATAAACAATAAATTAAGCAGATTTAATAGGTCTACTCACAAATCTTTTATTCTATAATTTTCTAATGCTATATCAATGATTCTTGATGCAATATATCGTTTTGAATGCTTTGGAACGTGAGTAGTATGTTTTTCTTTGTCGATTATGTAAACTTCATTTTCGCTACTCTCAAAACCGATATCCTTGCGACCAACATCATTTGCAACAATTAGATCTATATCAGATTTTTTAAGACGGTTATAAGATCTATCAATTAATTCAGTTCTTGATACATTTGTTTCTGCCTTAAAAGCAACGATGAAGACTTTATTATTCACCTCTCGCGCTTTATCAATAATTTTTGGTGTCAATCTCATATTCACTTGTAATTCTTTAACGGAACTAGAAGAAATTTTTCCTTCTATACAATCAGTTGGAGAGAAATCACTTATTGCTGCTGCACAAATAAACATATCATAATCATGTTCCTTTAGCTCATTAGATACAGAACTTATGAAATCGTCTGTAGAAATTACATTTTTAACATTTAAATAATCGGGTACTTCAACTGAACTTTTTCCATTGATTAATAATACATCCGCACCTCTCGCAGATGCTTCTTTGGCAATTTCTATTCCCATTTTTCCAGAAGATTCATTAGAAATAAATCTGATCTCATCAATATACTCTCTTGTTGGCCCCGCAGTCGTTAATATTTTTATTCCCTCAAGATCTTTTTTAGCAACTAAAATATCAATCACTCTATCAATAATATCGTCTATCCTTGCAATTTTTGCCTTTCCTTCCTCTATTCTCGGACCTAAAATCTCAACACCAAATTTACGTAATTTAGTCATATTTTCTTTTAAAATAGGATGTCGAAACATGCTCTCATGCATAGCAGGGACTACAATAATTGGTATAGATGACCCAAATGCGGTGGTAACAACGGTGGTAACTGGAGTGTCGTCTATACCATTAGCAATTTTAGAGATCGTATTTGCTGTTGCTGGGCATACCAATACCAAGTCAGCTTGCCCTACTTCTCTAGGTCTTTCTCCAGCAAGATAAATATGTTCAACTTTGCCAGTAATATTAGTAATGGCAGGATTTCCCGTCGCCCAATGCATCATCTGGGGAGTGATTAGACCTGTAGCTGCTGGAGTCATAACTGCAATTACTTCCGCTCCTCTTCTCATAAGTTCTCGTGCGATTATTGGAGCACTAATTATTGCAACGCTACCAGTTAAACACATACAAATAGTCTTTCCGCGCAAGAGCGTGCCTTCAGTTTCTGTAATATCTTTAGAAGGATGTTTATATTCCATAATCTTAGAGGTTTTATGTTCAATTTAAATCTTATTACTTATTTTAGTAAATTAATCATATTATATTTTCTTTTTTATCATTTCCGATCACATCTTTATAAATTCTTTAATCTTTACATTTTATAAAGATAATAGCGATGAGATATTACATGGAGAAAAAAGATCAAAAACCCGAAATAACCGGAATATGGAGATTCCTACATCATTTACTCTCGGGAGTAATCATTTTTATTGAAGGAA
>SDNN01000035.1 GCA_004524425.1 Promethearchaeota archaeon
AATGAAGCCATAACCTTTTTTTGAATTAAACCATTTAACAGTTCCTTTTACCATTTTAAAAACCTAATTGATAGTCTGGTACTATTACAGAGGTGTACCATTAATTTTTATAAACATTTATTTATATTAAGTTTTTGCATAATTATCATGAATGATCTCATTTCTTCCTCATTTTCTGTCCTTTAACATGAGGAACTTTAGATAGTAATGAATTCATTCTATTAAAGAAAATGATGTTTTTTATGAAATATTTAATTTTTATCGGTTTTACTTACATTCCTTTAGAATGAACAAAAAATTCAATGTATAAAATCCCAATTATTAGGTTTGGTATTACTAACAAAAACACATAAATGCTGAGATCCCCGATCAACCAATAGTACGTTATAAGAATGAAAACAATTATTCTTGATATGCAACACATTCTGACGGCATCCTGATTTTTATTAATATCCTTTGAAAACCAATAATTTCCCATACCCATGATAATCACAGAGATGGCAAATAATTCAAGAAATACTGGACTTGTAAGTTCGAAATTAAAAAAGAATGGAAACAAGAAGCTCATGAAAATAGATATCACTAAAAATGTTATTCCTACTATCCAATTATAGAGAGCACCAAAGAGAAATAAAACTTTATAATATTGTTTTTTATCCATCTGTTTTACCTCCTACATGATTCAAGCTTTAATTTAATAAATTAAATAAAAATTTGTTTTCTAAATTATTCTAGAATAATCGTGTTAAAAAGCCTTATCAATTATCATTTTAATGCTTTATTCTTCCTTTTTTTACCATTTTATTCACGATAAGAAGTCGAAGAATAAAACTTTAAATAACGTGCTATCATATTATCATAACATTAAATCCAATTAAAAAGAGATGAGTATAAAATTCCAGAATTAACGAAAACAAGAGAGGTAAACGCGTCTGCAGAAACCGTGTTTAAAATAATTGATGATGATCCGAATTATGCGGTTTGGAATATCGTTATAAATGAAGTTATCGTGCAAGGACCAGGAAAATATCATTTCAAGACGAATGTTGGAGATGTATATTCCACTCGAATGGAGACCATTCAAAACGAAAGAATCTATGCCAAACAAGAAGGAAGCCCCATCACGGGGTTTGCCTATGATATAAAGCCTAAAGGAGATAAAGTTGAAGTGGACATCACTGTAGAATTTGATGATCCGAACCAAGAAGCCATACTCGGAATGGCGGGAGAAGTATTTGCAGATTGTTTAAAAAACTACGCCGAATATCTCGAGTCAGGGGGAAATCCTGACGAATATGATAAAAAGAAAAAATAATTCTAATTCATTTCCCTGAAAATTAACTTCGTGTAAGAATTCTTTTCTCCTTAAATCTTCTTTTTTTTATACGCAATTATTTCTTTTCCATCTTAGAAAAAAATGCTAAAAAAATTGTAGTATTCAATAAAAATATATAACTTCAAATAAAAAATTATACAGCTTATGAGAATTTTATATATCGATATTGACACTCTTCGGGCAGATCATTTAGGATGTTATGGATATCATCGGGACACTTCGCCAAATATTGACGCGATTGCGAAAGATGGTACTATTTTTTCGCAATGTTATGCTTCAGATGTGCCATGTCTCCCGTCAAGAGCGGCACTTTTCACCGGAAGATTTGGTATTCATACGGGAATAGTGGGTCATGGAGGTACTGCTGCAGACATGAGATTGGCGGGATTAGAGCGGGGTTTTGATGACGCTCGTAAGAATCTTCACTGGCCAAGCATCTTAAGAGCGGCTCAATATTATCCAGTCACCATTACTCCCTATGCCGAAAGGCATTCTGCCTACTGGTTTTATGCAGGGTGGAAAGAAATGTATAATCCAGGAATGAGAGGCTTGGAAATTGTTGATCATGTGTATCCCCATGCTGAAAAATGGTTAAAGGAAAATGCAAAAAGAGATCGGTGGTTTTTACATGTAAACACCTGGGATCCTCATACTCCTTATAGGACTCCAATGTCATTTGAAAACCCATTTGAAAGAGACCGCACACCCTCATGGATAACCCAGGATATTATTAATGAGCATAGAAAAAGTTATGGATGGCATTCCGCCAAAGATTTATGGGGCTTTGGGTTTCCTATTGAAAAACGCAGAAGTAAGCATTTCCCCAGAGCGGGTATCACAGAAATTAAGAATGTAGAGGACTTTAATAAATGGATTGATGGCTACGATGTTGGTATTAGATATGCTGATGAAATGGTTGGAAAAATAGTAAATGTTCTCAAGGAACATGATATCTATGATGATACGCTCATCATGGTCAGTTCTGACCATGGAGAAAGTCAAGGAGAGCTTAATGTATATGGTGATCACGCAACTGCGTGTCATGTGGTGAATCGTATTCCCATGATTGTCAAATGGCCAGGAAAAAAATGGAAAAAAGAATATGATTCATTCATGTATCAATTTGATGTTGCTGCTACTATTATAGAAGGAAATAGCAAGAACGTGCCAGATTCTTGGGATGGTAAAAGTTTTTATAAGGAAATTGAAAATAATGAGAAATTTGGCAGAGATTACTTGATTTTAAGCCAAAATGCACTAAGTTGTCAGCGTTCAATCAGATTTGATGAATGGACTCTTATTAGAACATATCATACAGGGTTGAAAAATTACCCTGAGTTAATGCTTTTTAACTATAAAGAAGATTTTCACATGACAAATAACCTTGCCGAAACCAGACCTGACATTGTGGGCAGAGGATTGAAAATGCTCGATGAATGGCATAAAGAAATGATGCGCACATCGACAACTGATGTCGATCCGATGTGGACGGTTATCAAAGAAGGAGGCCCTGAACATGCTCGATATGATTTCAATAAATATTTAAAAAGATTGAAAAAAACAGACCGAGAACATTGGATAAAGAAAATCAAAGATAAAAATGAGAGTTATCTTTCTTAATCTATTTTTAATATTTTACTCGTGCTGATAATCGAGAAACATAATTAATAATTCGCTTTCGTTTATAAAGCAGCTTCATTTATCTTTCTAAAGAGTGAACAGTTCATCCAAATACGGTGATAAATGATTTTTCAACTTCTCAGCGATGTTTCCTGAAAAAGGAGGGATGTGTATCTCTTGTATAGGCTCTAAGGGTTCAATTACTCTAAAGGTTTCCTCTTCAAACGGAAGAGTAGAAATTAGTTGTAAGGATTTCAGGTATCGATCACCTTGATATACTCGAACACGGAATGGCTCGATTACGAAAACATGATCCAAATTAGTTAAGCCATTCCAAGGGACTGCAATATTGCAGTAACTTTCACAAACAATGAAATTAAATTTACGGGAAAGAAGTGAATAAGCCCAATCATCCGCTTGATCGTATAAGTTATTTAAGGCTTCCAAGTCTCGTCTAGATGATATTGAGATCACTTCATTCTTGCGTAAAGTCTCTTCTAAATATTTGCTATCTATGGGCAGATCAAGGCATTCATTTAATGCGATTATATTTTTATCTTTAATCGTGATACGGTCTAAAAGAAAATGAGGGACTTGTTCCCATTGTAGTTCTTCTGAACTCGGTGACCAAACTCTGTGTACTGGATTCAAGAGAGTGATGGAAGGATTCTCACTCGATTCATTCTTTAATAAAGTTGCATCATGAGAATAAGGACAACCTTTTTTCAATCCTTCTTTAACGATATCCCAATGATACCAAAGGTTATTTCCAGATCGCGGTTTAAAGCCACATGCTTCATGCTCTTTTCCTTTCAAATATCTAAGCAAGGCAATTGATAAGGTCGTTTTACCCGCATCTACATCATTGATGCCCGCGCAGAGAATATTCATTTTCAAAATAATTTAAAAATGATTCGATAGATGAAAATTAATACCATGTCGGTCTTTACTTCTTATAATAGTATTTATTACATTAAATTTACTTTTTAATAGCATGCCACTGATAAAACTTGAGAATGATCTTAATATTAATTACCAATTAGAAGGAAATGAAACGGGCCAGCTTCTCTTATTAATTCATGGATATGGCTCCTGGATGCATGGTTATGACGAAATTTTTGATCTTTTGACCAAGAAATTTCTGGTGCTCAGATCGGACTTGAGAGGCCATGGAGACTCTGACAAACCGTTAATCAAGGACGATTATGAGGCGACCAAGAAATTTTATACCATTGACCACTTTGCAGAAGACAATTACTTGTTGCTCAAAAAGTTGGGCTTACTTGAAAGATTCGATGAAGTTAATGTATATGGACATTCAATGGGCGGAATGATTGCTCAAGCTTTCGCACTGCGGTATCAGAGCATGATGAACAAGCTCATTTTAGGAAGTACTACTTATACGATGAATACTGAGGGGATGAAAAGACTACTCGAGGATTATAAATCAGGGAAGTTAGGAAATCTACGTGATAGTTTTATAGCCACTGCTAAAAGCGCATACACGATAAGGTTTAAAAAAAGCCATCCCGAATTTTTAGACAAGGAAATAGAAGCCAAGATGAAGTGTCCTCCTGAAGTAATCTTTGGAGCAATGGAAAATTTCATCTATAATTTTAACGTGAAGGATCAATTAAAAGATTTAAAAATACCCGTATTAATCCTGACTGGTAATAAGGACCGACTCGTTCCACAAGACAGAAGTCGTGAAATGCATGAAATAATCCCCGATTCAAGAATCGTGATCTTTGAAAAGCAAAACCATGGAATTAATGTAGAAATCCCTCAAAAAGTTGTAGGAGAGATAATTAAATTCATCCAAGAAACGAAATAAAACATAAAACAAGCTATTCCATCTATTTTTCGATATTAAAATAAAAAAGGAAGAAAGGAAAAATTTCTACTCGTGTGGTAATATATAAATAAGAGCTATGATCAGTAGGAGCCCACTTAAAAAGATTAATGTTTGAATAATAGATTTCTTTAAATCTTTTTGCTTTAAAAGCTCAGGCATGAGTTCCGTGCAGGCAATATATATAAAACCGCCCCCCGAGAAAGCCAAGAAGAATAAATTAAACACGTCGATCAATGGAGAAAGGAAATACGCGATTAGACCTCCAAGCAATGCAATCATGGCACTTAAAAAGTTAAACAAGAGCGCTTTTTTCTTGGTAAAACCTCCATATACCAGAATTCCGAAGTCCCCTACTTCTTGAGGAAGCTCATGAAATAATACGGCAAGAGTAATGATAATTCCGTTTGAAAATCCACTCAAAAATCCAACCATTATTATTATACCATCTAAAAAATTATGTAGTCCATCACCAGCTAGATTGAGAATAGCAAAATTTTTGATTTTTCCCATTCCACTGAGAGATTTATCAATGCCTTCTGACTTGTCACTATAACACACAAATTGATTGTCTACTTCATGAGCATGCCCATGAAACCAATAAATAAATCTTTCAATAATGAAAAAGGTCACAAATCCAACGATGACGAATATAAAAACGGAACTTTCATCTAAGAAAGTTCCACCCTCGTTTAATTCCTCGAGATGATGGAGGGATTCGGGAATGAGATCAAATATCGCAGTAGCAAGTATTGTTCCCGTAGCAAATGCGACAAGAATGAATAAAATTTTGTCTAACAGCTTTTCCCTCATTGAAATCATGAATATTCCCATCAGGCTGAAGCATCCGACGATGAAAATCATTAAAAATCCTAACAATACCATGTCCATGGTCATTTCACTTTAATTTTTGTTTATTTGAAATCTCTTTTCATAATGTTTTTTTAATCTTATAAACCAATTTTAATAATTAAAATGTTCAACTAAATATCATTAAAAAACTTAATTCTTTTAACTCAGTGGGTAATAAGACAAAGCATTGTAACGATACCATGTGATATTCATGCGCAATAGACTCAAGAAAAGGAGATAAAAAGAGTTAGTCAATCCTTATTTTATTAAATTCAATTTTTCAATAACTTTTATCAATCGAAAAATCCTATAATTATCAGAATTGTTTAGCTTATAAAACATGTTAAACAAATTTTTTAATTAAAATAAATGATCATGAGTAACATGTCAGAAAATTTATGGTATAAAGTAGCAAGAAGATTTATTAAAGCCGGAAGGCTCCCCATACCGGTAACTGACTCGGTTATTAAAATTCTACAAGCAATGTTGAATGAAGAGCAAGCACAATTTACCTTATTGCTCAAAAAACCTTCTTATAACATTGATCAATTAAAGGAAATAAAAGAAATAAGAGAAATGGGTGAAGATAAGCTAAATAACATGCTACAGAGCCTGATGCACGCGGGGGTGATGTCAGCAATCCCAAGTAGAAGTACTGGGGTGATGGTCTATCGACTCCTCCCCTTTCTTCCCGGATTAGTCGAAACTACCTTTATGAAAGGAGGAACGGGAGAGAGAGAAAAGAAACTCGCGCGATTGTATGAAGATTTTTTCAATGAATTAGTGCAAGGAACCCAAAAGAATTATGACACTTTGATACCTGCCTACAAGGATGCCCCATCCATCGCCAGGGTAATTCCTGTCGAGGAAGAAATTGAAGTCAAAAAGGAAGTGGTGTTACCCTTTGATGAATTATCTAAGATATTGGACAATTATGATACTATAGGCTTAGCTACTTGTTATTGTAGGCATCGAAAGGATCTTCTCGGAGAGCCTTGTAAGATAACTGATGAGAGAAAAAATTGTTTCTCCTTTGGGAGAACAGCCGTGTTCATGATATCACAAGGATTTGCTGAAGAAGTTTCAAAAGAAGATGCCATGAAGATATTAAAAAAAGCAGAAGATGAAGGGCTTGTTCATAAGGCGTTTCATGCAAATTTAGACATCAATAAAGAAATCGATGGGTTATGTAATTGTTGTAAATGTTGCTGTGGCACCTTCGAAGCTCACTATGCTGGAGCGCTTCCCTTAACGGATTATAGTTCTTACTTGGCGCGAGTCAATGAGGATGATTGCATCGGTTGTGGAACGTGTGTTGAAAATTGTAATGCAGAGGCAATAGACTTAATCGATACAATCGCACAAATTAATGAGGACAGATGCATTGGTTGCGGAGTTTGTGCTCACGTGTGTCCTGAAAATGCCATGCGACTAGAGCGAGTGGAACCAAGAAAGGTCTTTGTACCGCCGCCCAAATTAGAGAATCCTTAAAAAATTAACCTTGTTATTCATATTTTTAATTATAATTGCTACTTGATGAGATAACCACGAATTAATACTTATTGCTAAAATTTCCAAGATTCCGAAATTCATCAATCTTTCCCGGTTCTACGCTCATGGCTTTTAACAAGAGTTCAGATGCTCTTTTCCAGAGGTTTTTGATGACTTTGCTTACTAATTGAAAATCCTCCGGATTAGCGAATCCCAAGGTTATTAGGCTTGAATGTTCATCAATTTTCACGTCCATGGAGAGTTTCTTTTTTATCCCTCCAAAGATCGTTATCATCTCCCTGATTTCATGAGGGCTGCCCAGATCGCCTGGAGCCAGGCCTTCATTATTAAGTTCTAATTCAATCCTCAAATCTTCCTCATTTTCTCTAATTTTTACATTTTTAGTAAGTATTTCATTTAATTGTGGAATCAATTCTTCCATTTAATCACCTTTTTCCTCTTATTTTAATTTTGTTTCGTGTATATACAAGGTAACTCTACATGAGAGGCATACTTATTGTTTCGGTAAACACTAATCGTGGGTTTTCCTTCAGCAGGATATCGTTTAAAGGTCATCTTATCTGCTCCAGCAATGGACATGCGAATCGAATGGTTTTTCTTGATTAACGCAGAAGTCGCATGTAATCCAATTTTTATCTCGGCAATTTCATGAGGTACCAGTGGGAGTGCATCTTTTTTTAAGAAACTATGATATGGTATGGGCATTTTATAGGGTGGATTTTCTGAAGAGAGTTTTCGGTGTATCAATCTTAGGTTCCCATCAGTTATATACGTCACGTTCCCTTTATCATCTACATCTTCTAAATAGACGAAGATTGCACCATCCTCATGGGTCGAGGCGAGATAAAGAGTAATGATGGGATTTCCCGTTATTTCTAGATCCTCCTCCAGGGGCAAGCTGGTATAAAGCAGTGACTTTTTATCTTCTCTTTTTCTCCCCGTGTAATCAATGGGCAAACCCGCCGGTGCCATCCAACGATTGAATAATCCAGTGCTCGTTCTAAAACTTATTTTATAGTCATCTGCTCCGTCCATATCCTCGGGCTTTTCTTTCGTAAGCAAGTTATCTTCCTGAAAATACCACTTTTTTAACTGGTGTCCCGCAGGAGGCCATGCATGAGTCTTTTTCCATTTTTCCTCACCCATTGTGTAATAATAAATAATCTTTCCCGTTATTCCTTCCCTTAGACACCTGTTAAAGAAGCTTATTTCTGCTTTAATGCGATCGTGAGGCGAGGGCGTCACGCTCGTTCTTTCGGGATGAAATGGATTAGCCGGAAGATGAGCTCCGTGATTCCAATCGCCTATGATTCCTACTTGGGGGTTATCCAAGTTCAAAAATCGCGCGATTACCACGTTAGCAAAATTAGCATCTAACCATGATGCCCAACTGTAAATTGGAATATCCAATTTCTGTAATGCATCCTGATGTCGATAGAGACTCCGGGCAGCGAACATGACTTCATGTTCCTCTTTTCCCAATTTGATAACATCATCCCGAAATACAATCTCTTGAATGTTATCATACACGTATAAGTTTTTTCGATGATTTTTGATGGCCTCTTTTAATTGAGAATACTCAGTGTCTCCTTGTACGGGTTTGATTCCTTTTATTAGCAGCCATCGAAGGGGGAGCAACACTTTAAGTTCACTTGTTCGATTTTTATCAAGCAACTTACCATAAAAAGACCATAATTCAATGAATTTAGTGTTAAAACAACCTCCAGGAAAAATGATATCAATAAAACTATCCCAACCACTATGTCCGGGCATGACAGCCTTTACGGCAGGATGGTTATTCGTGGCTAACCATTCGCAAGTGAATCCTGTGTATGAAATGCCATTGGATACGACATTACCATCTGACCAAGACTGATTAATTATCCAATCGACAATATCACTGCCATCCTTTATTTCTTCTTCCGAGAATGGAGTGTGTCGAAACCCATGTGAAGCGCCACAACCCCTTACATCAACATAAATGCACGCATAGCCATTAGCAGTGAACAGTTCTGTTTTAGGATAATGATCCACGGTCTCTTTCCATGCCCATCGGTAAGGTATCCGAAGATGATGAGTCCTCTGATATCGTGTTTGGTACAATAAAGTGGGTATTTTCTTTCCCTCTGGTAATCCTTTGGGCAAGCAAATCGTTGCGGCTATTTTTACTCCATCCCTCATTGGTATATAAATAGAGCTGATGGAATAATCTTCATATATCGGCCGAAAGTAATATTCATCTCTTTTTTGAAATGGATTCTGATTAATAATTTGCCTTGTCGTCATGTTGTTTTATCCTCTAAATCCCTTTATTAATGATAAACTAATTTCTGATTAAATTATCATTTATGAGTTTAAATAAAAAGTTTCTCAATTCACTTTTTAATAATTGCTTGAGTTAATTTAGTTAAAATACTTTACTTTTATCCTAATCAGTCTGATGATTAAAAAAAAAAGAATAGTGAATTAAATATTTTTATTCTAATTTCCAGGCGCCAATTGTTAAGATAGAAAATCCCAGAAGAAATGAAATCCGCCCTATTTTTTGAAATATTGTCAATAATTCTCGGATGCCTGTTGCTAGTGAGACTACTAAACCTAATATTATAGACACTATGACAAGTACCGTAAAGAACCTAAAGGAATACTTATATTCCTTAGAGAATTTCTCATTTTGCCTAATTGTGTTGCAGTAGAATATCATGGCAAGTACCATTGCAGGATATACTATAAACACAAAAAGATAATGGAGGGCAAAAAAGATATCTACTGGTGTAAATGCAATACCCACATGCGCAATAGATCCAATTATACCCAAATATCCCCCTTTTTCCGCCAACTTTTTTTCACGGGGATTTTCCTCAAAGACTCTAGGAAAGACAAGATAGAAGGGGATCGTGGTTATTGCAAAGCCAATCCACGCAATAGAAAAAAGTATCATGGAAATTACGTTAGGTTTTCCATTATGGGCAACTGATCTTCCCGAATCGCTTAATGAGTTGAACCAAAAGCTATATCCTGGCGCATTCGGATCCATCTGCGTGCCTCCGGCATAAAAAATCATCGCAAGACCACTAAAAATAATGAATATTGCGAATCCAAGGAATTCTAACTTGTATGCATTCTTGTTTGACATTTTTATATCCATTAGTGAACATCCTCTGAACATGTTTTATTTTTATTAATAATACATTTCCTCGACTTCTATTTAATCGTACTATCTTTATACCTAAAAACTTGAGTTTACAATACAAAACTAAAAAAAAAAGAAATTAAAAAGAGATAGTAATTATTCTAATTTCCACGCGCCGATTGTTAATGTGGTGAATCCAATAAGTAATGAAGCCCTACCTATTTTTTGACCAATGGTCAGCAATTCACGAATACCTAATGTCAGAGATGTAAGAGCCATTAAAAGAAATACAAGAAAGAGCAGTGTAAAGATGATAAATGTGTACATGTATTGCTTTGAAAATTTACTGCTACGATATATCGCAAAACTATAGATCACCATGACAATCAACATCGCAACATATGCGAGAATTGCAAAAATCATGTGGGGCACGTACAGAACATCTGCTGGGGTGGGAACTACTCCAATAAACCCGATGGAGGATATAATTCCGAAATAAACCGCAATCTTCGTTATCTTTTTTTCAAGTGAGTTTTCATCAAATAATCTCGGAAAAACTAGATAGAAAGGTATCATGCTTAATGCGATGGTGCAATAGGCAATGGCAAAAAATACAAAAGATATGAAATTAGGTTTTCCACTCCGGGCATATAACCTGCCCGAATCACTTATGGTATTGAACCAAAACGTGTATCCCGGTGCACTTGGATCCATTTGCGTCCCACCCGCATAAAAAATCATCGCGAGCGCGACGAAAACCACGTAGATCAAGAATCCCATGATCTCTATTTTATATGCTTTCTTATTTGACATCTTAATATCCATCAAATTAAATCATCCACAAAAAATATCCCTAATACTAATACCCTTCATGTTGTATTTATAGCTTAATTTCAAAAAAAGAATAAAAAAAAATCCAGATTGTGGATCACATCCTTCAAATGAATAGGATGTGTTTCCCATGTGTTTCACATTAATCGTGATACCCAAGCAAATAGCATTTATTTGATGTTATTACCTTTTCTCTATTAAAATTTAGGTTACCTATTTTTGCAAAAACACGTAAACTTAAATTAAAATCCACTACTAAACGCTATATCTCATGAATGAACAAAATGCGAATAACAACTCCAGTTCTCAGAATTCCGATTATTGGGCGAATCAGGGAGTTCTTCTCGGTCAAAAAGGCAATATCAAGGGAGCAATAAAAGCATTCAAAAAAGCCTTGGAAGGTAATCCCCGGGATATTGATGTTTGGATAAATCTAGGCATCGCGTATGGAAAGAATGGTAAGCCCAAAGAGGAAATAAAAGCTTATAGAGAAGTACTGAAACTTAATCCTAAATATGTTGAGGTATGGATCAATCTCGGCGTGACTCTTGAATTAATTGGTGATCTCGATGGAGCAATTGGAGCATATCATAAGGCTCTTGAACTCAACCCGAATGAAGGGGATACTTGGTTTAATCTCGGCGTGGCGTTAGCAAAGAAAAATGATTTTGCAGGTGCAGAAAAATCCTATAAAAAAGCTTTAGAGATCGATCCTGACGATGCACGTGCATTGATCAACCTGGCAATTGTCTACTTTCACACGAACGATTTTCAAAAAGCAATTGAAATTAATAAAAAAGCGCTAGAACTCGATTCCACTGATGCTCGAGCGTGGTACAACCTTGGACTTACCCATGGACAAATGGATGATGTCAATGCCGAAATTGAGGCGTATAAAAAAGCATTAAAAATTGACCCTTCCCTGGATTTGGCACGGTTTAATCTTGCCGTTGCATTGGAGAAAATCGATGATTTTGAGAGTGCAATCAATGCCTATAACGAAATAATAGAGCATATTCCGGACGATGCTGAAATTTGGGTTAATTTATGCATGGCCTATAAGAATGTCAATAAGTTTCAAGAAGCATTTGCTGCTTTAAGAAAGGCAGTAGAACTTGATAAAGAGCTTGTCATGGAGATGAACGAGGAAACGGCCTTCCTTGATGATTTCAAATCGAGAAAAGAATTTAAAGGGATAATAAACTTATAATTCCCAATAAAAATCCAGGTTTTATTGGATGCGGGACATTTCTTATCCCTTACCCAGAACTGAGTTGCAATATTAGAATTGAATCTTTAAAATAAAATTAAAAAAAATTAAGAAAAAAAGGATTTTTGATTATTAAGAAAGAGAAATCGACCATGGCAAACAAGCATTCATAACATCAAATTCTAATCTAATGATGCCAAAAACGCGCGGTTTGCAAGGTCAAATTTTTCGATCTTCACGTCAGGCTTGGATTCATGATAATCCTTCTTAAGGATTGGCATTTTTACCACTAATTTAACATCATCCAAGTAAAGATTATTATAAACTGTTGAAGCTATTTTATCAAAATCTAAAAATTGACCCAGCTCATCTCACCTCTTCTTTTTTTATTATTTTAGAGTCATGTTTTTAATTTATTAACTTTATTATGATCAAGTAATCAACTCTCATATTTAAATGTGATCCTTCTATGCATTAATTAATCATAAATATGATCAAATGCTCCCCACTATCACGATTACTAACCATTTGCAAATGATCAAAATTTCACGAAAATTTGAATCATGAGGCCATGATCTCCAAAAGATAATAATATATGGAACAATCTCCTTCAAGATTCTCATGATTTATCAATAGACTACGTGAAATTCAAAACCTTTATTATTTATCCATGCTTATCTTAACTAAGGTTTAAGATGTGTGTCAAATTCTGATAAATCTTAGACTTGGCATCATTAATCTCTATTAAAATGATGTGCTTGTCAGTTTGATGTTCTTATTTAATTAAAATTCATGTTTTTGCCTTAATTTTTCTTATTGAAGAATATCTGACTTACTAACTTTATTAAAATTAGTTTACTTCATCGCAAACCTACTCATGATAATGAAAGAATTATCTATCAATTATATTTAAGATTATTAAAAACCTGTAAAAAATTTGGAGGTGAAAGTTATGGGAAATAGGAAGAGGAAGTCAAAAAAGAATAAAAGAGGTCAACAGACCCCCGAAGAGTATTATTCTAGAATTAAAATGCCTTCTAAGAGAAAGGGAGAAATGTTTGGCCGCGTCACTGATATTTATGGTCAAGATAGAATGGAGGTATTTTGTGAAGATGGAGAGCATCGACTTGGTAGGGTTCGAGGCAAAATAAAAAAACGTGTCTGGATCCGCAAAGGTGATTTAGTAATGGTAAATCCATGGGATTTCGAAACAAAAGTTGAGGGTAAAAGAGGAAAATGTGAAATCTTCTGGAGATATTATAAAAACGAAATTTCTTGGCTCAAGCGAAAAAATCGACTGCCACAAATAATGGACATAAACAATATCCCCGTCTAATTCTTAAATTATTTTTTATATCTATTTTTATTTTTTCAAGCATGCATCTTGAAATTTTACTTTGAAAGAATCAATCTCCTTCCGAAAAGCTAGCATTTGATATTGATGAATTTTTCGATCTGATCAAGGTTTCCTTGTCATGAAAGAGGAATAAAATGACTATGAGACCATAGAGAATGATAATTAAGATCATGCCATAGGTTAGATCGGTAAGAGAAGGAGCGAATAATCCCGCTGAAAGGTTGAACATGGTATGAAATAAAATGCATAAAAACACGCTCCTTGTATTATTATATATCCATGCGATCACTAAAGCTATTCCTGTAGTATATATTAAATAACCGGGAAAAAATATGCCATGTTGAGAGCTCCCCGGTATGAAAAATAAGGGAAGATGCCAAAATGACCAAATGAGTCCCAATGTCACCCCTAATTTTAACACGTCAAGTTTTCCCATCATTCTTGGTTGAGCATATCCCCTCCATCCTGGTTCTTCAAGTCCTCCTCCCAAAAATAGGATATAGAAAAAGGCAATGATGATGAACAACGGATCGGTGATATTCATCCCTATAACACCGCCAAGAAGGAAAAAAATAAGATCCGCAAGAAGGAAAAAACTTAGTGGAAGCAGGAATACTACTAAGTACCAGTGATAATTAACACGCCATTTAACACATTCAGCTCCCCATTTTTTCAGTCCTTCCTTACCTTCTTGAAGGTGTATCACGATGGCGGCTGAAATGAGAGGGCCAAGGCCTCCTAAAATAAAAAGCTGAGACAAGATTGATATGATGTTTATTCCTTGAAACTGGTGTGGATAACTTACAACCACAAGTCGGGGTATCCAAAATATCCAAGAAAAGAAATAAGCTAGCATGAAATATAAAATAAGATAGTAAGTTGCTTTATCAACTGTTAAAATTACCATGATCTTCACTTAATAATTCGTTAAAAAATAAAATAAAATTTTCCACGCACTTAACAAAGTGAATGGTATTTAAAAAAAAAATGAAACACAATAACTAAACTAAATCTCTGAGGATGCTTCCTTTAAAGATTTAGTTTTTTTCGATATTTTATTATAGATCTCGTGTGCTCTCTTTATGATATTCTCGGCTTTTCGAGACTCCTTGTTTTGATACTTGTTGTATCTCCTTAGTGCGACCTTTCTCCATTTCTTTTTCCAAGAGGGAAAGCCCGTCTTTACAAATCTTTCACGATTTGGAAAGTCACGGCATACCCAATCGAACAAAACGAAGTATCTTTGCGCACCTGACTCTTTTGTCAATTTCCTGGAAGTCACGCCAAGTTTTCTAAGATGGTGCACGTATCTACCCTCCACGGCATCTTGGAGTTCTCCTTCGACGATTGCGGGCTCGTAATAAATATCATTTTCTTCAAAATATTCTCTTACGAGATCAAAACAGCTTCCCCGACACAGAAGGATTCTGTCTCCTTTACCATGATTGAGCTTTTTAAGACCTTTTTTAACTATCTTTACTATGTGTTTTTTTGGTCGATCTTCGCCTCTGTTGTCTTCATTATAAAGCCCCACGGGAATGGATTGAAAAACAGTCTTTCCAGTTTCCGTATCATAAAAGCCAATGAAGGCATCTCCGACGAGATCTCCGGTCCCAGCATCATCAATTTCAATTGTTCTTCCATTCCACTTGCTGGGATTTGTAGTGGATTGGCACGACTCATTGTCGTCTTTTTTCTTTTCTGTTATCATTATAGATCTAAATGGTTAGGGTCATAAATACGTTTCGATTTTAATTGTTCAATACATTGTAATTTCCGTGGTTCATGTGGCTAATTTTTTCTCAAGTCCTTGCTAGACAAATTTATAATATCAAAGCTAATTTCTTATTGACTATGAAACAAAACCATCATCCTAAAAAATTGGTAATCAAAGCCATTGAGATAAAGGGAAATTGTCCGGTCTTTAAAGTGGGAGATAAAATGGTCATTGAAGGACCTGAAGTGAATTTAAAAGAAACAGATAAGGTGTGCATTCACGCATTATTCTCATTAGGAACGTTTATCGTAGCTCTCCGCGAAGGATTGAGCTCGGATTCTCTAGGTCTTGCCAAAAGAGGAGGCCAGAAAGCTTATTTTCAATGCCTAGATCCAGGACAGCCATATACGGATGGGGGAACGGTGACTTTTGAAGTTTCGAGAAAATCCTCTTGACAATAATACCTGAAGAACCAGTTCATGATCATTTTAAAAATTCATCAAGCTTCTTATTGCGGGGAGTAAATCGCTTTTCCACGCCCTTGCGCATTCCCGGCAATTTATAACAATGTTCGGGGATCATGCTTTTAAAATAACGGGGATTCTCCCTCTCTGCTATGCTTTGGGAATTGTATAAGGTTTCAAATATTTGCTCGCCTGAAAATTGGATGTCATCAAAATATGGAACCACAGGTCGATCCTTACTGATCTTCTCTACAATTGTTTGAAGAGGTAAAGAAATCTCCCACACTTTGCCTTTTTCGTTTATAATTCCCGTTTTTTGGGTGTGCTCATTATATAAACAAATTACACATTGAGGCCATCTTTCATGAAAGTAATAAAGAACCAGATCCATTACCCGATGCTTGAGCAATACCACTCCATATAACACGCCCTTGTTATTTATTTCAGTACGCGTGAATTGTTTCGCTCGATACGCTTCTTTTGACACCTCTCTCATCATGCGGATGATCTTTCTTGCTAATGGGGTGCCTGAATTGCGAAGAACCACCTCAGGTAGTTTCTTAATTTTCGAAATGAGATGAGAGGAGTAATCGGCGTGGCGGGGAAGATTGGCTAATAATTCATCATGAGAATATCCGCGAGCCCTTCCAATGACTTTTAATGGATCTTGGCCATTCTTTTTCTTGCTCATTATTATCTTCAATTAAGTATATTCTTATGATTTGGTTCCATGAAATCAGAGAGCATGGTTTGATTCCTCCCATTGATCTTGAGATAAGGATCTGCTCGTTTCAAGACCACGCCAATAGATTTCAGGTCCTCGCGACGTTTAAATTTAAATTTCTGGTTTTGCAAGTTAATGATGCGCTTAGCAGAAATGGGCCCTATTCCCGGAACACGTAGTAATTCATCATATGTCGCGACATTGGGATCTACCAACCCATGCTCCTCAAAATAATGCCGTGCGAAGTGAATTTTTGGATCTCCATGGGGTAAATTACCTTCTTCGGTCAAGATATCTTTCAAATCATCCAATTTATAATGATAAATTCTTAATAACCAATCACTCTGGTATAAGCGATGTTCCCTATCTAATGGTGTAGCTTTTCTTTTTTCTAAAGGTGTGCCTTCGATTGGTATAAAAGCAGAAAAATAAGCCCGCCTCAAATCGATATTTTGATATTGCCAATTGATTCTGTTTAGGAGATCCAAGTCGGTTTCGTGTTCTGCAGCACCAATGACAAACTGAGTGGTTTGCCCCCCGTTGAGAATGGGTGCTCCATCCCATTGAAATGTTTTATAACCGTCCTTTCTTCGGTCCTTGATCATTTTTTCTTGGAAGTTCAGCTTGCGTTGATTATCTTGCTTAAAATCTCGCATTGCCTTGAGAGCTTTTTCGTTATGTCTCACGCGAATCTGCTTTAACCAGCGCTGACGAGTGACAATATCGTTCATGAAGTCTTTTTGTTCTGCAATTTCGGCAAGATGCTCTTTAGTGGAGGCTTCTGAATTGATTGAGATACGATCGGAGAGACAGATGGCTTCCCTGAGGAGATATTGGCTGACACCGGGCAAGCATTTAAAATGTATGTAGCCTTGAAAGTTATATTTGAAGCGAAGCAATCGAACGGCTTCTAACATCTCCTCGGTAGTCGCATCAGCACTTCCACATACCCCAGAAGATATGAACACGCCCTCCACCACGTTCATTGAATAGAGTTTCATGAACGTGCGGGCATACTCCTCTGGAGTAAAACTCATTCTCTGCTTGCAACTTTGAGAAAAACAGTACTTGCAGTTGTATATGCATTTGTTGGTATAAAGTGTTTTGAATAAACTCATGCATCGACCGTCTGGAGTATAACTATGGCAAATTCCACCACTTGCCGTGGCTCCTATCCATTTATTCGTGTCTCCAAAAAGCTTGGGATATTTTTTCGTACGACTGGACGCGGTGCTCGCACAGATATCATATTTAGAATTTGCTCCTAGTATTTCAATTTTTTTTAATGTCGAAGGCATTTTGATTAGAATCAGTTGGTGATATGCGATTTGATGAGGTATAAGTATATTTTTAAAATTTAGCTTATAAAGAGAAGGGGATTAGCAAATTTTTAAACCAAACTCAAGTCTATTTTTTTTTAATTTTATTAATGGAATGATAATCGTTCCTAAATATTTGTAAAAGAATCTTCTTGTGAATATATTTTGATAATTTTTGAGATTTCTTTTTCAAAATGCTTCACGAAGAAACCAATGTGAAATACAAGGAAATTATCAGGTTCTGCGATTACTGGACCATGCAGTTCCTGAATAGTAATCACGCCGAAGAGCTTAATGAGGAGCAAAGATGGTTTTTTCCGTGTATAGTGCTAAATTTCGTTGAAAGCATGCATGTCTACTTCGGTTTAACCCCCAAGGAATGGAGCAAGGAATATCTTGAGAAATGGTATTTTTCTATCTTACCTAATAAAGTCCATGGAAGCAAGTCTTTTTATGATGCGATAGAGCCCGTATTATCCAAATTTTTCTCTTTTATCCACGAAAATGGCATTATGATTAATGATCTTAGCCTCAAAATGGGGTTATTCTTACTAAAAAAAAAATTAAACAAAACTATAGACCAACCAATCATTTAAATTGGTTATAGATCTATGGTTTGATACTTTCTTTCTAATTTACTCATTAACTGATTGAATTCTTTATCCACGACAAATCCTTTATGTAGCATGATGGTCTGCAGTTTCCTGATGAGTTTCGGTGCCACTATGGATTTATTGAGTTGTTCAGTGAGCATTTCATTCTTTTCCTTCAATATTTGGATTTCCGTGATTCTCTTTTCAAAACCATCTTCTAACTTGTCAATTACCCGATTCCTGTGTTCTATGGTCTCTTCTAATTCGGTTATCTTTTCATCGGAGGATTTTACTTTGCCTTCAAGAGACGCAATCTTCTTCTTCGCATTTAATAACTCGAATTTTAAATCAGTTTGATGAGAAGTCAGGGTATGCAAAAGACTTCGCGCCTCTTCTAATTCTTTTCTTTTATCGGCTAATTG
>SDNN01000214.1 GCA_004524425.1 Promethearchaeota archaeon
CATGGGTATAATGAACAAAAGGATGCGCTTACCATTAACACCACCCCTGGAAGAAAACCAAAACAAGATAAAGAAAGTCTTGGAAAAAATGAATTTAATGTAATCAAGATCATTTTTATGGGTGATTATATAATTAAATTATTAATTTTGGGAGCAGCAGGCTCCATGGGTAAATTGATAAGTACTTTAGCTTTAAATGATTCAAACATAGAGGTCATAGCAGCCTGTGACGTACACGACATAGGAACCAAATTAGGAATTTTAGCCGCAACACAAGATCCAAAAAGCCTTGAAATAAGAGATGTGAATGATCTACAATCAATCATTGATGAAACTAAGCCGGATGTGGCCGTGGATTTTTCGATTGCTGAAGCAACTGAAAAAAACTGCATGATATGCGTTAAAAATCAAATTAAATGCGTGATTGGAACTACAGGCTTAAGCCAAGATTTTCTTGATGAATTTGAAAGACTGGTAATTAAAAACCAATCTCCTGCTGTGATCTCTTCCAACATGGCAACTGGAGTTAATATATTTTTCAAAATGATTTCCATTTTAACCCCGTATTTAAAAGACTGGGATATCGAGATTCTTGAAGCTCATCATCATAGGAAAAGAGATGCTCCAAGCGGAACCGCCCTAAGAATTGGTGAAATAATAGCGGATAAACTAGGAATTAAATTCAACGAAGTTGCAAAGTTTGGCAGGTCACGTGGACCAAATAAGAGAATGGTGGGAGCGAAAAACGAAATTGGCTTTCATTCAATCAGAGCGGGTGATATAGTGGGAGACCACGTAGTGTTTTTTGCTGGTCCTGGAGAACGAATTGAATTCAAGCATCAAGCTCATAGTAGAAATTGCTTTGCGAGTGGTGCCATAAAAGCAATCAAATTCATTGCGAACGCCTCAGAAAATAAAATTTATAATACTCAAGAAGTATTAGGTCTATAATTAATATCTTTTTATTAATCTATTATATCTAAGCTCTATTTTTCCAATTTGCTTTATTTTTATTAAGGATTCTGAGGAATAAGATAAAATCATAGAAAATGATCAGAGCAGATCAGTCATATCATCAATCTTCTTATCGATTTCATAGTGCCAACTCTTCATCGGGCACAATTAAGGGGTATCCAGGCCCTAATTGCCCCATTTCTATAATTTTATCTCAAGATACAATAAGCTTTTAAAAAATATAATTTTTATGAGAAAACGACTTAGAATTTTCTACTTTAAATGTTCCGGAATGATTTGCTTTTTTAATAAGTCATCAAATGTCTCGGCCTCGCGAATTAAGAAATGGGTTTCATCGTTTACTAACACTTCTGCTGGGGCCGGACGTGAATTATATCTGCTAGTCATGATATATCCATAGGCACCAGTGTCTAATATTGCTAAATATTCTTCTTCTTTTAATTTAGGTAGCATCCTCTCTCTCCCCAATATATCACCAGATTCACATATAGGTCCTGCGATATCATATTTCAATAAATTGTCACCAGTGCTCTGCTCACATGATATTATATGATGATATGAACCATACATCGTAGGACGAACCAGCGTGTTAAATCCAGCGTCCACGCCCGCAAACAATTTATAACCATTATTTTTAACGGTATTTATTTGGGTGATTAAGATACTTGCTTCTGCCGATAAATATCTTCCCGGCTCAACCTTCAGGTTGGGCAGGTCCATGTTTCCCTTTTCGAAGGATTCCAAGAATCTTTTGATAACAATTTCCTTATAAGCAGCAAGATCAAAAGAGTCTTCTTCCGGACGATAAGGGATACCTATCCCGCCTCCAAAATCGACAAAATCTAATTGAATGTTCAACGTATCAGCCAAATTCATGATGATGGAGAGATATTTTTCCGTGGCTTTTTCAAAATCTTGTGGATTAAGAATGCCCGAACCGATATGAATATGCGTCCCAAATTTTTTGAATCCAAGTTGTTTTGCTTTTGAATACGCTTCGATTACTTGATTATCTAAAATTCCAAACTTTATTTCCTTTCCGGCGGTGATGGTATGCACATGATGTCCCGCCCCAAATTCTGGATTTATTCTAAAGGATATAGTGTTTTTTTCTTTCCCTAGCTTATCATGAATCCTTGCTAATCTAATCAATTGGCTAATGCTATCTAAATTAACTAATACATCATTCTTTACCGCATATTCAAAATCATCATTTGTAAACATGTTCCCAGTATAGATGATTTTCTCCGGACTTATCCCAGCTTGTAGACACGTATACACCTCTCCTTTTGATGAACAATCGAAACTTGCCCCTTCAGATTCAAGTATCTTTAATACTGATAAACTTGAATTGGCCTTCATGGCAAAATGTACAGTGTTGTCTTCATATATGGAATTTAGCGTGTTCTTAAGCGCTTGATATCGTTTTCGTATCATTTGTTCATTAATTACGTAGAGAGGGGTGCCATATTTTTTAGCAAGTTCAATTGTACTCATATTCGCAATATGTAATACTCCATCTTGATATTCTAAATCCTTATATTTCAACCAATTTTTATAATCCAAATCACTCACTCACTATAATAATTTAAATTTCTATTTCTTCAATCACACCCTTAAAGACGCGTTCGACTGGGCCTTCCATGAACACGGTCTCTCCGGTATAGGTTATGATGAGATCTCCTCCATCATTATGCACTGTGATCGGAGTGTCTTTTTTAAATTTATTTTGAATGGTACCTGCAACAACTGCAGCACAAGTACCCGTTCCACATGAATTGGTCATTCCTACGCCCCTTTCAAAAACTCTGAGTTGTGCTTCTGTGTCAGATAATATTTTAACAAATTCAACATTGATTTTATTGGGAAATTTTTCATGCCTTTCGATTAAAGCACCATACTTATTTATCTCTTCGGTGGATAACTGCTTTTCTACGAATATTACGGCATGAGGATTACCCATGGAAACGCCGGTAAATAAAAAATCCTTGTCAAAAGCTTTTATTGGTTCATTCACGCAAGTTTTATTAGTTTTTTCTGAAATAACCGGAACTTTATCACATTCCAAGATCGGAGGGCCCATGTTTATTGTCACGCTTTCCACCTGGTTATTTACGACCTTTAGTTCAGCAACCATTATTCCTTTTAATGTTTCAATATTGATTTTGTCCTTTTTAACAATATCATTTTCATACACGTGTTTTGAAAAGCAGCGTATACCGTTTCCACACATTTCAGCTTCAGTTCCGTCATCATTGAATATCCTCATCCTAATTTGTGCTTTTTCCGATTGACACACGTAAATCAACCCATCTGCTCCGATGGAAAAATGAAATTGACAGAGTTTTTGTGCTAACTGGGCTTTTTTCTCCTCGGGAATTTGCCAGATAAGATCATCAATGATGATATAATCGTTTCCTAACCCATGATATTTTTCAAATGTCAAATTTTTTAATAACATGTCTTTCTCCTCATGTGGTGTTTATTCTTTTTTCACATCTTAATGATAATAATTACAAATAAGATAAAATTTTTAAACTTATTTATGTATATATACACATATACAGACCCGAAAAGTTGATCATGGCAAGAGAAAGCCTTATTATTAAATTACTAGAAGATAAGATGGGTTTCACCCGAAATCAGGCTCTAGTCTATTTCGAATTAATCAAGGTTGGAGCCAAAGGAACCATCGTGCGGGAATTAGATCACGCGTTAGATATAAATAGGACAAATATTTATCCTGTTTTAAATGATTTGATTGAGATGGGTTGTGTTAAAGAAGGTGGCAGGGCTGAAAAATCTAAAAATGCTACAATATTTATCGCTGTAGATCCACTCAACTTTCTAGATAAATTTATCAAGCAAAAACAAAATGAAATCAATAAATTGATCGAAATTAAAAACACCCATTCCAAATCCTTGCAAATAATTTTTAAAAAGGGGTTTACCATTACTTTAGATGAGATTGAACCGGAGTTAGC
The DNA here is from genome assembly GCA_004524425.1 of Promethearchaeota archaeon. Next base: position 3,960 of record SDNN01000214.1, read on the forward strand.
GCCCTATATTAGGCCCTTATTAAAAGTTGGATGGGAAATTCAATCATATGTGGTAAGAGAAGAATTAGCAATGTTTAATTATAAAGTGCACGACTGCATGCTTTATACTCCGAAAGCGAGATTTTTGAAAGATTGCAGCTTTCATTTGTTTCTTTTTGATTACAATATTGAAAAAGATAAAGAGGCCCTAAAATTTTTTAGTAAAGGACTCAAGCGCAAGACAAAAGAAATGAAATCCTATTTTTTTGACATAAAACAATTCCAATTAATAGATGACGTGTTTGAAATCTCTGGGAAACAGCTTAACTGTTTCAAAATGAGGATAAAAATAGATGATCTAAAAAATTCCAATTATTTTTCTGAAATCATGGGAGAATTCGAAAAGGACGAGAAAAGAGATGGGTATTACGAGATTGGAAAGGCCATAATTTTACCAATTAGAGAGAAGATTTTTTATTTATGGGCAGAAACTGAAAAATTCTTAAATCAGATGCTTAAACCAATTTTATCAATAGAAATTTTATAGTAAATAATAACATGGTTCATGGATTTTTACCTTTCAAAAATAGTTTTTTTATTCCTATTTTCAAATTTAATCATTGAAAGGTATAACAATTTAAAACATGATTTATTTTCTAATTTAATAATTTGAGCTTACTTACCTCGTTTTTGCAGGTTTAAAGACATGGGTTACACAATAACGGAAAAAATATTAAGAGATCATGCTGACCAAAAAAATGCTGTTGCTGGTGATTTCATTCTTGCGAATATTGATAAATGTCTAGCAAATGACATAACGGCTCCCATTGCCATTGAAGTATATAAAAAAATTGTTGAAGGAACTGGAAAAGGAGTGTTTGATTCTAAAAAAATTATTTTAACGCCCGATCATTTCACTCCTAACAAGGATATTGCCTCAGCAGAACAATGTAAGATAATGCGTGAATTTGCCTATGAGAATAAAATATTACATTATTTTGA
>SDNN01000036.1 GCA_004524425.1 Promethearchaeota archaeon
GAATTTTTAAAAAAAGAAAAGAAAAATAGTATAAATTTTTAGAAAAAATTATTCGTACTTATTCTTAAAATCCTTTAATTTATTAATTATATCGTCTCTAGCTTCTCCAACTAACATCTTAAGATTTTCTTTCAAGTCTTTCGCGAATTGCATGATTTGATGGAGATTTGGACCAGCAGGCAATGCATCTCTCTTATTTTCTAACAGATCTCCTAGTTCTACTCCTGTTATGCCTTTTTCCACTTTCTGTATTATTTCCGTGAAGATTTCATGAACTTGTGCTGATTTTGACTGGCTTAATTCCGAAGGTTTTGGAGGTGCTGCTACAGGTGATGCCGCTGCTGATTCGGATGAACCGTCTCTTCCTAAAACGTTAACGATTGGTTCACTTCTAGGGTAATCACCTTGACCAGAACAACTGTAATTAATATTAATAGACTCGTTTGCTTTAAGCTCCACTATTTTGACTTCCATATCAGTTCCGACCATTTCATAAGGAAGATCAAAATTAGTTTCTGTTAAAGTAAAACCACTTGGAATTTTATCTTTTACGACGATGTTTTCTAATTCAACATCACCTTTATTCTGGATCCTCACCGTGATATTAAATTCTCCTTCAGTAAGACCGGGTTTAATGCTCTTAAGAGTTTTGAGTTTTCGAGCTACGTACTTAATTTTTATGACGGGTTCTTCGGGAGGGCTAATAATAAATTCCTTTCCCTTTACAGGAACATTCGCTTTTATTTGCACGGGAGTGTTATATCTAACCTCCGGTTTAGGATTTTTAGCCAATAGTGGATAGCTCATGATTATTTCTGAATCTGGAGGAACCTGCTCTTTCAAGTTCTTTAATTTAATGGTTATCAAATGGTTAGAATCAGGACTTTGATCATTTGGCTCAATTCCAAAACTTTCCATGAAATCTTCTCTCTGCTGAATTTCAATATTACCTTCTGGGTTTTTGATTTCAATTTTAATATCTTTTTCTAAAGGAGGTATAAAATCAGGAGGTATCTCATCTAGAATCTCAATATTATCAAAAGTCGATGTACCTTTATTGGGTATTGTATTTATGATGGTCATATCTGTATTAGCATATGCAGCAACTTCGGGGGGGTTTATTGTTTTATGAACTTCAGCACTTAAGACATGGTAGTATGTAGGCTCCTTGATAATTTCACCGATAATCCTTGTGATTACTCCAAATAAGGGCGTAAATACAATTTCAGATTCCAACTCTGGTACATTTGCAGACTCGATTGGAAAAGTTTTATCCCAGGTAGCATCAGGATCTAATTCAACGTTGGGATTTTCATCAACAACAGTTTCCTCCCCTGTTGGAATCTTGTGTGCTACTAAAACTTGTTCTAATCTTACTTTAAACTCAGAATCGTTAATGAATTCTACATTACAATCCCACGTACCAGGATTTGTACCCTCATCTCGAGTTACTCCGCTCATTGAGTCTGTTTCTCCTCGTACTCCAGGATTAATCATGGTAAGTTTTTTGTTATCTATCACGTAATTAACTTTCAAACCTCCCAGATTCTGATCTTTTCTTTCTTTTGCTACTACGGTACAATAAACTTCTAAAGTTGCACTTTCTTTTGCGCCTAATCCCTGAATTTTCCAACTTAAGACTCTCTTTCCATCCTCTTCTAATTGCTCAGCAGAACCTAAGCTTGGTGATTTAATTTCAATATCCTGTAGAATTTCAGGTAAGTCTCTAGTTAGTGTTATATCAGTAAACGGAATGTCCAAAGTGTTTGTTAGAGAAAGCTTTAAATTACATTTATTTGCATTTTCGTAAAGAAAAGCATTGTTAGCTACTACAGAAATATCTCTTTCCGCATCGAAAACTTCTAATACTTTCAAGCATGGTTCCTTCAGGTTTTGAATCTCATAATCTCGTTTAAATTCTTCTGATGGATTGATTGAGCCCACGTTTAATACTTTGTCCAAATTAGTATTCACGACTTCTTTTAAATCACACGCGATATTCCATAATCTACTTTTATCCGATGTATTTTTTATCAATAATACCCCATTAGCCTTGATTTCTTTTACCTGATGTTCTCCGGTGGCTCCGATGCTAGCGGGTGATAGAATTGTATTTTCATAATCGGTTATGTCTACGACGATTAAATTTTTTAATTCGGCCATGTTAAATTTTACCTCAAATTTTTATTTTTGAGAAAATTTTGTAAACAAAAAATTTAGTTTTTTATAACATAAAATTTTAATATCTAATATTTTATGCAAATTTAAGTGTTTGTAGATACAAAGCAATTTTAAATAAGAATTTTTAAATACATTCAAAATTCTATCAGATGATAACTTTTTTATAAATTCATTATTCATGAAAAACGAGAACTTCTGGAACATAATTAAGGAATTCAATTCTTTAATGAAAAGTGCTATTATGGGGCCCAATTGTATAGATCCGAGCATATGCAAGGGGGATTGTTGCTCTATCAAAATAGATGTTCCCAAAATTTTAGCTCAAGAATACCTGAGGCGTGGATATGCTAAAAAAACAGATTTTATTAGAAGCGATATCTTTACATTTCAGTTAAGATTCGACGAGAAAAAAGGTAAATGTTTCTTGTTTGACAATGAAATTAATGGATGCAAGGTTCACGAATCAGGCATAAAACCCCCTCAATGTTGGATTTATCCCACTGGATTTTCAAATCCAGAGCATGAAAACATTAGATGTAAACGGGCTGGAGGCTGGAAGATTATTAATTCTGAAAAGGCTCAAAAGGCAGAAAAATTATTAGAAAAATATAATTTCTTATGTCAACTTGAAGCAAAAAAGGAAATTCGTCAACTAAAAAGGAGGATGGGCAGTGCAAAATCTAAAATTGGAATGTCAAAGAGACAAGAATTGGAAAAAAAGATAAGGAATACTGCTCCAAGTGAGTTAGGAGGATTTAGGGACACTTGGGATAAGATTGATATATTATCGGCAGAAGGATTGTCCTTACAAATGAAAAAATTTTGCCAAAAATATAAAAAGGATTGTCAGTACCTCAAAACTGATTTTTTTGAATGTAGGAAGATCTGTGAAAAAATTGCACATCGCTTAGTTGAGTTTTTGTATACCAACTTACAAGAATTCATTAAGAAAAATGGACCGGACCCTGAAGGTCATTATAGTTTAATCGAACTATTTGCATTCACTAAAAATAAGGATTATCCTATACTCACTTGAAGCTTACTAAATTGTGTCGGTTGTGCAACATGTTCAAATTCATGATTTAAAAACAAAATAAGATTCATATCACTCTCATATTACTAGAATTAAAAAGATTTCCTAAAAGAATATCAATATAAGATTTAAATACTACTAAAAGAATATTTAAATTAATATCTTTTGATGAGAGTCATGGAAGAATCTAATAACGTTTCCTTGAAAAATAATTTACGAGAATTAACCAAACTAGTTTTTTCAACTAAATATGAATATGTCGATAAAAAAATAGATATAAAAGGGCAATCTGGAAAGTCTTGGACTTTTGATGCTCTTGTAAAGAATAAATCTGATAAATTTGGTGTATTTATCCGAGATTGGAAAAGAGAGATTTCTATAACTCAATTAAGACAGCTGCATAAAGCTTGCATGGATGTTCCTGACATTCAAGGAGGAATAATGATATGCAACATGATATCTGATTTTTCTCGAGATTACTCAGACCAGTTTGGTATCCAATTGTTATCAAAAGGTCATCTAATGTCTAAGCTACGAAATCAGCAATATCAAATTTAAAAAAAAATTTTGAGTAATTAAAATTTATTAACATAGTACTTCATTTTAAGAACTTATTGTGTACTTTAATCTCTAATAAGAAAGCAAAAAAATTAGGTAAAAATTATTTTAAGAATTTTTAAGATTAACTGATTCCGAATATTCGTTGAGCATTACCACCAAGCATGAGATCAACCTCTTTTTCTGTGAACTCTATCCCCTCAGGTGCCTTGCTAGGTAGTTTCTTAATCATATTAATCCATTTCTTATCTGCAAGAGCCATTCTTAGATATGGATTATCCGTACCAAATAGTACTTTTTCAGCTGAAAATTCATCCAAACATAACCGAAGCGAAGAACAAAACTCTTTATAATTGGATTTTGCCAAAACTTGCCATCCAGAAAAATCAACTAATAGATTACTTTTAGTAGATCCCATGTGAAATAATTCATGACGCCAACCAAAACCCATATGTGCTGCTTGTATCCATAGATCAGGAAAATCCAAGCACACATCATCTAAATAAATTGGATCACAATATTTAGATCTAAGGGGTTGTACTATTTGTCCGGTGTGAAAAAGAACGGGTTTTTTGAATTCAGCAGCAATATCTAAAATCTTATAAGTCTCTTTACTGTTAGGATAAAATCCCGTTGATGGATGAATCTTTAGACCAGCCATTTGCCATTCTTCGAAGCATTTTCTTATTAGCTCTTCTGCCCCATCTCTTCGAGGATCCACACTTGCATAACTAAGGATTCTTTTAGGATATTTTTTCTGGATTTCAGCAAAAATTCTATTTTGTTCTTCTATGGAGATCTTAGGTTCGCTCAAACCAATCCCGTAATCTTGAACGCAAATTACTGTCATATCAATCCCTGCTCGATCCATTTCTCCAATTAGCTTTTCTCCCGTTGGATCAAACACATTAAATAGAAGTTTATCTATTATCTGTTGGGGAGTTAATTCCATGTTAAATATGTTTTTTACTTCCGATACTATGCTAGTTGCTAATCCAGTCCACCACTTATCAGGGTACCAATCCTTATCAACTATATGTGCATGTGCATCTATTATCAATTTAACATCTCCTTTTAACCGATTTAAAATTAAATTTTATGGTAATATTATTTCAATCAGAGATCTTAAAAATATATCCCTTATTGTTCAAATGAATGCTATTGAATTAAAAATTAATTTTAAAAATGAAATTGAACATTATTCAATGAAACAACCAGCTTTCAATCCATCTATTAGCCATTGAATTGCTAATTTTAAACCTAATAATTGATTCTTGGTGAATAAATGAGATTTTGAAATAAAGGACTCATGATATTTGGACGTGATATAATCTAATGATGGATTTTCGTGATACCATTTGATAATGGAGTTTTTTGTTTTAAAATGTAGTAATTCCATCTCCTCTAAAATTTGTTCGCAATCTTCATCAGTCCAGACTCCAAAATGGCTTAAGGATATTGAGTTTAGCCCGTTTTTCAATTGGGATTTCAAATCTCTTAGCTTTTTGAATGTTTTTATGAGCTCTGCTTCATCGAATTCATATGATAAAAAAACGGGAAGTAAGGTCTCTCGATCGTATTTATTAATGACAGCATCCCCCACAAATATATTCTCATTCTTTTTATCTAAAAAACCAATTAAATCTTGAGAATGTCCAAATAAATTCAAGATTTCTAATTCTAAACCATTTAAATTAACTATATCTCCTTCCCTTAGAGGATTAATTCCAAGAATTGGTTTGATATCAACATCATATAGTTCGTTCATTCTCTCAGGATTTTCAAAATCATTTATAGCATTTTGAGATGCTAAAATCTCTATTTTGGTGTCCTTCAACTTTTTAATTAGTATTTCCACTCCTTCAACATGATCCCAATGGGAATGAGATAAAAAAAGCTTATGAATTGGATATAAGCCCAGTTCCTTCATTTTCCTTATAATTCTATGCATCATTAGACCGGGCGTAGTGGTGTCAACCATCATTCTCATGCCAGCATTTTCAATAATATAAATGCAAGCATTTCCTTTCATTCCAAACATTTCTGCATCTATAAGATACCAGTTTTCGTTGAACTTTCCATCTAGTTTTATGAAGCCCATATCAAAATCTCCCAATATTTAGCAAATAAAGGAAATAAGTTTTTATTAAAAACATTTTATTGAAAATTAAGAAATTTCCCCCATAAATTTTAAACCATTGATAAACCACTCTATTTCAAATTCCAAACCATGTATATTCTCTTTGGTGAAGATAGCAGAGTTTGGTATAAATTTATCGTGATACATCGAAGTAATATACTCTAAAGAATGAGTTTCATTGTACCATTGTATAATTGAATTTTTTACATCGAAATGAAATTCTCGTACCTTGTCTATAAATTTTTTAAAATCTATATCTTTCCACACGCCAAAATGAGCAAAGGATATTGAATTCAAATCATCCTTCATATTTCCTAATTTTTCCAAGGTTTTAAGATATTGAGATTCATTAAAATCAGGAGGGACGAATTCTGGCATCATTGTATCATGATCTAATTTATCAATTATCGCATCTCCAACAAAAATATTTCTGTTCTTTTTGTCGAAAACCGCAATAGAATCTTGAGTATGACCAAAAAAATTAAATATTTCTAATTGCAGTCCCTTTAAATCAATAATATCACCTTCATGTAAAGGAGTGACATTCGAAATTGGATCTACATTGTATCCAAAATATTGATTCATTTTTTCTGGATTTTTTAAATTGGAAATAGCTTTTTCTGAAGCTAAAACTTCTACATCTATACCTTTCATTAATTTCTTTAATTTTCCAACCGCTTGCACGTGGTCAAAATGGCTATGTGTTAATAAAATTTTATGAATAGGGAATAAATCGAAATTTTTCAGCTTTTTTATTATTTTTCTAGCAGATAATTCAACCCCAGCATCAATCATCATGCGCAATCCATTATTTTCGATTACATAAATCGAGAGTTGTCCTGGAAGTCGAAAGATCATGTCATCAATTAGATAAGAATTGTCATTGAATCTTCTTTCAGAATTTAAAAATAGCATTATATCTTATATTATTTTTTCAATTAATTAGAAACTATTAAAGTCTAATTGAACAATTATAATTGTATTAAAATTAAAACTTTAATATTAATATGTTAGATAGCTCAAATTATAAAAAAAGTGATTAATTGTGTTTTATGAAGAGAAATGCACACTTTGCGGAGAATGCTTAATGCAATGCCCTTATATGGCATATCCCGAAGTTAAAGCAAAGGAAGAATTTAAAAAATTAATAAATGGTGAGCCTAGTCCAGTTACTTCTAACTGTGTTACTTGCGTTGCGTGTAACATGGTTTGTCCTGAAGGAGCAAATCCATTTGATTTAATTAATTTAAGGCAAGAAGAAACAGGGACGTTTCAATTTTCTAAAAGAATGTTAAAAATGTTCGATATGGCGGTAAAAACCCCATCACAAATTATTAAGGGTGATCCCGATAAGCCTACCATGAGTCTTTGCATATTTGGAGAAGCCATGCTACCAGGAGTTTTTGAAGGACAGCTATATGATGGATTAACACTTCTTAAAGGGGGAAAATATTTTTGCTGGATTGGGATGGTTCATACAGCCAGACCTAGTTTAGTGAACAAGCAAAATCTCCAAACATTTGTGGATAATTTAGCATCTTCAGGTGCGGAAGAAATCATACTATTTCATGATGATTGCTATGCAAGTCTGACAAACAAAGTAAAAGAATTTGACGTGGAAGTTCCATTTAAGCCAATTCATATCATAGAATATTTAAGAGATTATGTTAAGGGGCACCAAGACCAAGTGAATCAACTTAATATGAAAATTGCTTATCAACAGCCATGCGCTTCAAGATATACTTTCGAAAAAGATGTCATGCTTGATGAATTATTCGACTTAATCGGAGCTGAACGAGTTGAAAGAAAATATGATAAAGAAAGAGCCCTTTGCTGTGGTGGAATCCAGGCTGCGATGGAAAATGTTTCGGCCGAAGAAGAAAACAAATGGAGAATGAAAAATATCATGGATGCTAAAGATGCGGGAGCCAATGCATTTATTTTCCTATGTCCGCTATGTATTATGGGTAATAGAGGAAGAGCAAAAGCACAAGGAATGGAACCTTATATTTTGAGTAACCTTGTGCGCGTGGCCTTAGGGGAAGAACTCACGCATGGTGGAGCAGGAAAAAAACTATGAGTCACATGATTTTAATTATTTTTATTTTACTTTTGATCTGTTAAATAACTTTCTGAATAACCTTAAAATTGCTTTTTTCTTATTAATAAGTATATTACAAGTACAATATTAAAAGGTCGATAAGTAAATGAGTGATCAAGAGGGTAATAGAGATAATCCTTATTCATTTGACGATTATTTGTTCGCACGAGATAATTTTAATTATTATAGAGATGATGAATTTTTCCAGGCGTTAGTCAAAAAATACGTCGGAGAAGAGTTTGAAAAAATAGATAAGGAACTGCGTGCTCTTTCTGATTACGTTTCTTTTAGATTTAGAGACTTGGCAGACAAGGCTAATGATTTGGAAAATAGGATAAAAGTAACTCAAATTAAACATTATGACGCCCATAATCATCGCATAGATGAGATAGAAAGATGTGCTGAAACAGAGATATTAGAAAAAGAAATTTTTAGCCTTGGGATTTTTGATCCTAATAGAAATTCACCTTGGAGCAGATTTGCAAAATTGTTCCTATTATATCAAAATAGTGAAGCAGGGGTGATGTGCCCGATCGCATGTACACACGGAATGGTATGGTTAATGCAACAATATGAAAGCGAGCTCGGTCCTGAAGCAAAAAAGATTCTCGAGCACGTGCGTAATGGTTCAGGTGAATTAAGTAGTGGAGAGTATGGAAGGGGGGCTCAGTTTGTTAGTGAGATCCAAGGAGGCAGCGATGTACCAGCAAATCTTGTTGAAGCTGTTTATGAGGCAGATGAAGGTCCGGATGGAATGTCAAATTGCTGGAGGATATATGGCCAGAAATTCTTTTGTTCGGCGGCACATACAGATTACGCCGTCGTGACCGCAAAACCAAAAGGAGTTGATACTTCGACTAGAGTTGCAGCTTTTGTGGTGCCTTCATGGCTTCCCAAAAATAAAGATAAGAAGATTAGAAATTCCTATACAATCGATAGGTTAAAGCCTAAACTCGGTACCGCTGAATTACCCACAGCTGAAATAACTTATAATGGCGCAGTTGCTTATCCAGTTGGCCCTCTTGAAAAAGGCTTGGCAAACATCGTGGGGATTGTACTTTCATTATCTAGATTACATATAGGTATTGGAATGGCAGCTGGCGCTCTTAGAGTAGCAAGAGAGGCAACTCTATATGCTCAGTTTAGGTCTGCCTTTGGAGTACCTACCTCATCCTTTCCTTTACTTATTAATCAAATTAATGACTTAAATGAGGCTGCGATGAGATTTTCAGCAGGGGCCTTTAAGGTGTATTCCGAATATATTCATTTTGGAGAGCAACTAATTGCTGGGATAAGAGACTTACAGAAAGTGGAAAACATCACCGAGCGTAAAAGACGTTTCAGATTAAGAGAATTGGTCATGCTTCAAAAAATAGCAATTTGCGATGAGTCCCCGGAGCTAATTAGAATGGCTATTTCATTCTTTGGAGGTCATGGAGTGATGGAAGATTTCCTTAGTTTACCCAGATTTCATCGCGACTCGATGATAATGGAACTTTGGGAAGGTCCCCGAAATGTCTTACTTACTCAAATCCACCGCGATTTCTCCCGAGTAAAAGAATGGTATCCTGCCGATGAATTTGTTAGAGATTTATTAAAGGGTGCTGATAAAGATACAATCGAATACCATGCCAAGGAATTTCTTAGGATAATGTCCCATGACAGCTTGTTAAGAAATGATGAAGAGACCCTGGCAATCTGTCGTGACTGGCAAGCACTTTCTAACGAACTTTTTAAGGCTTATCAGCAACAAGCACTTGCAGAACTTCAGTTCGATCATAAACCTCTCAAATTTCCAAGACTATTACGAAAATTCAAAAAAAGAGAAAAAGAAAAAAAATAATTAATTAATAGTATAATTATAAATCTCTTGCTTTGACAGTTTTTCTGCCATTTGCTTTTGCTCTTTCTACTGCAGCATCAAGCATGCCCATGATGATACCATTTAAATCATTTCCATCTAGTACTTTGCTGCTTGTATTACAATCTTTCCCTTTAATGTATTCTCGTACTTTAGATTTTACAAATAAAGGTTCAGATTTAGAAGCAGCCTTTTTTTTGGCCATTTTTGATTTCTCCTCTTTGTTTATTATTATTTATTATTTTAAAAAATATTATTGTGTTAAACAATCTTAAATGATTGCTTGTTAAATAATAATTTTGATACTTGAATTTTTAAATGTTATTGAATTTTTTTAATAATTCCATGAATTCTTCCTTATTTTCATATTAATAATGTCAAATTTGAAGGGTTAGAAAAATGGATTTTGGGGCTTGATATGAAAACTGGGGTTAGTATCATGATGATCCTTTCTAATACTATTACCGAGATGAGATAATTAGATTGAAAATGACATTATTTCATGAACAATGAATGAAACAAAAGCTTTTAGATATAAATGATTGTTGCTAGGTAAAAAGTTAATGTAATTTCATGAAGTCTAAAATTTTTCCATCAAAGATCACAAGAAATTAATTTCTCATGTTGATTAATAAAAATTAAAAAAAAGAAGGGATTGATGTGATTTTGCATTACTGAAGAGAAATCTAATTATAGACTTCTTCTTTTTACTCGGGAGGAGTGAGAATAATTTCTATCGAGCTGACATTATTATTCTGTCCGTTCTCTCCTTCTAATTGCTCGGTGGACAATTTAATATCCTTATATTCAGTGCCTTTTAAGAAGCGATTTCTTAAAATCTCACATACGTCTACTGCGTGGGAAATAGCGCGTCCCCTCGCTTTTACGACGCAATCTTCACCCTTATTAAGGATCATCATTGTGGCCATCACATAATTCATGGTAGGTCTTCGGCCAACATATACAGCATTTTCATCTTTTGACATAACAATTTCCTCTGTTTTATTTTTTAATGGATCTATTAGATTTTTTGATATATTGTTTTATTTTTTTGCTTTTTTGTATTACGTGCAGTGTTTTTTCGTAATTTTTCTCATCAAATTACGATGCGTTCAATTTAACTAAATATATTTTTTATTATAGTTATTTGAGAAGAATTTTAGGAATTTTTTAAACTTTATTGTAGTATTAATAAATACTATCAATAGAATGAACATGAATTAAAAATCAAAATCATCTTCTTCTTGTTCCTCTTGTTCAATTTTTGGAATGAACTTTTTTCGCGGAAGTTGTATCGGTTTAGTAGACTCTTGTTTTATCGATTTTTCTCTTTCTTCCTCTGCTTCTTCTTTAAATAAATCCCAGAGGATACTAACTACTAAAGGTACTGAAAGAATTATAATCACGGGAATGAGCAACCCTAAATCAGTCAAAATTATTTTTACCCATCCTAAATAGGGAATATGTCCCACAACAACACCTAACACACGATTCTGAGGTACGGGCTCTTCATCCTTAAGATTATTTGCATCTCCCCTGGTTTCAAAATAGATTTTACCATCTTCCTCATACTTATCGATAACTCTATGAACTATCGGGTCTTCTGGAGCACCTTCCCAGAGACCTTCAGCATCATATACGATGACATCACCTACTTTTATATCTTCTGGATCTTTGCCTTGGACAAACAGGATATCACCTTTATTATAAGTAGGTTCCATCGATTCAGAAACGACAACGACTAGGGGTGTTGGAGTATTAAAAGCTATCTGTAAAATGAAATAAATTAGATATGAACCAAAAAAGGCAAAAGTTATTAAGAAAATAGCAATAGCTATTTTTTTTTTGGGAATTGGTTCTTTATCTTCCCTTGAGATTTTTTTTTTTAAATTTTTTCTAATCATGTCAATAATTATATCTATAATCTGCTCTATAAAATCAAAAAATAAATATAAATTTTCTCAACTCTCCATAAAAAACTATCATTTAAAAAATAAAAATGAATGCAAGGAAAAAACTGAGATATAATGGCTTTTTAAGGTCATGATCTTGCAGCTTTCTTGAACTCTTCAATAGATTGTTCAACCAACTCATTGTGTCTTTTACCAGCTAAATTCAGAATTTTTTTATATATCCAAGGAGAAAAACCTCGTAAATATTGAAAAAATCTTCCATACCGTCTGTCAAATATGTATAATTTTTTTTTCCTAATCTTTTTCATGATTCTTTTAACTGCCCTTTCCACCTCAAAACCTCCAAAAAATCCGCTACCTTTTTTCGTGAATTCTTTCCAATAGTAGGATTTAGCTGCCTTTAAACCTCTCTCAATTGCATCCTCCTCTAGACCATCAAAAATTTCTGGAGGAAAACTAAATTGAAAGTTTTCAATTAAATTTGTACGGAGTGGAAATGGGCAAACTATAGAAACATTTAAACCTCTTTCATAATATTCCCCGTAAATTGCTTCACCAAATCCGGAGTTAGCAAATTTGGTAGTGCTATATGCAGTGACTGCTCCTGCACCTAATGATCCTGCTATGCTACTGGTAATAATAACATGGCCAAATCCTTGTTCCAAAAACTTATTTATAAATCCTTTAACAACAAAAATCATTCCCCACACGTTTACCTCCATGATTCTATTCCATTGGTCCATTGAAAAATGTTCGAAAGGACCCCCCATGTAAATTCCAGCATTACTGAAAAGAAAATGAATTTCATCCATTTGATTCATTGCAATTTTTACTAAATCTTTAACTTGGTTTTGATCTGTGACATCACATTTTGCGCTAATCACTTTAACACCAAAATTTGCAGCTTTATTTTTTACTTGCTCTAATCTTTCCATGTTTATATCTGAAATGACAAGATTTGTACCCATTTTAGCTAATTTAAGGGAAATCTCCTTCCCAACTCCACTAGCCGCTCCCGTTACTACTGCATTCTTATTTTTAAAATATTTTTTTCTCATTTTTAGCAACTTAAAACTGATTTCTAAAAATTCATGAATGTGTAGTTAAAAATTCGCTTAGGATTCATATAAAGTTTTGAATATTAAAAATAAGATTAAAAAAAACAATTTTTTACCTATTTGCCTCGGATTTGTCATTGTTTAACGCAAAACACGACCATTAGGCAGGATGCTGTCGAATTCACCATAGAAAACTCCTATGGGTTCGCCCATTTTTTTTATTATTTCATGGCAAATATCATATGACGAGTATTTACTTTCGATTTTTATAGGAGCATTTGAATAGCCAAGTAAGCAAGAGTAATCGCAACTAATGATTGAATGTATATTTCAGGTACCTTAGAAGAGAATTTAGCTCCAATATAAGAACCTATTACGGCCCCAATACCTATTATTATTCCGATGGAATAATTGATTTCTCCTATAAAAATTTTAATTAACGTATTTACAATTGCAGTAAAGAAAGTCATGGCAATTGAAACCGCGGTGGCGCAATGAATAGGAAATCCCAAAAAGAAATGAAGTGTTGGGGTAAAAATAATACCACCTCCAATACCGATTAAATTCGCAAGAAAACCAGCCAGAATAAAAAAGGGAATTCCATATCTTAAATTTTTTTTATAATCAAAATTAGTATAAAATGAATTGTGATCATGGTTTTTGATATCAATCCTATTATTTCTGTCCTGTAATATTTTAAATACCATATTTGCGCTGGTAACAAATAAAACAATAACAAAAATAATTTTTAACAAGACATCTCCAATCTGGATAAAAAATAAGAGTAATGTACATAGAAGAGATCCCATTATAGAAAATAAAGAATAAATCAATGCTATTTTCAGGTTTACTCTTCCGTGATTAATAAAGGTAATGAGTGCCGCTCCGGATGAAATCAATATTATGAATGTGGAGGTATCAATTGCTTCAGTTATGGGCATGGAAAGAAATAATATCAGAAAAGCGACATAGAATGGTCCGCCCCCGATTCCAGTGATACTACAAATAATCCCAAATAATAAACCAAAACCTAAAAGAATGAGAATTAATATCCAAGTAATCTCCATGTATTTGATAAATTATCAAGTTATTTGTATCTTACCTTTATAGAAAATGTGGAATAAAAAATCTCGTGTATTCGAATTTTATACTCTGAGTATAAAAAAAATCAATCATCGTGAGTTTTCATGCTATTTCTCTTTCGGTAAATGTATACTATAGCAATCGATGAGATTATAATTGTCATGGTGATAATGATTAGGATGAGTTCGATATATGGTGAGCCTTCATCTTCATCCCATGGACTATTTCCTTGATAATCATGTTTATTCGGATCTAAATAATTATTATAAATAAATTGCTCTATTGTCTTGCCCGTTATTTCGAGGCTTTTTTTTGATATGTGGGAGAGATCATCCTTTTTAGTATGGTGATGAGGCCAATCTGGGTTATTCCAAAAATTTATGACTAAGTCTGCTGAAGGTATTCCTTCCTGTAGAAAGGGGAGATGATCATCTAAAACAGAATTAGACTCGGGAAACAAAGGAAATTCATTCAGATAACCCAATTGCCTGCCAATTTCGAATAATTCTTCTAATAATGGCGTTGTAGAATGTTCTTCCTTAATAAATCGTAAATTCTTCCCTCCTACCATGTCTAATAAAATCATGCATTCAAAATCTTCGCTATCAGAATCATGAAGATACTCGAGATTGTCAACGAATTCTTCTGATCCTTCAATCCAATCCCAATCTTTAATTCCATATCCACCCTCATCTTTTCCTTGATCTTCAGCATCAAAAAAAGCAAACCATATTTGGCAATCCAAATCATCCCTTTTATCATATAAGACATCAGCTAGTTCTAACAATACGGCACACCCACTTGCACCATCATTTGCTCCAGGAATTGGTCTATCTGAGCCTGCCTTAGTAGCTTTTGCTCTTGAATCATAATGAGCTCCCAGAATTACTATGTTTTTCTCATCTTCATTTAGCTTAAATAAGACGTTCTGACAGTTAGTTGAATGTACTTCAAAATTTTGGATGATATACGTGAAATTTTCATTAATATGTTGGAATTTAGATATAAAATAATTAACACATTCTCTGCTTTCTGAAGTTCCGGGTATCCGATATCCTATATCCAACTGGTCTTCGATATATTCATGAGCATTATCTCTATTAAAGTTTAATTTAGCATCGATATTTTTTATATTTTTTGGAAACAGAATGACGATTGAGATAGAAATCAGGAATATGATGATTAAAAATGCTGAAATTATAATTTTATGATATTGCTTGATAGATAGCACCCATATTTGAGTTTAAATGTTTATATTCATCTGTTAACCTTGAAATCTTAAAAATTAGATGTCTTAAATAGTTTTTTTCATGAAATAATAAGTTAATCAAAAAAAAAACTGAAAGGCTATTCCTCATCTTAGGTGTTAAGCGTTAAATTTACTCAAGATTTTTATCTATAAAATCATTAATTTAAAATATGTCAAATCTAGAACCTGTTAAATGGGATGACTATAAAGTAGGAGATTCTGCGAAATTCACCAAAACCATTACAGAGGAGGATGTGATGAAATTTGCTGAAGTTTCGGGTGATTATAATCCCATACACGTTGATCCCGAATTTGCTAAAACTGCTATTTTTGGAAAACAAGTGGCACATGGGGTAATTAGCGTGGGATTGATTTCAGCTTCCATGGGGGTAAAATTATTCGGACCCGGAATACTTTATGGGGAACAAAACGTGAGATTTATCAAACCCGTATATTTTGGAGACACTCTGACAGCGGTAGCCACCGTTAAAGAAAAATTTACCAAAAAAGAAGGAAAGCTAAAATTCATAAGATGTACAACTCAAGTTTTTAACCAAGACGATGAATTAGTTACTGATGGCGAAGGAGTTGTCTTGGTATTAAATTAAATTTCATTCTTTTTTCATTTATTTTATTTTTGATTTGCAGCTTGGGCATATAAAAAGAAAAAAAAAGAGAAATTATTCATAGTCTTCAATAAGCTTTCTAATTGCCATTATTGTTGAGCGATCTTCAATCGTACTTAAATCACCAGGATCCTTTCCTTCTGCGATATTCTTAATGGCCCTTCTTATTACTTTTCCAGACCTTGTTTTTGGTAGTGCTTGCGCGAAATAAACTGCTTTAGGAGTGGCAACGGGCCCTATCTTTTCTCTTATGCTGGATTTTATTTCGTTTTCCAATTCTTTACTTCCTTGATACCCTTCCTTTAAGACAACCATGACAATGGGAACTTGTCCTTTTACTTCATCTTCCACACCGATACAACTCACTTCAGCAACTTTAGGATGAGCAGAAACGACTGCTTCCATCTCTCCCGTACCCAATCTATGTCCAGCGACTTTAATCACTTCATCTGCCCTGCCCAAAACGAAGAAATAGCCATCTTCATCTTCAATTCCATAATCACCTGTCGTGAAATAAAAGTTGTCTGAGAACGCCTCATAGTACGATTTCTTATATCGCTCGTCGTTTTTATAGACTGTCAAAAGCACTCCAGGTGGCGTGGGAGGGATTGCAACCAAATATCCCTTATTTCCCTTTTCTTCTTCATCACCAAAATAATCCACGACTAATAAATTCCAGCCCCACATGGGTTTTGTCGGACTTCCAGGTTTTATTTTCAAGGGAGCAACCCCAAATGGATTCGCTAAAATGGGCCATCCAGTCTCTGTTTGCCAGTAATTATCAATAATGTTCACCCCTCCAAGCACGCTCGCCATCCACTCATAGGTTGGTTTATCCAATGGTTCTCCAGCCAAATAAATAGTGCGTAGAGAGCTTAAATCATTATCAGTAATGTACTTTTCATCATATTTTCTCAAAATCCTAAAAGCAGTAGGTGCGGAAAATACTGTATTGACCTTATATTTCTCTATGATTTTAAACCACGCACTCGGATCGGGATAAACGGGCGTGCCTTCGTAAATGATAGAAGTACATCCCTTAAATAATGGTCCATATATAATATATGAATGCCCCACCACCCATCCAATATCACTCGTGGCAAAATAAACATCTTCCGTGTCCGTGTTGAATATTGATTTCATTGAATGATAAAGAGCAACCAGATGGCCTCCTGTATCTCTTAGTACTCCCTTGGGCATGCCTGTTGTTCCGCTTGTATATAGTATGTAAGAAGGTTCGGTACTCTCTAACCATTCAGGTTCTATAAAAGTATCATCATCCTTTTTTTTAATAAGTTCATTCCAGTATTTATCTCTACCATCAATCATTTCATGTTTTACTAAACCTCGATCTACGACTAATACGTGTGGCACTTTATATTTAGTAGTTTCTAAGGTGTCATCTACTATTTTTTTTAAATCAACGGACTTTCCACCGCGAACGCCTCCGTCAGCGCAAATGACCAGCTGAGGTTCAGAATCATCAACTCTAACTGCTAATGAGCGAACTGAAAAGCCAGCAAAGACCACTGAATGTATCGCACCAATCCTCACGCAAGCCAGCATGGCTATAGCAGCTTCTGGAATCATTGGCAAATATATTACAATTCGATCCCCTTTCTTTACCCCTAGATCCTTTAAAACAGCCGCGCATTTATTTACTCGAGTCAAAAGGTCTTTATAGGAAATTATTTCTTCTTCATCAAGCTCAGAATACCAAATGTAGGCGGGCTTATCCGGAAATTTTTCAACCCATCGGTCTACTGCATTATAGCACGTATTTGTGATGCCTCCTATAAACCATTTATAAAATGGTGCATCGCTATCATCCAACACTTTATCCCATTTTTTCTTCCAATAAATTCCTTTTTCAGCTATTTCACCCCAAAATTTAGCAGGGTCATTAAGGGATAACGCGTGCAATTCTTCATATTTTTTTAGATTTTCTTCATGACTCATTTTTATTCGTGTTTAAATATTATTAGCTATGTATTCATAAACTTGAGTTAGAAAATTCTTGATAAAATATAACTTATATCACGCTTAGATCTAAATAGAAAGAATGAGTATCTTATTCTCTATAAATAAACCTTGAATAATTTTTATAACGCTGGAAGGGGATTGGTAATTTGGCGATAAATAAATAAGGAAAAAATTGAATAGCATAATCAAAATTAGTCTAACACGAAAGCAGTTTTAATGGACTGATACTTTCCTTTATTTGAAGCAGTTTCTAATGCTTCCTTGTATTTATTTAATGGAAATTCATGGGTGACGAGTTTTGCGATGTTAAAATTACTTGAAGCAATTAAATCAATAGCCATTTGGAAAGTCCGCTGTTTCTTTCCATTGAAATCTTCAAGGCTATATATATGAGAAGCAATTATTTTACCTTCCTTAAGAACTAGTGGAGTCCAATCTACCATTTCTTTAGCTGGTAAACCGATTAATATCATGGTTCCTTGTTCTTTTAATACTCTGAGACTATTCATGATTGATGAGGAATTTCCAACAGAATCTATTACAATGTCAGCTCCTCCTCCTAAAGGATATGCATCATCCATGAGCGGAGAAAAGATCCTGCATCCTAGCTGTTTCCCAATTTTTTTTATGTGGCGATCTTTCTTAACAAGATAAACTTCATCTGCTCCAACTTCCCTTGCTACTTCTGATTGAAACGGATATTTAGCTGAAGCTATTATTTTACAATCAGAATAAGACTTTAAAGCTAAAATACAAAGTAATCCAATAGTTCCTCCTCCTATAACTACACAGTTATCCTCGGATTTAGGCAATTTTTTAAAAATACAATGTATTGCACAAGCAAGTGGCTCGATCATCAGTGCTTCTTTAAATGACATAGAGTCAGGTATTTTAAAAATCCGGGATTTGTGTGCTAACACGTATTCACCCCATCCCCCTCCCGTGTCTTTACACCCTCCAATGAATTGCCCTGGAGAGAGAGCGCCTAGATCTTGTTTCGAACATAAATGATAAAAACCCTTTTCGCAAAAGGAACATTGCTCGAGTTCTCTTACTTCACACGGTAAGACGGGTTCAATAACCACGCGATCACCCATAGACACATTCTCTACGTTATTTCCAACGTCGACAA
>SDNN01000037.1 GCA_004524425.1 Promethearchaeota archaeon
CAATCGGCGTTTTAGAATAAGAAAATATTAAAAGTCTTAAAAAATTATTTTTTAAACTTAGCTCGTTTTGCCGCGATGGAATCGGCTTGACCGCCGAAATTTCCATTAATTATTCTTTTTTTGTACAACTCCCTATAACGCATTCTTGGGGGTTTTTTACTTTCCGCATTGACACCAGTTCGATCAACCTTGGGTGTCTGTTGTCTTACCTTTCCGGCTTTAGTTAAGCTGCCATGACTGCCAGGAATACTATATCACCTTTATTTTGTTATTATATTTAATTTAAATTTCTTTTTCCTTTTGATAAAGAAAACATTTCACTCAATTAAATTTTATCATTTTTAAAAATTGGTCTCCAGTTTATTTAATATGTTTTACGACCATCTCAATATTAGAAAAATTAACCTTTAAAATCAATTAGTTAAATAAAAAATGTCTAAAGAAGAAGAAAAAATACATTTTGGACAGAAGATTAAGTCTTGTTTTGCGTGTGGACAAAAAATCAATGAACACACTAAAATTTGTCCATATTGTGGCACGGAGCAAAAAAAAACAGATGAAATAACCAAAGAGTGAAAATCTAAGTAATTCACTTTTTAAGATAAAGAAGAATAGTATCATTAGAAACACAAATAATTCCTTTTTAATAACAGTTAGAAATTTAAACTTTAAGCCATATATGAAAAGAAACAAAATGTTAAGTAAAAAACTTTCTAGCATTAAATGATAAAAGAGAACCCTAAGAGTAAAAAGGCTATAATAATTTGGATTTTGATAATCGCGTGTGTCATTATATTTTCAATTATAGGCACCTTGGTGATTAGCTGGTTTTGGTTAATATTTTTACCTTTATCATTTTTATTAGTTGTTGCATTTCAGGCATTATCTGAGCATTTCTGGAGCCCTACAAAAACTTGCCCTAGATGCAACGCTCCTTTAAGTATCTATAGTGAATATTGCAGGAATTGCGGTCTAAAATTAATTAGAAAATGTCCATATTGTGGTAATTTAATACCGGCAAAGGTTTCGACTTGCAACCGGTGTGGGCATGAACTTGGACCTCTTGAGCAACCAAAAAAACCGTTAGATTTTGAACTGATAAAAAAGGGACAGCTATTACCCGAGAAACCTAACTATTGTCCTACTTGTGGAGCAAGTTTAATAAAAATTGATCATGAAATAACCTCATGTCCATATTGTGGAGCAGATATTGATTAAATTCAAGTTAGTTCTATTCACTTGAGATAATAAATAATTAGTCCCTGTGAGGTTGGTTTTTATACTCAAGGGGAAATAAAGACCATTTCATTCTTATGGAATCTGGAAACGTAAAAGAAAGACCTATTCCTAATATGACCATTGAAACAAAATCAAAAACAATCATCCAAATGGGTGCTCCAAAATAGGCTAAATCGAAAATAAATACGAGAAAATACCAAGAGGTAAAAAGGATCAGATAATAAGGAAGCCATTTTTGAAATAGAGTGTCCCTTTTTTTCCACAGTATGTAACAATTAACAAGGAAAGGAACAATGTGAATATAATCCCAGAATAAACCAAATAGAACGATTTCTAATAATATGATTGTCCCTGAAGAGAAAATGGAGTAGACCAAGAAATTGTTAACATAAGGATTCTCTCTATAAATGAACCAAGCAACTGAAAATGAAAACCACCATTGTGAAATAGTGGCGATTTGAATATTTCTTTTAGGATCTCCGTGTTCAATATCGGGGCCGAACATTGCGACATCGAGAGGATTCCAGTTCAGGGGTATGACAAATTGATATATCAGGGAAATTATCGTGGCAATGAAGAGTTGAATACATGTGATGGTTTTTAGGTTTAATTCGCTAATTCTCTTCATGATTAATATAATGCCATATATCTTTTATTTCCTACTTTTTATTGGGCTTTCCATAAAATTCGATTTCCGAGTAGAAAAATGAGCTATTTTTCTTCTTAATTAGATTAGGTAAGTTCTGGTTTAGAAAGCCTTCTATTTTCGATATAAGAAATTAGTATCGAATCAGGAAAACTACAAGATATCATGAAGCCTAAAATTCCCATGCTTATCCAGTTTATTATAAACAAATTCAGAGGTAAATCTAAATAGGTTAAGCGTAAAAAATAAACAGAAGTGTACCAAATAGAGTAGAATATAAAATAATAGGGAAACCACCTTTGAAATAATGTCTTTCTTTTCTTGAGAAGAAGGTAAATATCCACGGCTAGCGGAAGAAAATGGATATAATCCCACCATAGAAAGATTGCGATGTCCATGAATAACACCATCATAAGCGGGAAGAGTGAATAAATCAAGAAATTGTTTATATATGGATTATCTCTATATATTAACCAAGAAACTGCAAAGGAAAAAAACCACTGGCTTAACGTTGAAATCACAACACTAGTACCGGGATCTCCATGCTGAACATTTGGACCATGAAGTGCGCGGTCAAATGGTTGCCAATTCAAAGGAAATACGAATTGAAAAAGTAATGAAATACCCGTTGCAATAATTATTTGAAGGATGGTTATTGTTTTCAAATCATATTCGCTTATTCTCTTCATTCTCGTTCAATAATCTTTAATTTGCATTCAACATGAACAAAAATTCACGTAAAATAATTGGTCATTTACATATTTAATTCTTTTTCATGCTTAATAATTGATTAAACTCAAATATCATGTTGGATTAATTACAAATACATATAAGTTATTCTATATACTTATTATTTTGTCAATCTTAAACGCCATGGGGACGTGGCGAAGCCCGGTATCGCGGCAGGCTCCAGACTTGTTGGTCGTCGGTTCAAATCCGGCCGTCCCCATTCATTCAACTCTATACTTCAATCACGATACACATTTTTATTGAGAAATCGAATTAAATATTAATTCATATAAAATCAACCCAAAATTTTTTAAATTTTTCAAAAATTTGTGATTCATATCATATTTTTTTTTTGACAAAAGAATCATTAGTCATGTCTTAATATTTAATATTAATTTTCATTAAATCCTCTATTAAGTAAAATGTACAAAATTGAGAAAATAGGAGATAATGCCTTTTATATCAAGGCACTTGGTACATTTCCGCCATCTATAGCCAAAAAATTTGTCAAAGAATTCAAAACTAAGACTAAACATTTAGAGAGGTTTTCTGCAATTATAGATGGATTAGATTTCATCATATTAGCTCTTAAATCTTTTAAAACAATTTTAAAACTATTGAAGAAGAATAATAAAAAATTAATCAAGTCCGCATATATTACCAAAAATCCGGTTTTAGCAAAAGAATTTGAACTTTTATTAGAGAGGGCAGAATCTCCTAATAGAATCATTGTAGATAATTTTGAGGATGCAAAAAATTGGCTGGAAATTAAAGAAATTAACATTCAGAAGCAATGAGAACTCATAATCCTTCTTTTTTAAACGCTGTTAAAAGAAGGATTCCACCAATTATGAATGTTATGCCAATTATCTGTATGATTTCGACTTTTTCATTTAGCACGATGATCCCTACTAAAATTGCCATGATGATGCTCGTTGAGGTAAAGCAGGGAATCACGATGTTTGCCTTACCTTTAGCATATGCTAATTGTGAAAATGCCTTTGCCATTAGTCCAAATACAAACGATAATATAGTAAAAATTAAAAATATGCTGGCATTTGGAATTGCGGTAATTCTTTTAGTGACGGTTGACAATGCAATGAATGTTCCCGCCGTGAAACCGGCAATTAATCCCGCATATTTATAGTTATTCCTTTTTGATATCAAAAGTAAGAATAGTTCTATTCCAACAAATAATGAAGCGATGACTATAAAAGTTTCAAGCTTGAAATCAGTTGATTGAATCAGGTTTTGGTTCGGATTAAATAGAGCAACTAAAATCGTTCCTAGAATTATGTTAATAATTCCTAAAATATCCAATTTGCTCAATTCTTCATTTAATACATGATAGGAAAATATAACTAAAATGACTAATCCAATGCCCTCTAAGGGGGCTATTAAATTAACAGGGGCAAATATTAGGGCAATCCATTGAATAAAGAAAAAAACCAGAGTGAATATGAATCCAATTATCCAAATCCCTGAATTTCTCCCTTTAGAGTCTGTTTTTTCTATTTTTTGATTTTTAAAGCCTTCAACTGCGTACTTTTCGAAACCTTTTCCGAGATACAATAAAATGTAAGCTGCTGCGCCTATTAACAATCCCATTATTAGGTTCTGTTCAAGAGCCATGATTTTCCGAGATTTCTTAATAATTTCATTCTTTTTTAAAACGTTATGATTTCATATCCTTGATCAATATATTTTGCCATGCTTGGATGGCCCAACATTTCATCACAAGTTGGGAAGCCCATCTTTTCAACGATCCCAAGAGATCCCATCTTATTACTACACGCTTTGCAAAAACAATCCACAAGTCCTTTTTCATTAAGTTCTTGATATTTTTTATAAAAGGGATTAGATTGATTCTCGAATTCACTAGCTAATTTACAAGCTGATCCTTCTATTATAACCTTGACGTCATGACCTTTTTCATGCATGTCAAGAGCGTTTAAAATAACGTGAATAAAGCACATCGGATCCCCATTAAATGCATATAAGGCGTATTTTTTTCCCATTATAATCACTTTTGAGTAAATTACTTTCTTTTAGATCTAAGTGTGTCTAATTCTTAATTCACTAATAATCTTTTAATTTATATTAATCCTAGTCTTTTTTTACATAACTCAATTGCTTTAGGATTGTTATCCGTGCCAATCCATTTTCTCTTTAGTTTTTTAGCCATTACTAAGGTTGTACCTGATCCACAAAAAAAATCTGCGACAATATCTCCTTTATTAGAAGATGCAGAAATTATTCTTTCTAAAAGTTTTTCGGGTTTTTGGGTGGAATATCCAGTATATTCTTTTGATCTCGTACGAGTTTGATAAGAATAAATATCATTCCACACGTCTCCTACCACATTACCTGGACTTTTATCAAGATATTGCTTGCCACCACGTCTTTTTCGATAAATTCTACCGTTCTCATCGTGGTATCGAAACATTTTCTGGATATATTCTTTCTTATAGGGGGTATATTGCTTGTTAAATACGAAGTTATCAGATTTAGTATAATATAAAATGTTATCATGTTGACGAACCCAACCTTTAACTTGACTCTTAAAACCTGAGACACTTCGAACATTCCATATGATTTCCCTTCGAAAATTTTCGCTTCCAAAAATCTTGTCACATAGAGGTTTAAGATCAAATACCGCGTTATTATCACAATGAAAATAAAATGAGCCTGTCTCTTTTAAAACTCTATGCATCTCTTTAACTCTTACATCAATAAATTCCAGATACTCTCCCAAAGAGGACCATGAATCCGAAAAATCCTCATAATCAACTCCCGAATAAAAAGGGGGATCAACATATATTAAATCAATTATTTCAGAATTTAAATCTCTTAGAAATTTTAAATTCTCCATCAAATATATCTTATTCAATAAATTTTCCATTTCAACCGAATTACTTATTTTTTATATCTCGTTCTTTAATGGTATTATTCTCAGATTTTTTATTAATGCTTTTCCCATTATATGAGTTGAGATAATTTAAAGCCATGATAATTTTAAAATTTAAAAAAAGAATTTATAAAAATTTATAAAAAGTATATAATGATTTTTAAGATTTATTCTAAATACGGTATGGATGATCTCTGATTATTGTAATGTCCATTCCTATTAAATCTTCGATATCTTTTAAATCATCTTTCTGATTGCCTTGACAAAATAATAATGCACTTCCCTCAGTTCCCATTCTACCAGTCCTGCCTATTCGGTGCACGTAAGTTTTTGGTATGTCCGGTAAATCATATTGAATGACATGTGAGATATTATCTACATCAATGCCACGTGCAACTACGTCAGTTGCTACTAATACTCGTGTTTTTCCCTTCCTGAAGTTTCTCAAAGCCTTTTGACGTGCTGTCTGGGACTTATCTCCATGGATTGTCCCGGCATTGAAATTATGTTTCTTAAGATTTCGTGCTACGTGATTTGCAGTACGTTTAGTGCGAGTGAAAACTAAGGCCCGTTCAATGTTGGAATTTTTCAATAAATATTCCAATAATGCTTGTTTTTTCCTGTTTGAAACAAAAAAGGCAGTTTGTTCAGTAAACTCTACAGTGGGTTGATCTGGAGAAATATTTATTTCAATCGGATTATTCAATATATCACTTGCCAGTCTTAATATTTCCCGTGATAAAGTTGCAGAAAATAATAAGGTTTGACGATTTTTTTTTGGAATTTGCTTGACTATTCGTCGGATATCAGGGATAAAACCCATATCTAGCATCCTATCTGCTTCATCAAATATTAATACTTCAATATGTTGAAGTTTAACATGTCCTTGTCCCATCAAGTCAAGTAATCGTCCAGGAGTTGCAACAACTACATCCACACCTTGTCTTAAGGCATTTACTTGTGGATTTTGCCCCACTCCTCCATATATTACTGTAGTTTTTAATTTCGTATATTTTCCGTAAGTTTTAAAACTATCTGATATCTGAAGTGCCAATTCTCTTGTAGGTGCTAATACTAAAACTCTGATGTTTCGCCTTCCATTCCCGTTATTGTTTAAATTTTTTTCTAAACGTTGTATGATGGGGAGTGCAAATGCTGCTGTCTTACCGGTTCCAGTTTGAGCACATCCTAATACATCCCGCCCCTTCATTACTAAAGGTATTGCATGTGATTGAATAGGCGTGGGCTCAACATACCCTTCTTCTCCAATTGCGCGTAAAATGGTGGATGTTAAGTTAAGATCAGTGAAATTTTTATCACTTTCATTATAATTTACGTCATATTGATCTACTGCAATTTCATCTTTAAAGGATTTCTCTCTAAGTTTTTCTACTTTCACTGCAGCTGGTCCTTTTTTACGTTGTTGAACCTTGAAAGCAATCCGATCTCCTTCACTGATATTTTCAGCAGTGCTTTTTTGGATAACAGATTGGTGTAAAAAAACATCCCCTTCGTAATTATCAGGGGTAATAAATCCAAAACCCTTCTCTTTATTATACCATCTGACTGTTCCTATGGTTTTTTGTGTTTGTTTAATCATATTTATTCAATATTTTCTTTAATACGGGTTTGATTGTATTCTCCCCACTCAATCTGTCTTTTTTAACAAGCAATTTTATAATAAATTAAAACCCTGTTTAAAGATTTTTATCTGCTCTAACGTCAGAATGAAGATTGCAGAAAACGCAGATTTGTTTTGAAATTTTCTTCTATTTTAATGAAAAAACTTCATTCTTAATTTTCAAAGTAAGAAGTACCACAAATTAACCCATTATTTTAATAAGAAAATATTTCATTACCTATATAGTCTTGGAATGGATTAACACAAATATGTAAAAGAGCAATTTAAAGAACAAAATAAATGAAATTTAGAAATAATCTTAGAAAATGAGCTCAAATTTAATTATCTTTGAGATTATATTGAATTGAAAATTTATAACTATCATGCATCATAAGCGATTAAGCGAAGTTTTTTTAGAAGAATTTAAAAATTATGATTTTTCAAAAATAAAAGAAAACAAAATATTTTTAGTAGGGTCTATAAGTAAAGCAAAAGATTATTTTATCAAGATAGAATCAATCCTCCAAATTTCTTACAAGAAATTAGTATCAATTTGCTCAATTGACGGTCTTTTAAATAAAGAAAAATTCTCAAATGATGAATGGGAACAACTGCAGAAAGTCGCCTTAAGAAAATTACATGATCAGGATGCTATTTTAGTTTTAGATGTAGATGGATATATTGGAGAACAATCTAAAGAAGAGATAGATTATTGGAATACTACATTGAAAAAACCAATTTATTACTTGTCAGATCTTGAAAAAATAAATTGATCTCAACGTCTTATTTATGCGCTTGAATTATTTTAATCTTCCATTTTATTTATCTTATAGAAATCAATAAACTATTGTAGTCTTTCAATTTTAAAATCGAGATATAAGATTTAGATCTAGAACATAATTTCATGTAAAATATTTTACTGAAACGAGGCCTTAAGAATAAGATGGAGTTGTTCCAAGTTTATTGGGACGATCAGAGGAATCTATTTTTGGAGTTTAAAAAAGATAAAAGGGAAAAGAAATTATTTCTTCCCGGTACAATCAAGCGAATTAATATCAAATATGAATTAATGGAACCAAACAAGCGCAACATCTGCCGAAAACAATTGCCTTATTTAATTTCAATTAAAGATTTTTATTTTTATAATGAAATTATAGCTTTTTATATTGATCTCAGTGAAATCTATGATATCTATAATCTTCAAATAAGAATTTTAAACATAACAGTGATCTTATATTCCGGTAAAAAATTAGAATACTCAATAAGTAGAACCTTCATATTATCTGAGGTCTGCATAAATGAGGATTGTTATGCAAACTTTAGATATGATGAGATAAAGGCTGAAAACAAAACAGAAAATTCTTTCCTACATGAAAAGGTATTTCAAGAATTAATAAAGGACTTAAAAAATAACAAGGAAAAAAGCACGATTATATATGAAAAGAAATCAGTTAATAATAAAATTGATAATGATTTAATCATAAATCTCGTGAGGCAAAATACTGAGGCTATGAATGGCGTAGTCGAACAATTAAAGGAATTGAACTCTACATTGAAAAACATGCCTTTACAAAACATGGGATATGTCTCACCTGGAATATCCCAAGGCGGAGTTCCTAAAAGACTTTCAGATTGGAGGTCCAACCCAAATTTATCGGATCCCAGTTTAGCGCTTAGAGCTCCTGGAAAATTACCATATTTAGCAGAGTTAAAAGGCATAATGAAGGATGATGACAAGTTTAAGAAATATTTGAAACCAATGGATGAGAAGGAGCTCAAGAAAATTACTTTAAATGATGAAGTGTTAGAAGAGAAGCAGAGAGAAACAATAGAGAGACAGATTAAAAGGTTAGAGAAAAAAAAGCCAAAAGAAATTATTTTAGAAAATTTAAAAGAACCTAAATAAAATATTCCCAATTTGATTTAAAAAATCATTCTTCTTCTCCTTCTTGACTAATCCTCTTCTTTTCTTCTTTAGGTTTGAATTTGACCATTACAACTATAATAATCCACATTATATAAAGAACTATGATTCCAAAAATCCACCCAAAATCACCATTTTCACCACCTTCATCAAAGATCAATTCAAAAGCAAAGACCCCCGCAAGAGCAAATAAAAACATCATGATAAATCTTCCAACATACATCCATAGCATGGTTTTTTTAATGTCATATTTAACCATACCCAGAGGTACCATTAATAGAGAATCAGGTAATGGAGTTAGACCAAATAATACAATCACGCCCGGAATGGCCTTGGGTTTACTTAAGATAATCTTGCTCCATCTCGTTTGCAATTCAGGATCATCTTTACTGAGCACGTACTGAGCTCCCTTCCCAATAAGATAATCAATTAAATCCCCCATAGTATTTGCGAGAGTTGCTAAAAGTACTAACAAAATAATTAAACCCCATCCCGCTAAACCATATAAACTAATCCATGCGGCAGCAAATAAGGTGATTGGAAGAGAATAAGGGATTGGAAAAGGAACGAGCGCTCCCAGAAAACACACGAGCATTACAAAACTAACGGCAATCCAAAAAGATACTTTTCCCAACTTGTCTGCATCAAACCAATTGTTTATCGTAAAAATTTGACCGAATTTGGGATAGAGCGCGCTTAAGATAGTAGCGATAATAATAACCACGAGAAGAATGAGAAGAAAAAAATTAGTAATATTAGAAGAACGTTTTGAATTCTCCATTTTCATCAAATAATCATTATTTTTCAATAATTAATAACAATTAAATAATGAACGTGATATAAAAATATTTATTTATGGAAATAACATAACAATCAAGTTAATAAAAAAATGCTCGAAAAAGCTTTAATAAATTTCCAATGTAATTGTAATTTAATGAATCTTGAATTGTTTTGCATATTCAGCTTTATTAGCTTCTAGATGAAAAATTAAAATAGATTGAGGTTTTTAAAAATTTTACTTAATTATTTCATAGGAACTGCCGGGAGTGGAAAATCTACTCTAACCGGTGCATTGAAAGATTATCTCTTGAATAGAGATCCCGAAATTTCAGTTATTACCATCAACTTAGATCCAGGGGTTAAAGTTATGCCCTATTTACCTGATATCGATATTAGAGATTTTATTGTATTAGAAGAAGTCATGGAAGAGTACCAGCTGGGCCCTAATGGAGCCATGATTTTAGCTTCTGACTTAATGGTAAATTATTTAGATGATCTTAAAATGGAGATAGATGCATTCAATCCAGACTGGGTGCTGGTTGACACAGCTGGGCAACTAGAACTCTTTGCATTCAGAGAAACTGGTCCCTTGATCGCCAGTGCTTTGGGATTTGGAACGATACAAAGATCCGTATCTTTTTTATTTGATTCGAACTTCGTTCTTAGGCCAAATGGGTTCATCTCGACCTTATTATTAGCTGCCTCAGTTCAATTTAGATTTAAAGAAATTCCTCAAATAAACATTCTTTCTAAAGTAGATTTGCTAGATGAGGATCAAATTGACATGATCATTAATTGGTCTCAAGATTTTCAAGCCCTAGAAGATTCCACTAGTGAACGAGAAAGCGGTCTTATAAGAGAACTATCCATGGACCTATCAGAAGTCTTTATAGAAATGGGGTCCACAGCGGAATTAATCCCGAGTTCTATAAAGGAGGAGAATGGTCTTGATTTAATCTTTGGTTATTTGCAACGAGTCTTTGACTCTGACAAGTCAAGATTTTATTAAGTCAATTAAAATGAAAATTTAAGTAAATTAGATTTCTTTTATACTTATATCACCATTAAACCTTATCAATAATACAGAAACAAAAAGATTGTACTTTATCATGAAAATAATTGGTCCTATCGCTGGCATTGGAACTCGCTTAAGACCATTCACTTTAAGTAAACCAAAGGCTTTTATCAGAGTTGCTGGAAAGACCGTTCTTGATCATATTTTGACAAGATTTAGTGATACCTTTGAAAATGACACTGAATTAATTCTTATCGTGGGCTACAAGAAAAGACAAATAATTGATTATATCATGGAAAATTACACGGATAAATTCAAATTAACCTTTATAGAACAAGTTCCGAGAGGTTATAAAGATAACATACCCTATTATTGGGGTTTGGGTGAAGCTGTTTATTTAGCATCAGAAAGATTTAAGAAAAATTCATTCTCGACCAAGGATGAGGATAAACGCAATGGAGCATTGATCTTTTTGGGGGACATGATATTATTAGATCAATACTCATATGTCATGTATCGATATTATGAGTCTGATGTGGATGGGATATTAACCGTCATGAAAGTACCTGAGGATGAGGCAAGTTCTTATGGGATCGTGGTTACGGATGAAAATGGAATCATTACTAAGCTTGTAGAGAAACCAACTGATTTCATTTCGGATTTGGCAATTGCTGGAATATACGCATTTTCTCATAAAACAACCATCGCTCTCTTTGAAAAATTAGAAAACCACTTGAATCAGAGAAGTAAAGACTCAGGAGAAATATATTTAACTGAAAGTCTGCAAGATTTAGTTGATGAGGGACATAAAATTGCTGCAATCGAATTAAACAAGGGGATATTAGATTTTGGACGACCTTCAGAAGTATTGAAAGGAAATAGATATCTTTTAGAACATCACTCTTTTAACAACGAAGAGTTGGAAAATTTAAATATAACAATTGAAAGAAGTTTTATCAATAATCCTAATTTTATTGGAAAAAATACAAAAATCATTAATTCAGTTATAGGACCTCATGTCTCTATTGGAGAGAATTCAATCATTACTAATTCTATCTTAAAATGTTGCGTGATTGAAAATAATGCTAATCTCAGAAATGTCATTACAGAAAATTCAATAATAGGAAGTCATGTTTTGATAGAAAATATAAGCAAGGATAACTTAATTATTGGAGATAAATGTGTCTATTAGCTTATATCTACTTTCTTGTTCTTAAATAACGAATCGAGAACTTTTATAGGTTTTAATAAATATATAAAATATTAATTATTAACTGATGAAATATTTTACTAGTAGAGATACAATATTTTTCATGAATTTTTGAATTAAATAAATTTTATCGAGTAGATTTTTAATTGCCATATTATATAGCATTTGATAATTCTCATAAAGAAAGAGCTAAATTAGACGAGAATTATACAGAATTGAGAGATTTTCTTAATGAAAATGATTTTATATGTTATAATTTCCTTGAAATCCCCATCACCCAAGAATCCATTAAACCTTATGACATATTGGTTATAGCTTGTCCTGATTTTTCAAAATTGAGTCATATTGAAATCATGGAAATAGTCAACTGGGTAAAAGAGGATGGAGGAGGATTATTACTTTTATCTCATGCCGGGGGAGATAAAGGGAGGAGTAGTAATTTATCAGAATTATCTGAGCAATTTGGTATAATTTTCGAAAATGATCAAGTTCTAGATGAAAAAAATAATATAGGAATAGAAAACATGCCAATCATCGATTCTAATAATTTTATTCCCCCTCATCCCATAACAAATGGAATCTCATCTTTATGTTATCGAGCTGGGTGTTCCTTGACCATAATTGGTAATGCCATTTCAATTGTTTCATCGAATGATACTTCTGAACCATTTAGTTGTCCATTAATATGTACTGCAGAGCCCGAAAACGGTAGAGTTTGTGCAATTGGAAGTTATGAGATGTTTCGAGATCAAACTGGAGGTGGCTTTCAATATAAGGAACATGAGAAATTAGCTTTAAATGTCTTTAATTGGCTTATTTCGGATTACAGGTTAGAATTAACAAAACAAGGTACTGAGCATACCCTTCCAATTTCAACTAAACCTGCTCAGGCTTTTCAAGAAGGAGTAGTTACATCGGATAAGAGTCCTGACTTTAAGGCCATGGAAATTTTGGAGCCAATAGAATTTTCAACAAAGGCGGAATTAATAGAAACTCTTAATTCTTATTTAAATCAAATAAATATGATTAAGAATAATCTTATAAGACTTTTAGAAGTAGTGAGTGAGTCTAGTGAAGAACTTTTTAGCGAACAAGATATTGAACAAATCAAAACTAAATCGAAGATGCCTACGAATCCTGATTTTATATACGAACCTTATGATGAAGA
This sequence comes from Promethearchaeota archaeon, assembly GCA_004524425.1. The sequence continues at coordinate 13,241 of SDNN01000037.1, forward strand.
TGAAGAAGGGGGTGGGCTTAAAGATATTTTTCCCGTGGGCCCAAAAAAATTAACTGCCCTACCACCAAAGCCACAAGGATTAGGAAAAAAAGAAGGAGAAACTGATGATGAGGGATTTATTAGACCAGTACCTACACCTCCAGCTAAAATCAAAGAAGTGCCTGAAGCATCCGAAAAAGTAAAAACCAAAATTAAAAGCGAGAAAGATGCTAAACTGGATAAAAATAATCTAAAAGCTGAATTAGACGGTCTAGAAAATAAAATGAGTTCAGTCTTAAACCTTATAACATTTATTGATAAGAAGCACGATAAAGGTAAGTTAGATGATAAATCGTATAAAAAACAGACTGAAAAACTTCAAAAAGATTTGGAAAATACTAAAAAACGTATCAAAGAAATCAAGGAACAATTAGATTGATAATGTTTCTGTCGGAATGAAATTAAAGATTATCAGCATGCTAAAAGTTATCTTTGACCATCTTTTCTTGCTTTGGTTTTAATGGGTGGTTATCGGGTATGTAAGGCTGAGCATATTTATTAACAATATTAAAGAACTCTTTATCAGAAACACCTCTAGTAATTTTCTTTAATTCCTCCTTTATTATCCTAAAAGAGTTCCTTAAATCTTCCTTTGAAGTTGATTCATGTTTTATTTTAACTTCATTGACAATCTTTTTTATAATTTCTTCTGGAATGTCCAAATCTAAAACCTTAATCTTGTTATGAAGAGCGTGTATAATCGATGAGGAACCAGAAAATTTACCCAAATAAAATTTCCTTCTCCTTCCTACAATATGAGGATTTATCGGCTCATATGTTAAAGGATGGGCTAAAATGGCCGCAATATGAAGCCCACTTTCATGACTAAAAGCATAATCTCCTACGATTGGTTTATATTGCGATAAAGGCTTACAAAAATATTTTTCACAGACTTTACTCAATTCAGTAAGTTTTTCTAATTTTATACCGGTTTTAACCCCTAAGCGTTCTAATATCACCGCAACTTCTTCTAAAGCGGCATTGCCTGCTCTTTCACCATAACCATTAATACATGTATGGGGGTATTCAATGCCCTCGATGACCCCAGATATCGTATTTGATACTGCTAATCCGAAATCATTATGAGTATGAATGCCTAAATAAACTTTCTTTTTAATTGGCTCGAGAACTTCGGTCTTTATCTTTCTAATTAAGTATTGGGTGGAATAAGGCGTTAAAACGCCAACAGTATCTCCTAAGACTATTCTCTCAGCTCCAGCTTCTATTGCAGTTTGAAATACATTTTTTAAGTGATGGAATTCTGCTCTAGTACCGTCCTCAGAAACCCAATTTACTTTGAAACCGTTATCCTTTGCATAATGAATTGCTGTTTTAATTTGTTCTAATTCTTCTTGCTCAGTTAATTTTAAGGTTTGCATGAAAATGGGGGAAATCGGCATGAAAATGACTATTTCTTTTACATCTGCATCAATACATGCATCGATATCGCTCATTTTAGGTCTAGCGATTGCTAAAATTGAAGCATTTTTGCAATTCTCGTTGATTATTGTCTTAACGATGTTCTTTTCTGATTCCGATACTGCTGGAAAACCTACTGCGATCAATTTAACACCAATCTCATCCATCATCTTTGTCAGATGGATTTTCTCATCCAAGGTTAAATATACAGTAGGGCTTTGCTCACCATCTCTTAATGTTTCGTCCCAAATGCAAGCTCTTTCTGGCAGTTTTATTTGAGCATCTTCAATAGCTATCTTATTGTAATCAACTAACAGGTTTTCGAGTTCATCCTTAGTAAATTTATAACTCATCGTTAAATTTGAAGATTAAGTGATGCTTTATAATAATTAAAATATATAACGGGTAATAAAATAAATTGTTTATTTCCAAACTATTAAATTAATAATTATTAATAAAATAGAATTCTGGTCTATTTAATGTAATGAACTAGATTCATGAATGGTGATGATCGCATCCGCAATCGCAACTGACCCCAAAACTAAAAGGGTTAACTACTGGATCGGGATCTAAACCCGTTTCAATTATTTTAACTTTAAAATTTAAGGTTTTCCCCGCCCCGGGATGATTCATGTCAACAATCACATGATCATCTTCAATTAATCTTATTCTTGCTGGTGAACTCATACCATTCGGTCCAACAACCTCTACAATTTTATCAGGTTCCAAGCTAAAATCGCCCTGAAATTGAGAAATTGGAATTTTTTCTAATAAAATTGGATCAAACTCGCCAAATGCCTCTGAAGGCTTTAAAGTAAAACTTTTTTCTTCACCTGCTTCCATCCCGATTATGGAATTTTCAAATCCATCAATCACTTGCCCATATCCAAGCTGAAGTTTAAGAGGGTCTCCTCCTCTCATTTCAGTACTGTCAAATACTCTTCCATCTTCAAATTTAATTTCATATTCTAGCTTTACCACATCTCCATTTTTTATTGGCATGTCATTCACTTTAGGTTTAATCTATTTTAATAATAAAGAAACCAAACTTATTACTCAAATGTTTATGAAATAAAAAAGAATATCTTTTCTGTGATTATAGAGAATAATTTTTATTATTTTTTTTTTATATGTAATAAATTTTCAGGAAGAATTGCCACATATGGACTATTCAAAATAAATAACGCGCGCAATCTTTGCACACATCAACGATTTTACCATTTTGCCAATCGTTTATAATTTTTCTTCTATAATCACCATGAAGTATCTCGAGTAAGCTGTTTTCCAAGATGTTTCCGATTACAAGGTCATCATTTTCGTCAACCTTAATTCTGCAAGCACATAATCTAACGTTTCCATTGGGTAATATGCTAATTTTCTCGAGACTAAAACAAGGATATTTTCTTTTCATGTTTCTTTTTTTCATTTTCATGATCCCTAATAGATTTTCCTTGGTAACATTTCCACACCAGTTATCATATACCGTCATGAATGCGATATGAAAGAGTCTCTCATCAAAATATTCTCTTAGAATTGTTCTATTCATGGTATTCCATATTTTTCTAAAGGGTCTTTTAGCTCTGAATGCAATAATTATTTTTGAATTTGAATTTCTCTCTTTTTTATATTTGATTAAATTAATTAATCCCAATAATTTTTGCTTAGCAAGATCTTGGGGTATGTTGAAAATTTCCGCTTCAATTTCAGGAATAAAATCTCCAGTACTAATGGTAATTGAATCAATATTGAGATCAATTATTTTTTTGAAAGTTTTATTCTTATTTAAAAGAATTCCATTTGAATTGATTGAAACAAAAAAACCTTGGTTCTTTGCATATTTTATCATTTCGAAAAAATCTTTATTAACTAAATCTTCTCCGATGGTAGGAGACAAATTTATCCCTTCGCCTCCTAATGATTTGTACTCATCTATGAATTTTTTGAATGTTTCAACGGACATTGTTTCCTTTTTTAATTTTAAATATTGATACGCGCAGAACACGCATTTCGCATTACAGATATTGGTTAGGACCACGGTAATAGTTTTAGGAATAGATAAAGAAGGTTCCTTTCTTTTCTTCAAAATATAGTAATAAATAAGAGTCTTGAAATCAAGAATGAATGAATTTAGAAACTGAATGTGAAAATTAATCAGAAATGTGAAATACTTTAAAATAAAAGGCCTTAATTTAAATTCAAAAAAATCTCTCTTAAGTATCTTCTTCACATCTAGGCCCATTATATAGCAGAATTGGAATAAATCAAATAAAAATTTTATTAAAAATTCTTATTTATCATTTAAATAGATAATTCTCATTCTATAACTTGACTTTATCTCTGTTCTCTACTCTAATTTCTAATATAATTCTTCCCAACCCTCCACATTTGATACCAACACCTCCTTAACAAGAGACCCGTTTAAATCTCATGTTATTAGGATCAATACCTGCATATAATAATTCACTTGCACTAAAAATTAATTTTTCAACGTCACTAAGAGCATAAATACAAATTTTTTTGGGAGATAATTTAGTAAGTAGATTTCCTGCCCCATCAAAGTAAAATTTATCCCCAACTTTATGCATGCTATTACAACCTTGAGATTCTACGATTTCAATAATAATGGTTTTACTGAGTAATTTCAACGATTTGGACATGACATCATGATTTCTTGGATTTTCAAGCCATATTTTCATTTCCTTATCATTATATCCAAAATGATTTTGTATATTTTTAATCATATCTATACTTAATTTCATTTAAAGACCTTATTGAAACTTAAAATTTATTTAATTTAAGGTTAAACTACTCAAATTTCATTTAATAGATAATTGTTGTCAACGAAAAACAACCAAATTAAAGGTAATTTAGAATCCCCTTAAATTAAATATTTGATTTTAAGTGGAATTATCGCCTAAATTTTCTTCCAAAATAAATTTAAATTCACAACAATCATCTCCTTTTGAAAACCTTTTTAAAGGGATAATCTTTCCATTAAGACTCATAGCTTCTAACCAACCTCGATGTCTGAAATTACAAGCACATACATAATCCATGGCTTCTTTAGATTTTTGAACTTCCTTCCAAATGAAACACTTATCTACACGTGCTAATCCTTCATTTTCGGATTTAGCGACAAAATTGAATTTCATGAATTTAGGAATGAGAATATCCATAATTGTATTCATTATTTTAAACATTTCGGATACTGTTCTAATATCCCCTTTTTTTATCCCTAAAGCACTTAAGATATGTCGGACTTCGATCTTTCCAATGGAAAATACAACATTTTGATTTAATTTATTTGTTTCCTTGACACCAAATCTTTTTTTTGATTTTAAATACCATTGACTGTCCCATTGAGCCATGCACATTTGTAAAATGAATTTTTGTGTCTTTAATGGTATCTGATATTTATTTTTTATTGGTATCTCGTTAGTTAATTCCATGAATTTTACAATTTATTAGAAATATTTATTATTTTCCGATAAAAAAAAACTAGAATTAAGTTTTTGAATTATTAAAATGAGCAAAATCATTATTGATTCTTAAATGGATGGTATTCTGAATCTAGTGATGAATTAAATAGTTATCTATATAAACTTAGGGGGAATATTAAAACAATTATTATCCATGAATTTCATTATTAAATCTATTGTTTGCAGATTTTTTGAAACTAACATTTTCGAAATACCATGAGCCAAACATTTTCCGGTTTCATTTATGACGAAAGCTTCAGCAAGACAGATTATCTTTCCTTGCTTAATACATTTACCTTTAACAGTTAATTTTCCTTTATTTATTGGAGCAAGATTATTAACGTTTAGATCCATTGTAGTGAACCCAACATTCTCCTTCATAGCAGAATAAACCGCCCAGTAAGCTGCAGTATCTATAATTGAAGCATAAACCCCTCCATGTATGCTACCAAAAGGATTTAAATGCATGGATTCTAAAACTACTTCTAATAAAGAATAACCAATCCCTATCTCCTTAACTTCCATTTTAAGATGCTTGAAATAAGGAGAATTATTTATTATCTCTAAAATTACTTTTAAATGTTCTGAGTTTAATTCCTTCAATATTTCG
>SDNN01000215.1 GCA_004524425.1 Promethearchaeota archaeon
AAATCGTTTCTGAAAAGGGTTATATTTTAATTAAAAGGGTATGGAAACCAGGAGATGTCATCGAATATGAAATGCCAATGCCAGTTAGAAGAGTCATAGCACATGAAAACGTTGAAGATGATATTGGTAGGGTTGCATTAGAGCGAGGACCCTTGGTATATTGCATAGAACAAGCTGATAATGATGTTGAAAATTTGAATAATATAAACATCAATGATACCGCAGAACTCCAATCAGAATTCAAACCAAATCTTTTAAATGGAATATCGATCATAACTGGAAAAGTAAATTACTTAGAGCATTCTAATAATGATGAATCCATCAAGAAAATAGAGCACAATATGGTCGCAATTCCATATCATTTATGGACGAATCGGGAAAGAGGGGAAATGGCTGTATGGATCTTAAGAGAATAATCATTTTCATTCAAATATCTCTTAATCCTTCATTAAATCATATAAAGAATTTATTTTAAGCGATTTCTGTATTTTCTTCTTATTTAATTTTTCTTTTTGCCTCAAGGTTTTAACATTTTTCAAGGTTATGATTCTTTCCTCATCTGGTTCCATCGAGAAGAAATTATCAGACGCGATGAAATCCATGTCATCGGCATCGATAAAAACGTATAGTGCAATAGTTTTCGATTTGATCATTATTTTACATTCCGTGCCTTGACCTTTCGTGCTCTCCAGTTCCCTCAGGGAAAATGTTAGCTCGGGATTAATTAACGAAAACTTCTTTGGAGGACCAAATAATCTAAATCCATGCTGAATTATCTCGTTATCATCTCTTGACTTCATCAGTTTGTAGAAGATAACGTGATTTTGCTCTTGAGCACTCTCTTTATTGATATTACTCACATCGATGGTATCGATTTTTAATGATGTACACGAATCAACAGAAGTTTCATGAGAGCCTTCCATTAGCAAGGTTCCATCTGAATTTAAAATCTCCCAATCTAATATCACTTGACATTTAGTTATTTTATCATTACTAATCCATAATTCAACTTGATCCGAAGATTCTTTAACACTTGCAAAGACAGGAGCATAAAAACGCTTGGCATAGTAATGAAGTGCCTTCCATCGTAGATAATGATCCAAGGAACTCCAACTAACCACGGGCCAGCAGTCATTCAATTGCCAATAAAGCGCTCCCATGCAATGAAAATCATTTCGCTGGCGGCGCCAATGTTCCACTCCATATTCCATTGCTTCTGCCTGGGTGATTTGCGAGACAATGACTTGACGTTCAAAATCTTTTGGAATCTTGAAACGGCGCTTCATGTACCTTCTAATTTTTTTATTTCCAGCAAGGTTTTTTTGATGATTTTCCATTATCGGTGAAGAGAATTCAAATTGATCTGAAGGGCAAAACTGCTTGATGGTTTTTAAGGAGGGAAAAGACTCGAAACCGAACTCGGACATAAATCGTGAATCAAAGTCCCTATAAGCGATAAATGATCTTCCGCTATGCCAGACAGCCCAGTAATGTGAGTCTCCACTATTCGGATCATTCGAATCAATCGTTCCTAATTTATCTCCAATAAAACCATTAGAAGGAGAACTGGGCCAGTATGGGCGATCTACATCATAGTTTTTCAAAAGTGAGGGTAAGATATGTTCAAATATTTCTACATATCCGTTTTCGAGTTTTTTAATTAATTTAGAATCCTTCAAGTCTGAGTCGGCTAATAATCCTCTCCATAAAAACTCAATCTCATTATTTCCACACCATATTGCTAAACTAGGATGGTTTCTCAATCTTTTAATGTTTTGGATTGCCTCTTCGGTAAAATTTTGGATAAATTCATTATCAGGATAGTAAAGATGGCAAGCAAAAGGAAAATCTTGCCATACTAATAATCCAAATTCATCGCAAATATCATAAAACGCGTCATCTTCATAAATACCTCCTCCCCAGACTCTCAACATGTTCATGTTAGCGGCTTTAGCATGCTTGAGGTTCTTTTGATAAAGACCTTGTTTCTTTCCTCTCGGAATAAAAGAATCTACTGGTATCCAATTAGCACCTTTTATGAAAATTGGAATCCCATTTAATCGAAAATAAAACGATTCACCCCACTTATCTGGTTTTCTGATTAATAAAATCTCTCTAATTCCAAATTTCTGAGTGTAAATATCAAGTTGTTTTTCCTTGAATATAGTGATATTAACTTCATGGAGATTTGGCTTTCCAAGCTCATGTATCCACCATAATATAGGCTTTTCTATTGTCAAAGTAATTGTTTGATTCATGGATACAAGAGGTTTTTCAATTTTGAAAGTACTATTATCTGGTGCTGTGATTTCTAATTTAACAAAGAATCCAACTTTCTCAAACTCAACTTCTATGGGATATAATTCAATATTAAATGATAGATCGACAGAATTTACTCTATGATCAGGAATATGATCAAAATCCTTAAGATTTGAAGACCCTAAGTCATAATGAAAGGTTTGTAAAACGTGAAGGTTTTCTATCATCAGCATCTCAAAACCAATTAATTCAACAGATTTCCAAATTCCAATGTCCGGTATTTTTGGGCCCCAGTCCCATCCAAATGAATATTGAGCTTTTCTTAGATAGGAAACACCTGGTAGAGCCTCTGGCGTAGTGACCAATCTTAAACCATGTTTTTTAATTTCCTCTCTCGCTTTTTCGGTTGGACTTTTAAAAACCACTTGAATAGAATTATCCGATTGTTTCAATTTTGATTTGACGTCGAAATCGTAAGACATGAACATGTTATCTGTTTTTCCCAATAAAGAGCCATTTAGATATACTTCTGATATGGTATCCAAGCCATGAAAGCGTAATAGGATGTGAGAATGATCTAAGAATTTCGAATTAACGTCAAATTTAGTTTCATAATGCCATTCCGATTCATATACCCATGAAACTTCATGTTCATTCAAGCCATAGAATGGATCCTCAATGATATTATTTTTAATAAGGGCTTCAAATACAGAGCCAGGAACTTCTGCTTTTATTTCAATGCCTTTCTCTTCATCTTTAAGGTTCCATTTTCCGTTTAGGAGGATCTTTTCAGGCATCGTCGAGAAAAATTGTATTTTAATTTAATTTTATATACGAGATATGACATATTCAAATTTATCGTCATTTATGATCCAAGAACGCAAGAAATTATCCTTTGCTTTAGTATCCCATATGTTTTCAAGGTTAAGTATTCCATCATGAAGATCTTTTAAAAGCTCTATTCCAACACCATATTCCTCATGAGAAGGATATATCTCAACTGATTCTTTATTTTCACACGTTTTTATTAATTTTAATAGACTCTCGAGAAATTTTGGGAACATTTTTTTCTTGGGTAAATAAACTGATCCATAATGGGCAGTATCTCCCGTGAATAATTCATTCCTATTAGTGAATAATGATATGGACCCTGGGGAATGACCAGGAGTATGAATTACCTTGACCTCAAGACCACCAAGCATTATTTTATCTCCGCCTTTGACAGTTTTTATCGATGGAGCTGGTAATAAAGAAAAATCATTCTTTTCATACCGCTTAACAACATCCCTGGAAGAGTCTCTTAGATTCGTGATGTTAATGGGTCTTGAAATAGTCAAGCTCTCAATTTCATGGATGAGGATCTCATTGAATTCATGATTATTTCCCACGTGATCCCAGTGGCAGTGAGTGTTTATTACGATTAATTCTCTATTTCCTATTAAATCATTAACTAGAGGCTTAATAGGATACAGTCCTGCTCCTGTATCAATTAAGAGAGCCTTATCAGTACCGAATAACAAATAAAGATTAGTATAAATGCTGTGAAATCTAGGATCAATAGCATCTAAATTCTCTCGTATGAGATATAAATAATCCTTAAGTTTTTTTACTTCAAACCATTGCCTACTTTCTGCCATAAATTGTTATATTTCTAAATAAGATTAAAAATTATTGAATTTATTTTTGAAAAGAATTATTTAGCAATATAACGAAATAATACTACAAAAAATTTGATTATTTCATCATGGAAAATAATAACGTATCACTGACAGGTTTATCTGAAGGCAGGATCATACCGAAAAAGGAAAAAATATGTTTTGGATTCGGAATATTGGCAAACGTCATCATAACAGGCATCGTAGGCTTATATTTGACTGATTATTATATCAATAAAATCCAAATTCGGTATGAATTATTCATTATAGCACAGGTTATTTTTCTTTTTTGGAATGCACTTAACGATATATTTTTTGCTTACATTGCCGATAGAACTAAACATAGGTTAGGGCGAAGAATACCGTACATTCGTTATGGTGCCCCTTTATTTGCCGCATCATTTATCTTCTTCTGGTTTCCTTTGCCAGGCTCGGCCCCTGGAGATTTGAATTCCGGGCAAACCTTGAAATTCATACAATTGCTTATTGGGCTCTTGTTTTATGATACCATGCTAACCATCGTCATTCTCTCCCTGGTTGCCCTTCCTCCCGAAATGAGTGAATCAACAACGGAAAGGACATCGATAGGAATTTACACTCTAATCTTTACCTTGATTGGTGGAATTACCATATTAGTGGTTCCAATCATCATGAGTTTAGGATTGGAGATTTTTCGAATATCCATCTTAATTTTAGCAGCCATTGCTACTCTTGCATATCTAATCCTCTCTTATGGGGTTAAAGAACGGTTCGAGCTCCATGAAAAGGAATTTTCAGAAAAATACAACATCCTTACGGAAATAAAGATTGCCTTTAAAAACAAGAGTTTTATAAGCTTTTTGATCTTTAATTTCTGTGTTGTTTTCACGCTCAATTTATCTGCCAATTTCACTCCCTTTTATACAACTATTTTTGGATTGGAGGAAGCATGGGCCACAGTTGTATTAGTTTCATTTTACACGGGATATGT
>SDNN01000038.1 GCA_004524425.1 Promethearchaeota archaeon
ACGACGGTAAATTCAGTAAAATATTATAGATATGTGAAAAAGGAAAAAATATAACATGAAATTCTTCTTATTCAATAGAAAATTATTAATGAGGTTATAAAAAAATTGAGTTCTGATATAAAATTAACGAATGATGATAAATGGATCATCTTAAAGAGTTTGTTTGATGAAAAAGGATTAGTTCGACAACATTTGGATTCTTATAATAACTTTATTGAATATGAAATGCAGGATATTGTTAACGAATCCGGGGAAGTCGTTCCCGATATTCCGGGATTTAAAATAAAATTTGGTAAAATTAAAGTTGGAAATCCAAAAGTTCGTGAAGCAGATGGAGCAACCATGGAGATAACTCCTATTGAAGCAAGAATTAGAGAACTATCTTATGCAGCAGACATCACGCTAGAAATGACTCCAATTACAATAGATGAGAGGACTCAGAGAGAAGAAGCAGAAGAAACTCTTGAAATCTATATTGGGAAAATCCCGATCATGTTAAAAAGTTGTCGCTGTCCCTTAGAAAATTTATCAGAACAAGAATTAATAAATCGGGGAGAGGATCCATTAGATCCTGGCGGATATTTTATAATCAATGGAACAGAAAGAGTACTGGTAACTCAAGAAGATTTAGCACCAAATAGAATTTTAGCAGAAGAGGCCAGCAGAAGCTCAAGTGCTACTCATCAAGCCAAGGTATTTTCAACAAGAAGTGGATTTAGAGCACCTGTAACCATTGAAAGAAAGAAGGATGGGAATTTAAGAGTGTCATTTCCCTCAGTTCCAGGAAAAATACCCTTAGCTATTTTAATGCGCGCCTTAGGACTACATTCTGATAAGGAAATTTTCGAAGCAATTTCAGAAAATCCAGAAATTCAAAAAGAATTAATTCCCGTCGTAGATGTTGCTGCAGAAATTCAAGTATTAAAAGATCCTGAAAAATCTCAGCAAAATGCCCTCGATTACATTGGTAAAAGGGTTGCCATTGGTCAAACTAAAGATTATCGTATTCGCCGTGCACTTCAAGTTTTGGATAGATATTTATTACCTCATATTGGAAATGATGAACAAGATAGAATTAAAAAAGCATATTATTTGGGACAAATGGCCCAGAAAGTAATGGAACTTGCGTTGAATCTCAGAGAACCAGACGATAAAGATCATTATGCTAACAAAAGACTAAAATTAGCAGGAGAATTATTCACATCGCTGTTCAGAGTGGCTTTTCTGAATTTGGTTAAAGATATTAAATATCAATTAGAAAGAACAGCAGTGAGAGGCAGAGCGCCAAATATTAAAACTGCTGTAAGAGCAGATGTGATTACTGAAAGAATAAGGCACGCTCTCGCAACTGGGAATTGGGTTGGAGGTAAAGCAGGTGTTAGTCAATTATTAAATAGAACTAATCATGTGGGCACTTTAAGTCATTTAAGAAGGGTTATATCTCCTTTAAGTAGAAGTCAACCCCATTTTGAGGCAAGAGACCTACATCCTACTCAGTGGGGTAAGATTTGTCCGGCAGAAACTCCTGAAGGTCCAAATTGTGGATTAGTTAAAAATTTAGGATTAACCTCAATAATTTCTGTAGGGATGGATGAGAGAATACTTGAAAATATCTTGATAGACATAGGTGTAATTCCCATAAATGAAGTAAAAAATATCAAGGGTGATAAAGTCAAGGTATTCCTTAATGGAAAACTCATAGGAATCCATCAAAAGCATAATTCTTTTATTCATCAAATAAGGAAAAAACGAAGGAAAGGAGAAATAAACCAGTACGTAAACATTGGATATTATCCGGATTCCAAAGAGATTCAAATAAATTGTGATGCTGGGCGTGCTACAAGACCCTTGTTTGTGTTGCAAGATAAAAAGTTGCTTATTTCTAAAGAAGACATTGAAAGGTTAGCGCAAGGAAAGATTATCTGGTCTGATTTGGTACAAAAAGGTGTAATTGAATATTTAGACGCAGAAGAAGAAGAAAACGCATACATCGCAATGTTTGAGCAAGATATTACCGCCGAGCACTCTCATTTAGAAATTTCTCCCGCAGCAATATTAGGTATTTGTGCCTCAATCATCCCATTTCCAGAACATAATCAATCACCAAGAAACACCTATGAAGCGGGAATGGTTAAACAAGCCCTTGGTTTATTCGCTGCGAACATGCATTTGCGATTAGATACTCGAGGACATACACTTCATTATCCGCAACAGCCTCTTGTTAAAACAAGCCCCATGGAAATAATAGGCTTTAATAAACGACCTGCTGGTCAAAATTTCATCATTGGAATGATGAGTTTTGAAGGATTTAACATCGAAGATGCAATAATCATAAATAAAGCTTCTATAGAAAGAGGACTGGCTCGAAGTCATTTCTTTAGAACTTATGATGCTGAAGAAAGAAAATATCCCGGAGGAGAATTGGATAAATTTGAGATTCCTGAAAGAGGAGTGAGGGGCTTTAAGTCTGCTGAATCATATCGTTTATTATCCGAGGAAGATGGAATAATTGAGCCCGAAACTCAAGTGAATGGGGGAGATGTATTGATTGGCAGAACTTCACCACCCAGGTTTATTAAATCATATGAAGAATTCGAATTAATGCAACCAAATAGGAGAGAAACCTCAAAGAACATGAGACACAATGAAAAAGGCATCGTTGATACCGTGATAATCTCAGAAACTGTTGATGGAAACAAACTAGTAAAAATAAAAGTGAGAGATTTAAGAATTCCAGAATTAGGAGATAAATTCTCTTCCCGTCATGGTCAAAAAGGAGTTCTCGGACTTGTTGTCCCTGAAAGTGACATGCCTTTTACAGCGAAGGGGGTCATTCCTGATATAATAGTTAACCCCCATGCTATGCCTTCTAGAATGACTTTAGGTCAACTATTTGAAGGTATTAGCGGAAAAATTGCATGTAATACGGGAAAATTAGGTGATGCCACTGCTTTCGAATGGTCTAATATCACGAAGCTCCAAGAACAATTAGTTGAAGCAGGTTTTGAGTTTAATGGCAGGGAAACGATGTATAATGGAATAACTGGAGAAAGTTATGAAGCAGGTATTTATTGTGCTCCAATTTATTATCAAAAATTATATCATCTCGTTGCCGATAAATTACATGCTAGAGCGCGTGGACCAGTACAGATATTAACTCGCCAGCCCACAGAAGGGAGAGCAAGAGAAGGAGGATTGAGATTTGGAGAAATGGAGCGTGATTGTTTAGTGGGGCATGGTTCTGCTCTATTATTAAAAGAGAGGCTATTGGATGAGTCTGATAAAACAGTAATACTAGTATGTGAAAAGTGTGGACTTTTAGCTGTATATGATCGTAATCGAGATAAAAGATATTGTCCCGTATGTGGAGATGGAACTATTATATCTAAAGTTGTTTGTTCTTATGCCTTCAAATTGCTACTTCAAGAGATGATGAGTTTAGGTTTAGCTCCTAGACTTAAACTAAAAGAAAAAATATAAATCATTTTATAATCTTATTTTTTATTCCTCATAAGAGAGAGATAAATCTATTTTTCAATACCCGGCATTCAATAAAAAGAAATGAAAAGCGAACCCTAAAAATAGGGAGGCAAGTAATATCGTAATAACTGATAACTTTATTGATATCTCTCTTCCATATTTTGTATACAATACTAAAATTATTAAACTAACAATTCCTAAACTAAAAAAAATCCACGCTATTGTCCATAAAACAATTGAAGGTCCTTCAAATACCTCTTCAATGGGTCTCTGGTTTTCCCATGGCCATTCTATTTGCTTTATAGTCAGAATCTGTATAATTAGAAAAATTAATGGCAAAAACATGTTAAATCTTGATTATATTTTTGAGCCTGTTTAGGCAAGAAATTTTTCATTTTTTTTTAAGTTTTTCAATAACTAGAATTAAAAAGTTATATTCGCTTAATTTTAATAATACTTATGATTTTATTTCTTTAAAAAGGAAATATAGACATGGATTAAACATGCATTTTCTTAGAAAACTTATTGAAAACCCAATATTAGAGGCACCGGTTCATGACAATATGGATGTCCATAGGCATTACTATCGATACTCAAGAGGAGAGTTCATAGGTCCTGCTCTTGTTACAAAAAAAACATCATCAAGGATATCATTAAAAGGAAGCCATGAATATGAAGATTTAATTCAAGAATTAGTTATCAAAACCGCAAATGAAGATGAAATCGAGGTTAAAGGAGTTCTGATCTCCGGTAAGGATTTAACCGAAGAATTATTAGCGTTAGATTTAAATTGGGACTTAAAAAAATCGACTGGCAAGACAAAGAATTATAAGGCAAATTTTTCAGATAAAATTGATAAAGAAAAATTATTAAAAATTATAGATATATTTCGAAAGCATTCCTATTTGTTGCTTTCATTTAAGTTAAATCCAACTTGTAAAATTTCGACAAAAAAGCGAATTCCACAACCTTCGAAGAAGAAAGTTGAAGATGATGATATAAATAGCCGAGTACAATTTTGTAACGGAGTGATGGATAATACGGATAAAAATACCAAACTGTTAATTGAAAAGGCATTTAAAGATTTTGAATCTGAGATTCCAAATGAATGGAGCAACATTACCCTTACAAATAATTATAAATTCTCGGAAATAATATTACCTAAGGATGAAAAAGATTCTTTGATGCTACGAATAAAAGCTAAAAGAAAAGGAAAATTAATCAGAACCCTGGATGTGGATGGGGTTTCAATAGAAAAACAATATGCTATAATAGTATAAAAATTAGACTAAATGAATTCTGATCTTTTTACATAAATATTTTTTTTTTGGAATATTATAAGAATTATTAAAACTTGTGATCATAAAGGGTAAAAATAAATGTCCATGAACCCATTGTTAAAATCTTTCCTATACCTCATCGGCGGAGATGTTGCTATAGAAGTCGGAATTGAACTCTTAAACTCTAAAAATGAGGATATTACTGATGAAGACATTACAGAAAATATCAAGGAACGAATAGAAGGAAAGGGAATAGATTTTGAACCGGATGACAGCGAGATTTTGAAGTTAAACACGGTACGTAAGACGCTTTACAAGCTATATAGTGAAAAATTGGCACAATTCAGACGCATTCGAGACAAAAGCAGCGGCTGGTTTATCTATTATTGGTGGGCTGAGTTCGATTTAATAGAACAAATTCTTTTAAAAAAAAAAAAATTGATTGAAAGGAAACTAAGGGATCGGTTAGAATATGAAGAAAATAATTACTTTTTCATGTGCCAGAATTGTGATAGCTCTCAATATAAATACCGATTTGACGAGGCTTTTGAATTAAATTTTAGATGTCCTGAATGTGGTGGTCAATTAGAAGCCCAAGATAATCAAAAAATTATTGAATTTCTTAAGAAGAAAATCATGCTCATCCAAAATGCCAAAATCATGAAGGAGTGATCAATTTATTTCTTTTTTTTTATGAATGCAATATCTCCAAGAGATGTTCCTTTTGATTTTTTCATGTAATTTTTAGTATTTACTTCGACGTCATCAACTTTTCTTAGAAGTTTAATATTAAAGGTTTTCTCTATTTTTTGTGCTAAATCTATCGTTGGTTTAAATCCAGATTCCACCCTTCTCATCAGAGAAGGTTTTTCATTTAATTTCTTAGCAAATTCTTCCTGGGTTAAATTTTCAGCCGTTCTTGCATTCCTTATTGATTTTGCAAATTCTGGCACTAGCTCGAGTGAAGGTTCTAAAAGTTCTTTGGATCTATATTTTGGGAAGCTTTTGGATTTTTTTAATGGGGTTTGGAACGCAATTTTATTGTAAGTTGCTTTTTTTCTGGGGGATATTTTCTTTCCGTGTATTGCACAATTTTGACAGACCCTTATTTTTGCCCCCTCTATTAGCACTTTTTGCCCTTTCCAAATTTTTCCACCACAGATTGGACATTCATCATCTAATTTTGAACTTTTTTTTCCATACATGTGAAATCTTGAAAAGTTTTTAAAAATGTTTTCTGATACTATTAAAATTGAGGAAATTCTTATAATTTACTTTTTTTCCAGTTTTATAAAATATAATCTTTAGATTTTTTTAACTTTAGAAACTTATTTATAATTAAGAGATAAACTTAAATTTAAATGAATAAAAATTTATTATTTATTTAGAACTACTTAATTAAAAACTTAGGTTTCCTGATTTTGACGACAACGAAAGATAAAAAGAAAAAAGAAGAAGTTAAAGATGGCGAGTATTTAATAACCTATACCAGGCATCTAGAAAAAAGGTTGCGCAATTTAGAGACCGAAAAGCAATTATTAGATGCAGAGAGATTGAGATTAGAGCAAGAACTTCACAGTCTTAGGAATGAAATCGACAGATTAAGAGAACCTCCCTTAGTATCTGCTACAGTTATAGATATTTTAGATGAAGCAAAAGGGAGGGCAATTGTAAAGAGCTCCACAGGACCTAGTTTTGTTGTTAATGCCAGCAGAAAAGTCAAAAATGAGAAATTAGGGCCGGGCATGAGAGTCGCATTAAATCAACGAACATTTGCCATAATGGAAACTTTACCAACTAAATTAGATCCATTCGTTAAGGGAATGGAAGTTATTGACTCAATTCCTGATGTATCTTATGCTGATGTTGGCGGGCTTGATGAACAAGTTCAGGAAGTTCGAGAAACGGTAGAATTACCTTTAAAAAAACCAGAGCTATTTAAGAAAATAGGAATAGAGCCTCCTAAAGGGGTGCTACTCTATGGAGCTCCTGGTACTGGTAAAACCCTATTAGCAAAAGCAGTAGCTCATGAAACTGAAGCTACTTTTATTAGGATAATAGGATCCGAACTAGTTCAGAAGTTTATTGGTGAGGGTGCTCGTTTGGTGAGAGAAATATTTAATTTAGCAAAAGAAAAAGCACCTACTATCTTATTCATTGACGAATTAGACGCGATTGGATCTCAGCGTTTAAAAATAGCTACTTCAGGTGACAGAGAAGTTCAGAGAACTTTGATGCAGTTATTAAGTGAATTAGATGGATTTGAAATGAGGGGAGATGTTAAAATCATTGGAGCAACAAATAGAGTAGATATTTTAGATCCTGCCCTTTTGAGGCCAGGAAGATTCGACCGAATGATTGAATTTCCCATACCCGATAATGAGGCACGAGAATCAATTTTTAGAATTCATTCTAGAAATTTGAATATAGAGGAGGAGCTTAATCTGAAAAAACTCGTAGAACAGACTGATGGAGCAACAGGTGCGGATATTAAAGCCATTTGTACAGAAGCAGGTATGTTTGCCATTCGCAGAGACGCAGAAAAAATAAAAGAGAGAGATTTTATTGATGCCATTGATAAAGTCATGCGCAAAGCGAAAGAAAAATCAGTTGAATCAAGAATCTACATGTAAAATCCCTTTTTATCTTTTAATTATTATACTAATTTAAACATTAAATTATCAATCTAAAATAAGCATGAACAATGTTTTAGATTTAAGAAAGCTAAAAGCCATTAGTGACCATCAATTCGGTAAGCAAATTACAGACATTATTTTCGGTGATTGGGAGAACCTTAATATCAAAAAGTCCATTAAAACGTCCAAGATAAGATATGTTTTTTGGAGGGAACAATTATATCTAACACTGAGACCTAATAATGGATTTTTTACTTTAAGCCTCCACTCAGCAGAAAAAATTCTGCAACATGTTCCGAGTCCAAAATTGAGAGCTATAGTACCTAGTGAAATTTCAGAATTTATTAAAAAAGGAAGAAACGTGTTTTGTAAGCACATTATAGACATTGATGAAAGTTTACGTCCTCTTGATGAAGTTATAGTTGTTGACGAAGATGATAATTTGTTAGCAATAGGTCGTGTTAAAATTCCCGTACCCTATATAAAAACCTTCAAAAGTGGAGTGGGAATTAACATTCGAAAAGGAATTAATAAATTAAAAGTTAAAAATCACAATTAATTATCTTAACTTGAAAATGAAATATCAAACGTGATACTTGCATGAAATTACCAAAAGAAATTCAGAAAAAAGAAAAAAATAAGCCAAAAAGGCCTCAAGCTGTTAAAAAACGAGAAGGGCAACAATTTGGATCAAGACAAATGCGTCGTAAAATGCAACAACAAGGAATAGACATGGAACCAATAGAAGCCACAAAAGTGATAATTGAAGGAGTAGAAAAATCATTAGTAATTGAACAACCCGAAGTCATTTTAATGAAGCAAGCAGGTCAAGAGATATATCAAGTAATTGGAACTGCGAGCGAGTACTCTTCAGAAGAGATAAGCATTTCTCAGAATGAAGAGAGTAGAGACTTAGAACCTATTGATGAAGCGAAAGCCCAACCAACCATTACTGAGAACGACATAATGCTGGTCGCCGCACAAGCTAACGTGGATAGAAAAGAGGCTGAAGCTACACTGATCGATTGTGATGGGGATATTGCTAAAGCAATATTGCTGCTTAAAAATAGGCCATAATCTTTTCAGACTCTGGTTGATAAAGAAAGTAAACATTAAGTATGATAAAAACTTAAAAAAAATACTTAACTTATCATTAAATTTGATATATAATGTCAAAAATAAAAAAAAAGCCAATAGATAGATCCACAACCACTATTTCTAAGGAAGATATTAGATTTGAAAAGGTAATCAAGAATGCCGGATGGTTTTTTCTGTTTTCATTAGGCATTTTCGTAGTATATTACGGTATTTTCGATTTCATCCTGGAGCTAATTGAGATTGAAATTACAGCCATGATATATTCCTATGTAATATTTAGTGGAACTTCTTCCGCGTTTTGTTTTGCCCTCTCAACAAAAATAAGCAAAAATAGAGACAGGAAAAAAGAGATTTTTCTAGATTGGTTACTCGCGGAGTTTATAGTATCCATATTTGCAATCTTTTCTGTGGCAATATATCAATGGTAAACCATGATACTTATTCTATTTTTAAGGCGTTCTATACAAATTTTTTTCACTTGTAATCGTCTCTCGAAGGATTAAATACTTCTACTACTTCAGAATATTCCAATATTTTTGCTCCGTGTTTTTCCCATGAATCAAAAACATAACTATCTCCAGCATTAGCAATAAATTCCCTTTCGTCGGTTATAAACTTAATTTTACCTTTTATAACGAATCCAATCTGGTGTGATTCGTGATCATGTAAAGGTATTTCAGCATCTTTTTCCAACATGAAGAAACAGAGCATGAGATCTTCATTATAGGCCAATGTTTTCCTAAATATTCCAGCAAGTGCTTTTAATCCTTGGATTTCATCCTTATTTACAGGTCCTTTAATCATTTTATTGTTACCTTCAGTTAGTTTTGTAATTTTTTTCTTTTAAATATATACAGAGTTAATTCCTATATAACTTTTACAATAAAAAAGACTAAATTTTGGAGTTGAATTGCGACATAAATTTTTAATGCAAGAAATTAAAAAATCTGCTTACTCTATTCGATAAAAAACGTAGAAAACTTTCGGAATTTAAATATGCTAACTCAAACAAACCGATTAGAACGTTAATAATAAATTATTAAATAATTGTCATGAATAAATTTTTATATCAATCGAAATAAAATATAATTTAGTCAACCAAAAATTCAAGAACATAAATCTAATAACGCGGTTGATGTTGCCGACAAAATTTAATGATACATTAAGTTAATATTAAAATTTAATCAAAGTATTGAAAATGGGATATGATGTTTAATAATGGTTTTGATAGAACAAATAAATGAAAAAAGAAAGAAGAAAAGTAAATATTTGAAAAATCTTTTACCTCGTGTATTTAGAACTGAAGGAGACATGGTTAGATTTGATCCCTACAAGATAGAAAAAAGCATCATTAAAGAAACGGGATTGAATCAGGAAGATGCAAATTGGCTCACTGAAATTGTCGTCCGAAGAATAATCTCATCTGGGATACAATTTCTTTCAGGACCTCATATTAGGGAGATAGTATGTTCCGTTCTTTCTGAACAGCATTTTGAAGATCAGAGAAAGATATACACAAGAATTGGAATGCCTTTAATGGACTATGAAGCAATTTTAAATCAAGGCGTAAATGAAAATGCTAATCAAGACATGAATCCTGAAAGCATACATCACTGGGCAGCTAACAAAATATCTGAAGAATATGCTCTCTTGAGGCTTTTAGATTCTGAAGAATCCAAGGCTCATTTATATGGTGATATACACATTCACATGTTAAGATATTTCGATTTACGTCCATTTTGTGAGGAATGGGATCCTCGCATGATTCTTGAGCATGGACTGCCCCCAGTAGAAAGTTGGGCTCATTGTAATAAATCAGGTCCTGCGGGGAGTTTAAGAGTGGCTGTTACTCATCTTGCTAAATGGTTAGGGATCATTCAAGGGGAGTTCTCAGGTGGGCAAGGATATGATTACATCACCACGTTTTTAGCTCCCTATGCGCGGCATGTGGATAATAGAGAAATTGAGCAGTCAATGCAATGTCTTATCTTTGAGACAAATCAAATTTTTGCGGCTAGAGGTGGCCAAGTTCCTTTTACTTCCATATCATGTACACCTGTCATACCCGAAGGGTTAAGAAATATTCCTGCGGTGGGACCACATGGTAAGATCTTGGGTACATATGGAGATTACCAAGAAGAGTGTTTGAAGCTTTTTGATGCCTTGACAGATGTTTATATAAAAGGAGATCATAATGGAAAGCTGTTCGCTTTCCCTAAACATGAAATAAAAATAAAAAAGGAGTGGCTAAAAGAATTTGAACCATCGTATTTAAAAGTAATGGAAGAGGTAGCCACCATGGGAACTCCATATTTTCTCAACATGTGTCCTGATTGGATGCCCGATGAGATACATAGTCAATGTTGTAGAAAATTTCTCAGTGGAAACGAAATTATTAGCAAGTGCATGCTTGATCCTGAAAAAAGAAAACATGCTAATGTTTGGGAGAACTATGTAACAATTGGCTCTCTTCAGAGTGTTAGCTTAAATCTTCCTAGGTATGCCTACATGTCCAAGAGTGAAGATGATTACTTTTTAATAGTGGCCGAAAAAATGGAATTGTGCGCCAAAATACTTGCAAAAAAATGGATGCTCATGGAAAGGCGATTGGAATCGGGTCACTTACCACTATGCAGTGGCAAGATTAATGGCAAACCCATCTTTAACATAAACGATCAAAATCTGTCCATCGGATTTACGGGATTAAATGAAGCCGTCAAAAGTTTAACCGGAGAGGAACTCCATGAAAGCGAAGATGCATACAATTTAGGCAAAAAAATATTAGAATATATGGTTGCAAAGTGTAATAGCATGACTGAGCGTGATGGATACTCGTATTCGCTTTGGGAACAGCCCAGCGAATCAACGAGTAACCGTCTTGCTAAATTAGATTTAAAACACTTCCCTAAGAAAGCAATTCCTCAATCATCTGGTAATTCTGCTTATTATACAAATTCAGGTCATTTCCGATATGATGCTGATATTCCACTATCAGAAAGAATTAAAAAACAAGGAAACTATCATCCTATTGTAAGTGGCGGTGTTATCACACACATTTTTCTGGGTGAGCAGAAGCCAGATATTCACGGTTTATGGGAATTAACCAAAAATATCTGTCTTAATACTAACACGGCATATTTTGCTTACACGACAGACTTTACATACTGTCCGCATTGTAGAAAGATGTTTCGAGGGGGTAATTTTACATGTCCTCAATGCGGATCTCAGGATGCGAAAGTTTATTCTCGTATCACGGGCTATTATAGTGAAGTAGACAGGTATAATGCAGGAAAAAGAGCTGAATGGGAAGCTAGGAAACGAGAGAATCTTATCATTTAATTTTTTTTCATTTTGTATATTTATTCACTTAAATATTATGGTGGCTTATCATGCAGATTGGGGGAATAATTGATATTTCCACGAAAGATATCCCAAATAGAGCATCCATGGTGTTTTTCACTGCAGGATGCAATTTTAATTGTAGTTTTTGTCATAACAAGAAGCTCCTGCATAAAAATGCTGGTAGAAATTATAAGATTGACGAGGTAATTTCCTTAATAAAAAATAATGTTTTAATAAATAGTATAAGCATAACAGGAGGAGAACCCACCCTTCAAAAAGATTTGTTGGATTTATGTGAGGAGCTCCAAAACCTTCAAATTTACACCAGTATTGATACAAATGGCACAAATCCAAAAATGTTAAAGAAAATGCTCCCCCATGTTGACAGGGTTGCCTTAGACATCAAATCTCCGTTAACAAAGGAAATGTTAAGGAAGGTAACAAACTCTAATATTGACCCCAGAACTATAATTGAGTCGTTTGGTGTGGTAAATCAAGCAGATAACGTAGATTTCGAAGTGCGTACCACTTATGTTGAGAACTTATTGAGATCAGAAGATCTCGATGAAATAATGAAATTTTTGATGAGAAACAATTTTAGGGGAGATTATGTATTACAACAATATCAATATTCAGAAGGAATAGGAGAAGAATTCATGAATAAATTCAAGAAACCAGAACATGAATTTTTACTCGACATTCTTAGACCTTATCAGGATTTATATTTAGATTTTAACCTTTTTTTAAGAGATGATTTAATTGGATATTCTGAAATAGGGCCATAATAAACAGAGGAATGAGGGTTTCACTTAAAGGTAAATGGATATTGAATGATATCATAAAATGTCATCTCTTTCTCAATTTAAATATAGTCAGTCCTTATAAAAAGTATGGAAGAAAATAAAACCTTCATGATAATACAAAAAGCGATCGATACTTTCATTAATGACCATGGAGGATATTGGCCGCCTTTATCCATGTTTACTGCTCTTGTAGAAGAGGTCGGAGAATTAGCTAGAGAACTAAACCATTTAGAGAAATATAAACCGAAAAAATTAGGAAAACCACAAATGAAGTGCTTAGGGGAGGAATTAGCTGACATAATTTTTTCAATTGTGTGCCTTGCGAATTATTATAACGTAGATTTAAATGAAGAGTTAAAACAAGTTCTTAAAAAGTATCAAAAAAGAAATTCTTATCGATTCAAATGAAATAAATAAATAATTAATAACCAGAGGCTTAATTTTTGACATGTAGTTCACCAGCTTTCTTATTTTTAAGCATATCAGAAAAAATATTAAAAAGGAATTATTTAATATTTAAAAAATGTTAAGAAAAGGTTTAACGAAAAGGGAAATATTGAACATTTTAAAACAGAAATTGGCTAAAGATCAATCTTATGAGTCAGGATTTATTTTAGGTTCAATGTGTACTGAACCTCTAAATTTTGGAAAAGAAATTTATAAAAAATACATATCCAAAAATTTGGGGGACCCAGGATTATTTCAAGGTTCTGCCGAAATTGAAAACGATCTGATAAAAGAAATCGGGGTGCTATTTGGGGGTTCAAATATCGTAGGGGCAATCACTTCAGGAGGATCTGAAGCAAACTTAATTGCCATGCATATTGCTAAGAAATTAAAACAAGATATTAAAAGTCCAGAATTTATTGTGCCCAAATCAGCTCACATGTCCTTTGACAAGGGGCAGGAATTAATGTCAGGGGGGGTAAAGTTAATCAAGGCAAACCTAACTGAAGAATATAAACTAGATTTGAATCATTTGGAATCCTTGATTAACGAAAACACGTGTGGAGTAGTAGGTATTGCTGGAACCACCTCTTTAGGGGTAGTAGACCCTATTAAAGAGATTGGAAAAATCATAGAGCAAAAAGACATATTTTTTCATGTTGATGCCGCTTTTGGTGGATTTGTGTTACCCTTTCTGAAAGAATTGAATTATAATGTACCCCCATGGGATTTTAATGTTAAAGAAGTTGATTCTATAACCGCAGATCCTCATAAAATGGGGCTTGGGATTATTCCAACCGGAGGGTTTTTTTTGCGGGATGGAAAAATTTTAAGCGATCTTGGCTTTGAAATACCTTATCTGGCAGGGGGTAATTTTAAACATTTTAATCTCATTGGTACTAGACCTGGAGCCCAGGTAATCGCATTCTGGGCAACTCTCAAGTTTTTAGGATTTGAAGGATATTCTAAGATTATAAAAGAATGCATGCTTAAAACTGAATTTCTGGCTCAACAAATTTCTGAAATTAAAGGGATTAAATTAGCTGCAAAACCCGAAATGAACATTGTTGGAATCACCACTGAAAATGGAGATAATATTTGTGATATTGATGAGGAACTCCGTAAAAGGAAATGGATGTTAGGAAAATTTATGGATCTAAATCTCATTAGAATTGTTGTCATGCCTCATGTAACAAAAAAGCATTTAGAACTTTTCATAAGTGATTTAGAAGATGTATTAAAAAAGTTGAAATTTAATTAATCTTTTTATAGGGTATCTAAATCATTCCATGAATTCAGCTCAATGGTTGGTATTTCTTTGCCAATAATCTTTTCAATTTCCCTCAATCTTTCTAGAATGAGTGAATCAGTAGGATTATCTTTTTCATAAAGAAGGATTAAGTCATTTATTTGCCAATTTTGGTTATTCAATAGCTCTAAAAGGCGATCACATTTTTTTTTAATACCTTCTAATGCATTCTTGGACAAATTTGGATTAATAATTTTATAGTCTTCAAAAAAGATTGGTCCCCCGGATACTATGAGATTATGAGGGTTGAATCCTAAATTTTTTAATTTTTTTTTGGCAGAATTAGCGGAAATTAAAATATGTTTATTATCATTCCTTAAACCAGAAAGTAATTGTTTTAATTCGTGTCCAGTTTTTTTTGAGACTGATGTTTCATTTTTGATATATGTTGAAAAAATGGGTTGCAGTTTTTCGTAAAGAGAAGCTAGTTTAGCATGAAACGTTTTATAGTTTGAATTATCTAATTTGTAAGTGGGGACTATTTTTCTGATTAAAACTTTAATATCAATTAAGTCATCAATCGCCGCAAGTAAAGAATTGACTTCTTTAGAATTTAACTTTTTCATTTTCATAATCCTAATCCTATAACTTGAATAAGAAAAAATAATAAAAAAATATATTTAAAGAGGGGAATTAATTTAATATTTAGTGAAGATCTATTTGGGACAATAATTTGTGTTGAACTGAAATAGAATATGGGAAAAGAAAAAAAGCCGAAGCTCGGAATTAAAACTTCAAGATATTATACAAAGAAATGCGATAAATGTAATTCGGAATATCCAAATTGGTTTACAAATTGCCCTAATTGTGGGGCTGCCTGGGATGAAACAAAAGAAAGGCAAAGCGATGGTCTTAAAATCAAGAAAAACATTAAAATCGTAGTGAAAATTACTGAAGAAGATTTTAATGAAACCATAAAGAAAGTTAAATTAGTTTTTAGCGCTGATCAAGGAGAGAAGTGGTATCAAATATACATGGACTCGAAAATGGATTATTTTATAGCAGAGATAGCGGAAGTGCCAGTTGGGTCGGTCATTGTTTATTATATTGAAGTTAATTTGGATAATGGTAGTACTTATATAGAAAATAATGGTGGAAATTATTTTTATTATAAAGTTGGATTGCCATCTGAAGAAAGTAAAGACATTCCATCTGAATCAGAAGTTAAATATATGGAAGAAAAAATGGAGAGTAGCCGTGAAATTACACAAGAACATAAAGAGACACCAAAACGATATGAAAATGCAAAAATTGAATATGGCAATGATATTACGATTTTAGGTAAACCCCAGACTCAAATTGATCCCAATTTAAAAGTGTGTCCTCATTGTAATTCAAGAATAAAGAAGATGTGGAGTGTATGTCCCTTTTGTGGAGGAAGAGTATAGGCTTGAATCAGAGATTAATTAACTAAAAATGTTATTCCTTAACTAAAAATAAAATACCGATTAAATAGGAATATTTTAAATAATATGATTATAATTTTGCTCCACATTTATTGCAAAATGCATAATCTGAAGAGAGCATTGCTCCACATTGCTTGCAAATTATGATTTCTTTTCTTTCCGATGATTCTTTCGTGCTATGAGCCGTGGGAGCAGGTTGGATTTCAGGGGAATATGATTCCTTCGAGCTTGGAAAGGGGATGCTTTGAGCTTTAGATTCGGCGCTACTTTTCTGATTTTTATCTAGGTTAGCAACATTAGGTATAATTCTTAAACTTGATGTTTCGGATTTTTCCGATGATTCTTTTTCCGAAAATGGGACGAATGATGAGCTTGATGCCTTCTTTGGTTTTTCTGCCTTTTGAGTTAATGTTTTAAACAGACTTGGGGCTTCCTTTTTATCCTGCTTTATTTCAGGAGTTGCTGCTTGAAAAGGAATGGAAGGTTGTTCGGTCTTGGGTATGATTTTTTCACTTTTCTCTTTCCCCACGCTCTGCATTTTTTCCTTGAGCTTGGCCGCTTTCTCCCTCTTTTCTTCTAGCTCTCTCTCTTTCTCTTCCTTCTTACGTTGCTTTTCTAAGTCAATTTTCTCTTTCTCTTCTTTCCCAACGCTCTGCATTTTTTCCTTGAGCTTTGCTGCTTTCTCTCTCCTTTCTCTAAGTTTTCTCTCTTTTTCTTCTTTTTTACGTTGTTTTTCTAACTTTTTTCTTTCTTTTTTGGATAGAATAGTCTCAGGCATATAATCTACTAATGATTCAGATTCTGAGTCATCCCTCTTAAATTCTTCAGGGGGAGTTGCTGGCGTTGGTACATTTGTTGTGAAAGGAATTGTTTTCGGTTTATATGCAGGAGATTCTGACGATATAGAAATTTTTGACGGCACAGAAAATGCGGGCTTTTTCTCCTCCTCTATTACTTTTTCAGGAATTTGTGGTTCTACAGATTCAACCTCTGATTCTGAGGAGGGAGGAACATTAAATTCAATTTCAGGTTCAACTTCCAAATTTATTGTAGGTTCTGGTACTGGAGGAGCCATGAATTCTTCTTCTGGTTCAGGTGTCAGTACGGGTTTTGGTTCGGGAACGGGAGGAGTCGTGAGTCTTTCCTCTGGTTTAGGAGTCACTGCTGAAGTCGGTTCATGAACGGGCGGGGCTGAAAATTCCACCTCGGGCTCTGGTACTGGAGGAGCCATGAATTCTTCTTCTGGTTCAGGTGCTAATGCCGGATTTGGTTCGGGAACAGGAGGTGCCGCATAATCTACCTCGGATTTTATAGTTGGAGCAGTTAATTTGGTTTCTGTTTTAATTTCTGGAGACGTAACTGATGGAATGCTAGGTGTGGATGTAGAGATTTGACCCGGTGCAGACACTACCTGCTCGGATATAAGTTGATCAGGAACCCCTGATCCAACCATTAAACACGCTAAAATATAAAAACAATCACCCACCCCTTCTCCAGTTTTAGCAGAGGTTTCCATATAATAGAGATTAAAATTTTCAGTAAAATTATTGATTTCATCCAACGATACTGCTCGTTGATCGACCAAATCACTTTTGTTTCCAACAAGGAGTAATGGTATATCACTCTTTACATTAGCTCTAATTTCTTCTATCCATTGTGGTAAATGTTCAAAACTCTCGTATGATGTGAGATCAAATATTAATAATGCACCTAATGATCCCCGATAATACATGGGCCTGATGGAACTGAATCGTTCTTGACCTCCAGTATCCCAGATCTGTAATTTAACTTTTATTGGTCCTTCTTCTTCTGTATCGATTGAAATAGTCTTGACGTGGAAGTTTGTGCTCTTAGAGGGACTTCCTCTTAGGATCAACACCGATGGTCATCTTGTAATCTTCAGTAAAGAATCCTTTACTGAATCGGATTGTTAGCGCGGTTTTTCCAACGCCTCCATCGCCCACGACAATACTTTTAAACAGATAATCGTATTCTTCTGCCATATGAGGTACACTAAAATTTTAGTTTCGATTTTTTAATTTCTATATATATCTTAAATATTAATATAAGTTTTTATTTTTAATCATACTCATATTTTTTGTTTGTTAATTTATTACTACTGAAAGTTGGTTTCATAAATCAAGAAATAAGAAATTCGCATCCGAAATATTTTTAGATAAAAACCTTGTCTTCTTGAAGAATCCAGAATATAAATTTTTTGAAAAATTACATGACATCTGAAAACTAAAAAAACTTTATTTTCACTAAAAGACTAATCTTATCCGTGATAAATATTTATTTTATGAAGTAAATACAGGTCATAGAAATGTTGAAAAAGAGAGAAGTACCTTATTTACAAATTGCATTGGATTTAATAAATAAACATAGAGCTTTGCAAATAGCAGAAGAGGCTGTCAAGGGAGGAGTGGATTGGATCGAAGCGGGAACTCCGTTAATAAAATCAGAAGGCATGGATGTAATAAGAGCCTTGCACAAAAAATTTCCAAATAATATAATCGTCGCAGACATGAAGACTGTTGATGGAGGGGCAATTGAAATTGAGATTGCGGCAAAGTCAGGGGCAAAAATAGTATTAATGTTAGGCGGGAGTGATAATGCATCTGTTACTGAAGCTATAGAAGCTGCCAAAAAATATGGGGTCTTATTAGGCTGTGATACAATAGATATTCCTCCTGAAAGTTTATTAGAAAGAGCCTTAGAATTAGAGGGACTCGGAGTCAATATGATATGTTCTCACGTGGGGGTAGATCAACAAGTTATTTATGGAGGGGAAAAAACGCTTGAGATCGCTAAAAAATTAAAACAAAAATTGAAACCTACTACGTGGTTAGCGATTGC
>SDNN01000039.1 GCA_004524425.1 Promethearchaeota archaeon
GACGTCGATTTAAGCGATATAATCAATATAGCAATGGTTAATGATGGAATTAGGGGCCCCCACAAGGAAGAATGGCTTGAAGCATGGGCTGCATTTGAAGAGGCAGCAAATCAACGAAATTCCCGTTCCACTTCTAATATTATAAGCCTCTGCCAATATTCATTAGCAATAGCAGACTATATCGAGAAAGTTCATGAAGGTATAAAAAAATATCACGAATTAATCTTTAATAAAAGTGAATATCCTGATGATAACATAAAAAAAATCTGCAAAATATCCATTCATTGGGAAAAATATCTAAAAGATAATGGTCTGGAGGCTGCCAGAAGAATAATACATGATTTTTTAGTTCAGCAAATGAACGAGAAGCCTCATCATGCGAGAAACTTGAGAGCTTTTGTCCAAAAACTACTAGAATTGCTCAATTCTAAGTACAAATATCTTAAGATCGCATTTGAAATTGAAGCCTGATTTTGAAATGCTAAAAACTCTAGTTTTTATAGAAAAAATATTTAAAAATCAGTTGAAATAAATTCAACTATGTCAAAATTCAAAATTGTGGTCAAGAAAAACTGCTACTTCTGTGATAAACTAGAAGATTGGCTTTCAGGTAAGGATGTAGACTATAAGGTATTGGATTATCAAGATCCAGACGATTTTGATGATCCTATAATGGAGAATCATACATTCAACGCATTATATTGCGATATGAGCGCTTGCGTGGAAGGGATCCCAATCATAGTAAAAAATGATGAGGAATTCTATTATGGGGAGATTTGGGACTTTGTGAACAATGAAATCATCGAGGAAAAAGCAAGAAAAATATTTGACCTATAATATCACAATTCTATATGATCTAGCACTTTCTTTTTGCATGTTATGGAGATATATTAAATAATTCGTGAAATGAAGCTTTCACGAAGTTTTTTAATTTTCTTCGAGAATGGAGGATTTTCTCCATGAAATCTTATGACTATTGTGAAAAGTATCATTAAAATTATATCGTGAATATCATTACTTAACATTAAATTTGTGATATAACCATGTATGATTATTTGTTAAGTGAAGAATACAAGAAATTCAAGGAAGAAGTCCGTGAATTTGTAAAAAATGAAGTTCCTCATTCATTATTAAAAAAAATGGATAAAGATGAAATTCAATATCCCGCAGAATTCGTACAAGGGCTCGCTAGACACAATTTAATTGGCATAAGATTTCCAAAAGAATATGGTGGTCGAGGATTAGATTGGGAAGCAGAAATAATTGCTGAAGAAGAGATTGGTGTGTTAGGCAGTTCACTTGCTTGCTTGTTCTCAATCACGAGCATTTGCGGAGAGGCACTCCACTTTTTTGGTAGTGAAGATCAAAAACAAAGATATCTTAAACCGATGTGTGAGGGTAAAAAGTTTTGTGCTGAAGCATTAACGGAGCCAAGAGGAGGTTCAGATTTTTTCGGCGCCACGTGCACCGCCGTGAAAGAAGGCGATCATTATATCTTAAATGGAGAAAAAAGATTTGTCGTGGGTGCTGAAGGGGCAGATTTCTTTTTAGTTTATGCTAAAACTAATTTAGACCCTAAGGCAGACCCACATAAAGCCCTAAGTTTATTTATTGTTGATAGAGATGATGGGGTGAGCACTGAATACTTATACGGATTGCTTGGAACCCGTGGAGGTGGTGCAGGCAGGATAAAATTTGAAGATGTCAAAGTTCCCGCAAATAACCTCATTCTTGGAGAAGGAGCAGGCGGAAGAATTTTCTATCAAATGATGGTTCCAGAAAGATTAACCACCGCATCTGGATTGATTGGGCTTGCTCGAGCATCTCATAGAATAGCAACAAAATACAGTACTAAAAGAAAAGCTTTTGGTCAAACAATAAATAGATTTCAGGCAGTTAGCTTCATGATTGCTGAAAATTGTACTCTCTTGGATGCGATTAGGGGATTAGTATATAATACGGCAAAAAGTATTGATGCAGGAG
Organism: Promethearchaeota archaeon; assembly: GCA_004524425.1. The sequence goes on from SDNN01000039.1 coordinate 1,984, forward strand.
CTCCTCCCGCTTTACAGAGAAGACTTGTTTCTGAAGCAAAGAAGTTTTCAACTGAGAAGTGTTGGAAAGTAATAAATAATTCCATGCAGATCATGGCAGGAATAGGATACACCACGGTTTATCCCATAGAACGTCTTTTACGTGATTCGAGGATTGGACAGATTTGGACTGGAACCAATGAAATAATGAGCCTTATCATCCAACACGAGTGGTACAAGGAGGCACTGAGCGAAAAATGGCTTGGAAGAGATGTTGAGCAAGACGCCATTGACTCAGAACACGAGGAAGAAAAACATTATGGATAATGTTTTAATATTATTCATTTTAAAAAATTTTTAATTATTTCTCAGAGCTTTTATTGCCCTTTATCCTATAATAGTAAATTTTTGATCCATTCAGGTAAGATTAATCCTATATAGAATTCAATAGCACTGGAAATTAAAATCAATCGCGTGATGACCACCGTCAAGGGGGTCAAGGGAATTAAAATTTCCATGATGAGTCCAACAATGAAAGAACAAAAGGCAATCAGCATGCATTTCCCTTTCAAATTCATTTCTGGATTTTCTGATCTCAAAGTTTCTCTGACAAATAACATCCCTAAAATAAAAAATGTTCCGATCCAGACGAGTAAATAGATGTCAATTAAGGGATGGAATTCAACTTGAAATGGAGCCAAAAATACCCCAATGCTTTCTGTTGGACTTAGAAAAAGATACCAGAAGAATATTTCATAAAGTATCCCTAAAATGATAAAAAAGATTATCCAAACTCTTCTCCTATCAACACGCAATACATCAAAGAAACCAATTATAGAAGCGATAAAATAAAATGGTATAAAGGCAAATCCAATTATGAAATACAATGGCTCACTAAGAGGTGCATTGAAAAAGACGATCATGATAAATGATATGGCATCTGGTATATAGCCAGAGGTTATAGCAATCCAGGCTAATCCAATCAATGCAATTTCTCTTTTTTTATATTGAAAATATCTCGAAATGATCTTTATGCCTAAAAAACAACTGATTAGAACAAAAATTAAACTTGAAATACCTTGTAAAAAATCTATTGGTCCTAACTCCATTTTTTATCCCCTAAAAAGTATTTAAAAATTTTAACTAGTAATAGGTTCATTATTTAAAAATGTTAATTGAATTTGATCAATGCAGATAAATATGAAAATCTCAATATTAGATAAAAAAGACGATCTTTTTTCCATTAAATTTTTCTTTTTAGAAACAATGATGCGTAAAAACACCATGTATATTCAGTTTGATTTTGACTTAATAAATCAACAATTAATTGGTTATAATCAAGGTTCTGGACCTAACCTATCCAAACTTAGTATTATATATATTAAAAGAAAAAGTAAAAAAATATCAAGTTAATTTTCTCTTGAATTACAGCGTATTTAATCAATACTGATATAATAGGAGGGATGGATATTATTTATTTACTAATTATACTTCTTCGAACTTAATTTGGACATTTTTCATAATTCCAAACTTCTTTGCCCATTTCAATATATATTTATTTCGTTTTTTAATGGTAATATCTAATAATATAACGGCAGGTATTGAAAGGATTGTTATTATTAGTGGTAATATCAAAAATAGCGGAAGCTCTGGACCCTTAAATAATCCTTTTTGTATCATTGTTATAACAAAAACATAAAAAGAAAAAGCTAGCCCAATTCCAGCGAAACCTTGCAGAAAATACAAGTACCACCCTCCAACACTTCGAATTTCAACCAGATCTCGTTTATTCTTAACTTTTTCAGCATTAGAATATACAATACCCGCATCTATTAAGAACCAAACAGAAGAAAATAAAAACATGGAAATTCCTACTGTAATACTAAGTAGCATTCCTATAGTTATAAATACACCTTCACCCCCCGCTTTTTTGATATAAATAAAGTTGTTTACGATGTCATCGTTTATAACGAGCATTAACGCAAGATTAATACTTGCTAAAGCTGGAAATATCGCTCTAAATGTAGAATTGAATTTTTCAGGTTTTTTCCGTATTTCTATGCCATATGCCATTTTTCGCCCTATAATTTGTTTATGAATGTAAAGAAAGACAGGACCTAACAAATAGCCACCTAATAATCCTCCAATCATTGATGTTAAAACAACCATTCCAAATGAGTATAATATCCAATATCCTGAGTTATCAAATTTGATTATTTTCACATAGTTAGTGGCTTGAATACCAATATTAAAAAATATTACAATAATAGACAATAAAACAAAAAAACCAAAAGTAGTAAAAAACAAAATCATTGGTTTTTTATACCTTTTAAAACTCATAATTTTCATCTAAAAGATTAGAATTTGATTTTAACAAAACATTTATATTAAGCTTTTATAATAAATTTTTTACTTATAAATCAATTGATAAAGCTCTATATCTCAAATTTACCAAAAATTAATAAATATTTTAAAGTATTAATTATAATTGAGTTTCAGTTAATTAGCTCATGTACACTATTCCCTATGAAAAGAATTATAATAAAAAGAATAAGTAAAATAAGTAACTTAACTTTCTCTTGATTTGTATCGTATTTTAACCATTAAATCTCTGAGTTCTAATTTATCACTGTCTGGTTTAATATATTTCTTTTCGACACCGTCTTTAAGGGGATAAGTAGTTATATCAGTACCTTGGAGGGAAACCATTTTCCCAAAATCTTCATGAAGTACCAGTTTCATGGCGGCTAAACCAAATCTAAGTCCTAATATTCTATCAAAAGAATTTGGCGTGCCGGCTCTCATGGTATGTCCCAATACCACGCTACGACATTCAAATTCAACTCCGTTTTTGAGAAATACTTCTTTTAAATCATCTCTTAACTTTAATTCATTTACGAGTATATTTGAAATATTCAAGGCTGGTAAAATGGGATTTCCAAACACATCTTTAGGCAGTTTTTTGATGGTTTCATGGCTAATTGTTTCAAAATCTCGCTCAAGAGAGGCTTTATTAGGATAGGCACCTTCTGAACATGCGATCATGTGATATTTATGTCCCGCATTTACTCTCTTTTTAAGTACATTTACCACATCCCGTTCAAAATCGAAAGGGGTCTCAGGGATGAGAATGATATCAGCTCCAGCAGAAATACCACTATACATGGTTAAGAATCCAGCGTCTCTTCCCATGATTTCAACAATAAATACTCTTTGATGAGAGCGTGCAGTAGTGGTAAGATTATCCATGGCGTTAGATGCTAATTGAACGGCGCTCCAAAACCCAAACGTATAATGAGTGCCTGCTAAATCATTATCTATTGTTTTGGGACAGCCCACTACTTTTGCATTGGTGTATTTGTACATGGCATCAGCTACTCCAAGCGTGTCATCTCCTCCTATTGCTATTAAAGCATCAATTCCTAATTCCTCAAATTTTCCAGCCATTTCTCGTGCTATTTTTTCTTTTAATCGTTCTTTTTCTTCCTCTGACTGTGCTTTTTGAACGCTTTTGAAAGGATTGGTTCTGCTTGTATATAGAAATGTTCCTCCAATGGTATGAAGATCATCATGTTCTGCAATATTTAGGGGTATGGTTAAATTTTCCATGAAACCCTTCCATCCTTTAGCAATCCCTACGCATTCAACCCCTGCATCAAAGGCCTTCAACATTATACCATACAATACGCTATTAAGACCAGGGCAATCTCCCCCACCCGTAAGTATTCCAATTTTTTTTATTGTCATTTAATATCATCTTAATTATTTTTAGCCAATATAAAATGATTAGGTAATGTGAACTAAAAATTTTATCATGGAAGAAAAACTTGAACTATTCGTCGTTATTCTGAATATCTTTAAGTTTTTCAAAGGTATATTTAGATTCATCCTGGGGGATGATATAACTTCCTCCTCCCATATCAATTATTTTTAAGTTAAATTCCAATTCTCCTCTAGTAGCTTTATTTAGGGCTTTCAAGATCTCTTCAATTTCATTAATTTCGGGATCATCCTCAGGAAGGCTTTTTCGATATATTGAAACTGCCTGCTCAAACCTTAAAAGGATCCCTTCCACGTTGGTATAATAAAAATCGGCATTTGGACCTGGTTGCACTTCAAGTTCCAACTCAGGAATTATCAACTTTCCCATGGGTGATCGATAAATTTTAGATTTTAGATCATTCTCTTCAGTTATTCTTAATGTCATGATGCCTGGGTCCATTCTTGTAGTTAAGGGAATCACATCGTTTTTTTGAAAACCACATTGATTACACTTAAATGATATTATCAACATTTTATCTCCATCTGGTAAATCATATTCTGTTGTATTAATGTTTATGATTCCTTTTTTACAAGAAGGACATTTAAACATTAGGTCTTCGTCATTTTCAGATGGATTATGAGTCATGATATAGTAGTTTATGGTTAGTTTTATCTAAATTAAAAATAATCTTGCTAATTTATTTTTGAAAATTAAATTAATCATCATTTTAGTTATTTGTGTTAAGATATTAAAAAAAAGGAATAGATATTGTAGTTTTTTAATCATCATCCTTAAAATTTTTTTGCGTAAAACTTTAATATCATAAGAGTTTTACATTTCCTAATACTTAGTTAAATTTCATCTATAAAATAATATAAAGCTGAGAATAATGGCTATAAGGACAGATAAAAATTCCTCGATTATTCTAGACTCTATATTATTTTTAATAATTGTACTCGTAGTAGTACAATTAGTAGTAATTATTTTATAGAGCAACAATAAAAACTCGGTGCTCTGTGTTTTTATTGGTTGCTTAGATAATCATTATATAAAAATTAAAAAAGGAAATGTTGGAAAAATTGATTGGAAATGGAATAATAGAGATAACTTTTCATGGAAGAGGTGGACAGACTGCCGTCACTGCAAGTCAATTATTGGCTGAAATGGCGTATGAGAAAGGATTTAAAGATTCTATTGCAATTCCTATAATAGGGGCAGAAAGAAGAGGTGCCCCCATCATGGCTTTTACTAAGGTTTCAGAAGATAAACAAATAAAAACTTACGATAGCGTGAAGGAACCGGATTACATGATTATTTTTGATAAGTCCTTGCTAGACATACCAAAAGTGAGAGACACCATTAAAGAAGGAGTGACCATCATCATAAATAGTTCTGGTCCGATAGATACAAGTACATTACCCAAAAATGTCAAGATATACTTCATTGATGCGACGGGAATTTGCATTGAATTAGGTTTGATGCACGCTAGTGGTCCGATCTTGAACATTCCCATGCTGGGAGCATTTGGAAAAATAACAGGATATTATAACATAGAAATCATGGAGAAAGTCATTAAAAAAGAATTTGGTGTTAAGAAATTAGAAAAAAACATGGCAGTTGCTAAACAGGCATATAATTCTGTGAGGGAGATGTGAAGTGTCTAAATCTGAAAAATGGAAAGATATTAACAAATCAAAGGATAAGCGTCCCAAACTTCAAGAATACAAGAACTGGAAAGAATTACCTCCCATTCCCATATCTCTACCTTTGGAAGCATCTATAGGGATTACAGGGGATTGGAGAACATATAAGCCCGTGATTAATCAAGAAAAATGTAATAAATGCGGTATTTGTTGGATGTATTGTCCAGAAGGAGTCATAAAGAAAAATAAAGATGGTTGTTTTGAAATTGATTATGTTTATTGTAAAGGGTGTGGAATTTGTGCAAAAGAATGCCCGACCAATAATATAGAAATGGTAAGAGAAGAGGAGATAAATGATGAGTAAAGCAGAACAAAAGGATTTTATTCAAAATAGAGAAACCAAAATCATTAAAGGAAATGTTGCTGCAGCATATGCAGCAAAGTCTGCGAGAGTTCAAGTGATAAGCGCTTATCCCATCACCCCTCAGACCACTGTCGTCGAAAAGCTTTCTGAATTCGTGGATGGAGGTTTGATGCCTGGCACCCAGTACATAAAAGTCGAATCAGAACATAGTGTTATGGCTTCTATAGTTGGAGCGAGCATAGCTGGCACTAGAACCTTTACAGCTACATCAGGACAAGGCCTATTTTACATGAATGAAATGGTTCATTGGGCAAGTGGTACGAGATTGCCCATAGTTACGGCAATAGCATCCAGAGGTCCGGCACCTCCATGGAATATTTGGGCAGACTTTACGGACGTCATAAGTCAGAGGGATACTGGTTGGATGAGTGCTTTTGTTACCAGTCATCAAGAAATCTATGATGAGATTTTGATGTCTTATAAGGTATGCGAAGATCATGATATATTACTGCCGAAATTTGTTGCATATGGGGGATTCATTTTGTCCCATACATCTAAGCCAGTAATAATAGAAGAACAAGAGCTCGTTGATTCATATTTGCCGCCATTACCTGATGAGAAAGGATGGCCTCATATATTCATCGATCCAGAAAGACCAATGATGCATGGAAATTTAATCATGCCTTCTGGTTTTTATAGTGAATTTAGGCTGAAGATTCATGATGCGATGATTAGAGCAAAAGAAAAAATTAAAAATGCAGCGCGCGAATTTGAAAAAGTTTTTGGAAGGAATTACGGTAATGGATTGATAAAAGAATATCACATGGACGATGCTGATGTGGGAATGATTATTTATGGTGATTTAGCATTGCAAATGGAACAAGCAGTTGATGATCTTAGAGATGAAGGATATAAAGTTGGCATGGTAAGGTTGAGACATTATAGACCTTTCCCAGTTGAGGATATAATCGATGTTGCCAAGAAAGTAAACGTTCTTGGAGTTATGGATCGAGCAACTGCATTTGGTTCTCCTACAGGAGGCCCCATCAGTTGTGAAGTTAAAACGGTTCTACATGGAATGGACAATACAGCTGAAATCCTTCCCATGATTGCTGGACTTGGTGGGAGAGAAGTCTCTTTAGATCAACAAAAAGATCAATTAAAAATCTTGATAAAAATGCATGAATCAGGAGAAATGCCGGAGGATTTAATTCATGGAACACTCTGGCATGGTAAACTTGAGGTGAAATAAATGGTTTCATTAAAAGAAGTAATGGAAAGTTGTCAAGAAGAATATTTTCTTCCCGGAAATTCTTGTTGTGCTGGTTGTGGACTTGAAATAGCTCTTAGATGGGCGTTAAAAGCACTTGGTCCCAACACTGCTCTTGTAGCACCCGCAAGTTGCTTGAACGTGGTTGTTGGCTTATGGCCTAAAACGGCTCCTAATTTTCCATTCGTTAACATGGCTTTTGCAGCAGGAGCTGCTGCAGCTACTGGATTTGATGCTGCCTTTAAAGCAAAGGGATATAGATTTCCTGGAAAAGGTTGGGATGAAATGACAGCACTAACGTTTGCGGGAGATGGCGGAACAACTGATATTGGAATACAAGGCTTGAGTGGAGCTGCTGAGCGAAATTCTAATATCATTTATGTTTGTTATGACAACGAGGCTTACATGAATACTGGTATTCAAAGATCTTCAAGCACACCCCATGGAGCAAAAACAACCACTACTCCCTTTGGAAAAGATAGGTACAAGAAAAACTTGCCCGCAATAATGAGAGCTCATGATATTCCTTATGTGGCTACATGTAGCATAAGTGAACCCATTGATATCTATGAAAAATTTACCAAAGCTAAATCTATAGAAGGATGTAAGTATATCCATATTTTAGCACCATGTGCACCTGGATGGGGTTTTCCAGCTGAAGATGCTATTGAGATTGCGCGATTGGCGGTTAAAACAGGTTTTTGGATCTTATTTGAGGTAGAAAATGGTGTTTTAAAGCTTTCTAAAAAAAGTAAACCACTTTTAGATCCTTCAAAAAGAGCTCCATTGATCGAATACATTTCAAGGCAAAAACGCTTTTCACTTATATCTGAAAGTGATTTAATAGAATTGCAAGAAGAAATTGATAGGCAATGGAAAAAAATATCCGATGAGTTATCTTGCCAATCCGAACAATAACTTCATAATAAAAACTAAAATTTTTTTTACCTTCACATTATTTAACTTCTTAAAAGGATAATTGACCAAATATTAACAAGAATTGAGATCTCATGGGAATTTTAGTAAAACTTTCTAATAAAAAAATTGAAGATATACAAGTATATCTTGAAACAGCCGTGGAATATATTATAGAAGGAAAAATATTAGCTTTTCCCACTAATAGCGTCTATGGAATCGGAGGAGATCCGTTAAATCTTGATTTGGTCGACAGGTTATTTCGTATAAAATTCCGGGAACGAGATAAAGGATTTTTATTATTAGTATCTGACTTAGAAGAGGCACTAAAAATAGCCGAGTTCAATGAAATTTCGATGAAATTAGCCAATCATTTTTGGCCCGGACAACTGAGCTTAATTTTAAAAAGAAAAGAGTCTTGTTTCATTCCAACAGAAGTTACAGCTAATAAAAGTACAATTGGTATACGCATGCCAGAAAATGAGATAATTCTCAAGATTTTAAACATGTTAAAATTGAAAGGGTATTTTGGAGGAATTATTGGAACTTCGGCCAATTATTCTGGTGAAAAAGAGTCGATTTCCGGGCAAGAAGTTGTTAAAAATTTTCTAGGAACAGGGGTAATAGATTTTATCATTGATGGTGGAAAGACTAAGTCTAAAATTCCAACGACTATTATAGACTGTACGGGAGAAGATCTGAAATTTTTAAGAATTGGAAAAATCACTGAAGAAGAAATTAGGAGCGTGCTATGATAAAGTGAATCATTTCAAAAGAAACGGGTGCTGAGGATTAAAAATTTTAACTTACTGGTCTCAACCTCTAGATTTAATGAAAGAAATGCGAAAGCAGAATTATGGTTCTTACTCTTGATTAATGGTGATCAATATCCAATTATTTCAAACTTAAAATTCTTGGGATTAATCACTGCGATGACCAGCTTAAAAGCAAGAATTATGATTAAAGCAATTAAGGATCTATTACAAAAATATCCCGATTTTTTTCAATACATTTTAAAAATAGTGCCCATAGATCTGGTTTGTGAAACCAATACTAAATTGATATCCCAAATGGTTAAAAATAACTATAGAAATTACATCAAAAAAGAGGAAACCTTTAAGATTGAATTAAAACGTAGGAAAAATGAACTTATTGAAAGAGATACGCTTATTGAAAGTGCCGCAAAAGAAGTCGAAAATAGGGTTGACCTAGATAATCCAGATAAAATCATACGAATTGAAGTCTTAGGTAATTTTACGGGCATTGCATTTATTAAACCTGAGGATGTCATTAGAGTGGGAAAGATTAAAACATGACTTACTACATTTTAAGCTTTTCTAAACTCAAAAGGGTCATTCTCTCGCATAGCAAATCGTTTAGAGCCACGGATACTTGTTCAAAAGTAGCATTCTTTACTTTTTTTATGCCATAAGACTTGAGTATAATATTTATTTGCACATCAGCTATGTCGAAAAAGCCACTTAGTTCCTTGATTTTATTTTTAGAAGTTATCCCTATATTAAAATCAATCTCTTCTGCTTTTAAACTCCTTAAGATCGCTTCATTGACAGTTAATAAATTATCAGCTGCTGATATGATACAATAACATAATTCTCCTTTTTTTAAATTTCTTATTCCTATACCAAATGCATCAATTGCTATTTTGATCTGCCTATTAGCAGCCATGTACAATAAAAGTTCGATATTTTTTCGATTAGATATATTTGAATTGTTTAAAAATGCTTTTTGCGTGAAATAGCACGCATTAAAAACATGATTTTGATTTATGATATATTTATCAGAAAAAAGTTGAATTGTAATATCTTTGTAATCATGTTCAATTCTTTCAATGACATTTAGAATAGAATCCAATAACTCGTTTTCTTTCGTTAGATTCATTTCATCAATTAACTCGTCAGCACATACCCGTAATTTTCCTACTCCTACAGAATATTGCAGTTCAAATTGATTTACATTAAACTTTTTAACGATCATACTGGTAATTTCCATAACATCCATTCTGGCATGAAATTAAAATAAATTCGCACGTAAACTGTACTTATAAGGAAAAGAAATAAAAAAATGGTGAATAGCCAATCTTTTATGGTATATTTTATGCTATAATAATAAGTTCGTTCAATATTACTGCCAAATGCTCTGGATTCCAAAGCTTCAGCCACGTTGAAAGCCCTTTTGATTGAACAAATGATTAATGGAACTAACAACGGAAATAGGTTTTTAATTTGATTGATCAGCCCACTTTTCTGCATCTCATATCCGCGACTTTGTTGGGCATCCATGATATTTTGAGCTTCAATAGCAATTGTCGGAACAAAACGAAAAGCTAATGAAAAGGAAAATGCATAGGGGTAAGGAACGTTCATTGAAATTAAAGATAAGGCCAAATCATTGGGATGCACGGTAAGAAAAAATAATGAAAAAGCAGTTATCATGATGAATATCCTTAAAATCATGGATATGGCATATGAAAGGGATAAAAAGAAAGTATTTAACACAATTATGAGAAGTATGAGGAAAGAAAGTCCACGAATGGTTCTTATCCATTCCTTAACCATCTTCCCTAATATTATAAAGGGGATTAAAGTAAGTAAAATTAGGAATAAGGGAATCATCTCAGTAAATAACAATGCAGAAATGCTATATATAATAGAAAACAATAACTTGGCTCTTGGATCTAAATTATGGACAAAAGAATCTTTCTTTTGAAATTTAAAGGCATGTAAAAATTCTAATGACATTACTTACTTTCACTCGAAATGTTATAATTATCTAACATGTATGTACTTAAAAATTGCATCATGTCGTTTTTAGAATCTATCTCAGCGGGAAAATTAATTCCAATCTGGGATAATTCTTTCTTTAATTGAATGATTTGAGGTAAGATTAAGGCAGTTTGTTCCACCAGAAATTCATTTTTTAGAACCGTGTGTGTTGGACCATCAGCAATGATCTTTCCATCAGCCATTAAAATCGTCCGTGGTAAATATTCCATGGCAAATTCAATATTATGAGTTATGATTATTATTGTCTTTCCTTTATTCATTTCTTGCTCAATTAACTTGATAAAAAAATCAATTTCCTTTGCATCTTGTCCCAAGGTGGGCTCATCAAATACAAAAATATCTGGATCTCGGCAGAGAATTGATGCAACAGCTAATTTCTTTGTTTCACCCCCAGAAAGGTTTAAGGGAGATCTATCCCGATATTTTTCAAGGTCAAACTTTAACAATATTTCATTAGTTTTTTCTTGAATCTCTTTCTTACTTAGCTTAAGGCTTTTAATAGAAAATATGATTTCCTCTTCCACGGTATTTGAAAAGACTTGATGTTGAGGATTTTGAAAGATGATTCCAACTTTTTGAGATAAAGCACCCACCGTTATAGGTTCGATATTTTCACCATTAATAAAGATCGAACCATTGGTAGGCCGAATTAGACCATTAAATGTTCTTATTAAGGTTGTTTTTCCTGCTCCATTTTTTCCCATGATCCCTATCAGTTCACCTTTATAGATTTTTAAATTAATTGAATTTAATGCCTTGGTTCCATTAGGATAACTATAATTCACGTCATTTATGTATATTAAAGGTAATTTATCACTCATGTTTTTGACCTAGTTTAATTCAATCTTTTAAAATGATTTATAGCTTCCTCAATTGAAGCAGGGATTAAATGGGTATGCAAGTTTTTTTCTTTCAAATATGAAAAGATGCTATAAATAACTGGCTTATTAATCTTTAATTGTTTGAAATTCTCGCCATTTAATACCTTGTCTCGCTTATCATGTTCCAATATTTTAGCATCCTCTAATAAAATGATCTCATCAGCTTTAGGAATCACTAGATCCATTCGATGTTCGCTGATGATTATGGTAATTTTCTTTTCACTCTGAATTTTTTTAAGTAAATTGATAATCTTATTTGCCATGTAAGGATCGAGCAAAGCAGTTGGTTCATCCAGAATAAGAACTTTTGGTTCCAATGCGAGGATGGATGCAATTGCTACCCTTTGTTGTTCACCACCACTTAATTCAAAGGGCGCCTTATCCAGTAGATGATTTATTTCTGTTAATTCTATGACATCCCTTATTCTTTTTCGCATTTCTTCCTTAGGCACTCCTAGATTTTCCAATCCAAAAGCAATTTCATGTTCTACATTCATGGAAATTAATTGATTTTCTGGATTTTGAAAAACTATACCAATTTCAGTAGATAGATCTGCTATAGGGACTTCTGAAGTATCTTTTCCATTTACCAATACTCTTCCTTTGTAAAATCCCGGATAAAACTGGGGAATCAACCCATTCATGGATCTAATTAAGGTAGTTTTACCCGAACCAGTTTGACCACATAATAAAATAAATTTATTCTCTTCTATCTTTAAATTGATATTATTTAATTGATAATCCTTATTTTTCTTATAGCGAAAGTGAAAATTCTTGAATTCAATTAAACACATTTTGAAATATAATCAATTTATCTGTTTAATATAAGTATCTACTTATTTAAAATTTGCTTAATTTTATCCTTAATTTCCTCTACAATGTCTCTTGAATTCATCTCTCCATTTAGCGAAGCTGCACATTCATGACCTCCCCCACTTATTCCATGCTTGGTGGAGACTTCTTCTAATAGTTTTCCTAAGTTTAGTCCGGTTTCATGACACGTGGATCTCTTCCCTCTCATGGTTATTCTGTTTTTTAGTTTTTTGTGCGAATAAACTATACTTATATCGCATCCTATATTAATGAGTAAAGTTGCTAAGCTCGATTCAAAGCTTCCAACATGAGTTATACCAATCAACCAATCTTTTACACGCATCAAATTCAATCTTTGTAGGCCCTTTAGTCTTGCGATTTTTTCAGAAATATCTTCCTCAAATTCTAGTGATGAAACGACATCCTGTAAATCCAATCGCTCATCTAATAATAGTTTTGAAAGATTTTGGATGGTATTGTTATTTGCATATTTTAAATGACCAGTATCGCTTAAAATGCCTGCAACTAAGAGAAATTTATGGGGAAGCTCGAGTTCAAAACCAAAATATTCGCATAGTTCCAAAATTATTTCTGATGTTGATGTGATATTATTATTTATGATATTTAACGATGTTATATTCTGCGTATAATTCCTATTTTGTTCTATATGATGATCAATAAAGATAAATGGAATTTGGGAACCAATCACCCTCTTTTTATCAGGAATTTCAACTTGCTCTAAATTATTAGTATCTAATATAAAAATTACGTCTACCTCAGGAAATTCTTTATTTTCATTAAAAGATAACACAAAATTTGGAAATTTTTCGTTAAAAATCCCAATGAAATCTTTGGTTAGATTAGAAAGTTTAGAAAAAAATATGGAAATTTCATTTTCAAAACGCGATTTTAATAAAAGTTTAAAGAGAAAACAAGAAACAAATGCATCCAGATCGACAGAGTCGTGTGCTGTAATTAAAACCTTCTTATTTTTTAAATAATTTTCTAATTTCTCAAATTTCGATTTAAACATTTAATTAAGCACTTTTGTTTTGAAGAGTGGTTCGAATCGAACTTTCCAAGGTTGTTATCTGATTTTTTGTCCTTTCCAGTTTCTGATCCACTGTTTTTTGTCTCATCTCTAGGGTTACTTTTAAGGATTTTTTCTCATCAAGAAGTTTATTTTTTTCACTTTTTACCATGATACCCCCTATGGATTTGAACACAACCTCATCGGGATTTATTTTTTCCAATTCCTCAACTGCAAGCTCTGTCTCCCTTAAAGAAGTTTCTATTTGGACTTTTTGTTGATTTAAAAAATCTCTAGTCGTATAGAGATTTTGTAGATTTATTGCCTTCTTTTTAATATCTTCATCTAAATCATCGAAATTTATACTCATAATGATGCACTATTTTTTTTTGTATAATAATTTTAAATTAATAATCTATAAAATATTTACTCGCATAATTTCAAGACATTATCAATAATCTTACCAAAACCAATAACTTCATTAACTGAAGCTCTAAATGCCGTGATATCTTTACTTTCAATGTGAAAAACTAGAGCTTTTTTTTCTTTAATCATGCTAATCTTGGATCTTTTAGATCTTGCCTTTATTAACTCAGGCATGAAAGAATTATAGGAATAATCTCTATTTACTATATCATCAAAGTTAAAACTAATTTTCGATTGAATATGATAATAATTCGTGTTTTTCATTCTTCTTCTGCATGTTCTAATTCACGCTGTTTGCGCTTAGCGACTCTGAATGATTCAGCTCCTCTTGGGGTTTCTATGTCATAAGCACCTCCCGTAAATGTAGCACCACATTTTTTACAATGCCAGATACCGGTAGATACACGATATACTGATCCTAAAGTAATACATCGAGGGCATTTAATTTTTCCCCCTTTCATTTTTTCCATTGCCGCACGAATTCTTTTTCTCACTGTAGCACCATATCTCGTACCATAACGACCCGTCAAACCAACTTTCTTAGTTTTTCCCATGATTAAAGCACTGTGAAATTAAAATTATTGATATTGTATTAAAACCATAATAAAATAAAAATTTTCGTGAAAAAATTTCTTAAAAAAGTAAATTTAATAGATTAAAAAAAAAACTAATCGAGTTTAGCTTTATATTGCCAGAGATCAAGGTCTGATCTCAACTTTTTTCCTATTTCCATCGATTTCTTACCCAGCATCCTAATTTCATCGAGAGAAAAAGTCGCTAAACCACTCTTCTGAATTGAAGTTATTGCATTTTCGGTCACTGAAATACTTATTTTACCATCAGAAACCAGCTCTTCAGGTAGACTGGGATCAAGAAAAAGAATATCATCAATTTTACCAAAAGTTAGAACTACTGGCAGTTCCTTCACAATATCCTCAGCAGTCAAATACTTTCCCGTCCATTCAATTCCCTTTTCAGTAAATTTTCCTTCAGGAATTTGAGCCGTGATCAATGTAGTCAAAGCGCTGACTCCTCCACAATCAATCAAGTTTCCGGAATAATTTATCACGTACATGTCAACGAACAAGATATATACCGCTTCCTTTTCCTTGATGCATAATCGTTTTGTCTGAATGCAATCGGCATGTCTTATTCCTCTGTCTACCACCCTTGCTAATTCAATTGATTGTTCATCAGGTGGTCCTCTTTCAAATAAAGGGGACGCCAATGGTACTAATTCAGCCATTATTGTACAGACACCCTCATCTGGTAGATCGGGGAATGGCTCACCAACATCGTATTTCAAGCCAGTGATAATTCTTGTATTCCCCAGAGACACGTCTGCTGAACCTTCTGCTGATGCAACGGGATTTGGAGTGATATCAAACTTACGAAATTCCCATAAATCCCTTCCATCAATTCTTTCTCCTTTTTTCAAATTATTTTTTATGTATTTTTTTTCTATTGTGGAAATTACTCTCTTTACATCCATCATTTTTAATTCTCTCCTCCTTCATTATTGGAATTATTTTCTACGTTTTCTTGAATTTCTATATATTTCCTCTTCAAAGCATCCAACTGCATTTGATAAACTTTCTCGGCAGCTTCTCTTCCAAGGGTTAAACATTTGTCAAACTCTTCTATATCCATGAATCCATCAAATTGCAGAAGTGAAAGTTCTTCATTGAACCAAGTTATAGCTAATGGCAAATCAGCATCTCCTGCTTTATCTTCTATACCTGATAAATCTACTACAATTTGATCATCTATTTTACCTACTGCTAATGCAGTCACAAGACTGCGCATTGGTACTCCCGCATCTGCTAATGCTAAGGAAGCCACCGTAGTACTTGCACATCTAGTTCCCCCATCCGCGTCAATAACTTCAATAAAAATCTCAAAACAGTTGTTGGGATATAATTCTAAGAATAACACTGGCTCTAAACAATCCGTAATAATCATTGAGATTTCTTTCTCTCGTCGTCCCGGAGCAGGTCTTTTCCTATC
This sequence comes from Promethearchaeota archaeon, assembly GCA_004524425.1. The sequence goes on from SDNN01000039.1 coordinate 17,878, forward strand.
AAATACAGAATATGTAGCCATTCTATAAAATACTCTTAAAATTCCTTTATCGGGTTTCGCTAAATGATGGGGGTGTACTTCTCTGGGACCATATACAGCAGCAAATATTTTGTTATTTCCCCATTCGAGATAGGCGGAGCCATCTGCATTTTTTATGACCCCTACTTCCATTTTAATAGGTCTTAAATCGTGTTTATCTCGACCATCTAATCTTTTACCATCTTCCCTGAATAATTTCTCAGGATATTCATCCTTAATTATTAAAACCATGATTAATTAATACCTCTCTTCTTTTTTTCATTTTCTAAATAAATTTGCATTCTATCCGTTAATCCTGTAGTATGTGCCTCTTTTTCAATTTTATATATTGCGTCTATTAATAACCGCTCCAATTCAATTTTATCTCCCTTGATCCATATCCTACCATTTTGAGTTACAAATATACTACAATTAGTCATGTTCTTTAGCATCTTAATCATGGAGCCATTACGTCCAATTACCCGCGGAATTTTTGGGGGATCTATCGAAATGATAATTCCATTATTCTTTTTGCCCAAAAACTTGCCAACTGTAGTTAATTCTGGACTATTCAAACGATTTGCGGAGAGAACTTTAACAATTAACACATCTCCTATTTCAAATCTTTCAGTGCTACGATCGTCTTTTTGGTAATCGCGGCCCCTTCCAAATC
>SDNN01000040.1 GCA_004524425.1 Promethearchaeota archaeon
CAAGGTTCTGATATGTATAGAAAATAGACATGTACTAAGACAAAAAAGATGCAGACAAAAGAACTGAAACAATGCAGATCCCTCGCTTTACTCTTTTTATGAAATAACTTCGCATGTTTATTCATCAGAAAACCTTGAAACGAAGAGATTGCAAACCATATGAGTGATGTAAATCCAAGCGCTCTTCCCCATTCCCATAGGTCTCCGTCTATACCACCACTATGATGACCACAACCATAATCTCTATGAATTGAAAGAATAATCTCATGCGGTATGACGATTGAAAGATAAATAATCACGAGTTCTACAATTAGATAGACTTGGAATGCGGTAATCTGATATTTTTTGACCTTTTTTTTTGCTTCTTGAGACATGGTAATCTCTCTCATTTGAGAAATAACAATTTTTTAAATCTTGAAATGATTGCAGGAATAACATGATCTATAATAAAAAGGCTTTTTTTATAGTTCAAAAATAAAATTATAAGTGAGTATATCTATCGACTTTTTCATAAATTTCATGTTGGAATTTTTAAAAAATCAACTCAACGTTTAATAATTGAAAATTAATCTGTTATATTATGGAAGAAAAACAAAATAATTATGGAGATAGCTTCCAACAGCGCTCAAAATATACAAGAAATAATCTTCCACGACATTATCTGGATTGGGCTAAAAAGCCAAAAACCTATAAAATCTATGAAGATTGTATTTCAAAAATAAAGCTTCCAAAACCAGAGGCCGATTTGGACAGAAGTTTTTGGGAAGTCTTGACGAATCGACAATCAACGAGAAATTTTTCTCAAGAACCTCTCTCTCTCATGGATCTGAGTCTTCTTCTATTTGGGATGGAGGGTATAACACGAGCTTTTACTCAATTTGCCTATCGAATAACCCCTTCTGCGGGTGGTTTGTATCCAATTGAAATCTATCCCGTAGTCAATAATATTAATGACTTAAAACAAGGAATATATCATTATAACATCCCAGAACACAGCGTGGAATTATTAAAAGCAGGGGATTTCAGAAAGGAAGTAACTGAAGGGTGTTTAGGACAGAGGATGGCTTATAACTCAGCAATTAACTTTATCATGACCGCAGTCATCGAAAGGTCTAAGTGGAAATACTTACAGAGATGTTATAGATACATTTATTTAGATTGTGGGCACATTGGACAGAATTTATATTTAGTCGCAGAAGCCTTAAACCTGGGGGCTTGTACCATTGGAGCAATTTTTGATGACGAATTAAATAAAATTTTGGAAATCGATGGCAAAAATGAAACTGCAATTTACGTGGGCGTAGTGGGAAAAAAAAGAAGCGAGAATTAAGTCATTAAATTCTAAATTAATAAACTTTGAATTTTAAATGGAGCAAATAAAAAAGAAGTTTGAAAGAATCAAAAATTCGAATAATGTACAGAGAATAAATGAATTTTTGATAGAATTAAGTAGAAATCCTAAAAGTGAGTACCTAGAGATTTTAGATCATTTCATGAAAAATAGGGATCCAAATATTCTTGATAACATAAAATTAAATCTTATCTTTATTTTAGGGGAAATTGGCAAAATACATGCAATAGACACTGATTACATCAATTATTTAATTGATCAATATCAAAAATCTGATAGATGGGTCAGGAATGAAATCATGACTGCATTACAAAAAATCATGCATAATTCTAAATTGCCTGATTCTGTGTTCGATATTTTGAAGTATTCCATGGTCGATGATTATTATCCGATTCAAAAGAATTCATTAATTATCATGAAAAATTTAGGGAAAATTCCTGAATTTTTGTATAAGAACCTTTTAAGAGTACTTAATTCTACAGAATCAGAAATCTTCGAATTAATGACAGGTATTCTAAAAAAATTCATCAAGAATGAAGACGAGTTATTTGAAATATTAAACATTTTTGAAAATTATAAGGTATTGAATAAAACAATAATGAGAACTCTTTTGATTATTTTTTTTAGTGCTGCGATTAATCTCAGGGATTTAGATAACTTTCGAAGCTTAATTTCCAATTCTGATTGGGAAGAGGATTATAAGAAAGATTATCTACAAGAAATAGATACTTTCCAAAAGATCTTAATAAAAAATTTATAAAATTTCATTAGATTCATATTTTTCCAGTATGGTTTCTAATTCTTGATCCGAATATATTATATCATTAAAAATTTTTATTAAAATTTTAATTATCTCTCTTGGATTACCGTTCGTGTTGTTAAATATATTTTTCAAAACTTTTTGATTTAATGGATAATAGGTATCAGGAATATCCTCATAGAATTCGAGAAAATTCACATTTTTTAAGAACTTCTTAATGCTTTTCCTGTAAAATTGAAAAAGATCACTTTCCTCAAACTCAGAAAGAACAACCGCGTCACTAAACACGGATACTAAGCTTTCATCCTTTTCTCTTATGATGGACTTTATTTCCTCTAATGCTGCAAACGATTTTAAGGTAATAATAATTCTCAAACCTTTAATTTTAATTAATTTTAAGATCTTATTCAATGATTTTCGAGCAGCCACGGATTCTGGAGTATTTATTTCGCTTCCATAAAGATAACTTGGATCAAATATTTCTTCCGTGCCTTCTTCTGGCTTCATCAAGGAAATTATATTTTCAAAGTCATCGATGAATAACACGCTCCCAAGTTTTGAATTTTCAATCAAGAATTTTAGCATCGTAAATGCGTATGACTTTTTTCTCAAATCATACAACAGATTCAGGTGAGAAAGATCTTTAAAATCCATTAATCCCCCTAAAAGCCAATTTTCAGCCTCCACATTTTTATAAGGGTCTAATTGATGAGCAGTAATAACATTAATGACATCGTTTAGTGCTATCTTGTCTTCAAATTCTGGCGATTGTTGTTTGAAGGCATTTTTTCTCACTTTATTGATATCTGCGACGTGAAAAAAGCCAAATTTTCTTTCTAAAGATCCCCATCCTTGACATAATTCGCTAATAATGCTTCTTAATACTTCAACTCCCATCTCTTCAATAAATTCGGAATATAAATTATAATAGAATTTACGATAAACATTTTCAAGAGAGATATAAATGGTATTGTAGTAATGTAGGCTTTTTTTTAAGGCCCAAAATAAGTGAGTTTTACCAGTTCCAACTTTGCCAATAATTGGAAGGATGAAATTTTGACTGCCATTGATTTTATCGATGATGGAATTAAGTAAATCCTTTCTGGTCTCCACAACTCCCAGATCTTCCTTAATTTCTCCTGTGGCAACGAATTTTTTAAAAGGATTAAATCCAGCTTTTAAAAAGTTGAGAAATTTTTGTTTTTTATCTTCATATACGAGCAATTGTCTTAGCCTGATATCTTATGTTATTTTATATCTTGAGATTTTCAATACCTAGAATAATAATCCATTTTATGGGGTCAAAATCCATTTTCACATTAACTAGAGGTTCATAACTTACTCTTAAATCATCATTTTCATCTCTTCCGACAATCAAACAGTCATAAAAGACTGGATCGCCTCTATGATCGATTACAACTCGATCTGCCACGCAGATTCCATTGAAGATAAGACTCACGGGATTATTCAAAATCTCTCCTTGAAAAAAATCTAAATGATTTATTGTAATACCATTGGAGTCTTTTAAATAAAGTCCTGCTGTATGGAGCATGTTAATTGTATAAGGAAATGCATCCGAAAATTGTCCTTCATCAAAGAGCTCCATGATCTCACCAGGGATCATTATTGAATATTCCAAAGGAGAGTCTTGAATATTTTCCCAAATAAAATCTGATTTTTTCGAAAAAGCTAATTGTTTATTTGAAACCTCTTCAATTCCTACATTTAAGCCATCGGATATCCGTGTTTCGTTTTTATCGGTTATGATTATATTATCCGAAAAAATTATTGAATTTAAAGATTCCTTGAATTTGGATATTATTGATCCGTTAAATTCTCCAATTATTTTAATATTTTTAACAGAATCGAATAAAACATTATTATTGTCGTTCATTTTTAGCAGCTAGCTTTTTTGCTCTAAGAATTGTCGATAATGTATGAATTATCAGACATTCTTTTTCATTCAATAAAGAATGTTATATTGTAGTATCACAATTTTTTACGTTATATATATAAATATATAATTTCTATAATCATATAAATTACACTGAGAAACAACTCTCAAAAATGGGTTCCGCAAGCACCGTTCAAAAATTATTGAATCTAAGCAAGACAGAATTGTTGAATAGAGCAGAGAAATTCATTTTTTCCACTGGATTAAATGATGGTGCTTCAAAATTATGTAGGGAAAACATGAAATTTGGTTTGGCTCAATTTCAATTAATCCAAGAAAAGTTTGGTATGGAGCCAAAAGCCTCGTTTATATCTTCTCCCGATGAGACAATCTCACGAAATGCCTTTCGATGGAATTCTGGATTGGGATATGGAGGGAGGTTAAATTGGGGAGATGGAAATGAAAAATTCATTTTTATTAATGTAAAACCCAATTTTTGTGGAATTCTAGTTGGAGGTTTAGATGAAATTCCGAAAGTGTATGATATCATTAAAAATATAGACAAGATTAAAGAAACGGAATTATATCATGATGATATTTTAATAAATTGGGATTATGGAATCAGTAATCACTTTATAAACTGTTTTGAAACAAAAACACTCTCTGATGTTAAGCTTCCCCCTTACATGTTTATGATTCACGGCTCTGCTCCAGAATTTAGGGATGACCGATATGGGATCGGATTATACGTGGATAAATCAAATACTCTTAAAGAAAGAACCACAAAAGTTAAGACTGTCTTTGGAACTCAACACATATTATTAGATTCAGATGCTAAAGAGTACATGGACTTCAGTCTTAAGGCATTACAATTTTCGAACATAAAAAGAGAAATAATTGCTACGAACCTATTCGGGAATGAATATAAAGTCATATGCAATCAACCACATCAGTTTTTAAAAGATTATAACAACATGTATTTAGGTTCTAATTGTACAGATATTGAACATGAATTGATTCAGGCCAATATTTTTCCTACCACACTCCGAGCAGATATCGCCGCATATTTATTCAAGGGTAAAAAAAATTTCTCTGAAACAACTTTGAAAAATGCGAATTTTTTAGAAAGAGCAAGAGATTTAGAATTATTAGATTTGTTAAAGAATGCTGATGTTTTACCTCATGGAGGAGGTTATAGTTTTCCCGATATTAAGAAGGTAAAAAACGTGTTAGAATATAAAGATCAGAGATATTTTGAGTGCGAATTAAAATCCACAAAAGAAAGATTAAAAATAATCAGGGATGTTACAAATCTACAATTTGAATATCGCGGGAGGGATATCGTGTTAAAGACACTTCAATTAGATTTAGGGGAGATTATTGCTAGATTAAACCCTAAATTTTCATTGAAAGTATAATTATCTTATCTTACTTCCGGGTTTAACATCTCTTTCGGGTGTCAGGATGGACACGATTTTTCCATCTTCCGCAGCTAAGAGCATTCCTTTGCTGGTGATTCCTCTTAATTTTTTTGGTTCTAAATTGGTGAGCACGATAATCTTTTTCCCTTTCAATTCTTCGGCTTTATAATATTCTGCCAATCCAGCCACTAACGTTCTTTTTTCGGAGCCGATATCCACGGTCAATTTATATAACTTATCGGCCTTCGGTACTTTCTCCACTTTTTCTACCAAACCCACTCTTATATCCAATTTTTTGAAATCATCGTATGAAATCAATTCTGGCTCTTCTCCCATTTCTTTTTTACCTTTTAATTTATTTAATTTTTCTTGTAATTCTTTCACATCTAATTTTTCAAATAAAGGCTTAGCTTTTTTTATTTTTTGTCCGCTTTTCAAAGAATCTTCATTAATGCTCTGCCAAGATAACTCGTTTATTTCTTTAGACACGTTCAAGTATTCCAAAATTTTTTGAGAAGTGTCAGGAATGAATGGCGCTAATAAAATGCCGAAAGCATATACCGCTTGTGTACAGATGTTAAACACGTGCCCGGCAGCTTCTTTATTTTTCTTGATTAAATGCCATGGAGCTTTATCATTAAGATAAACATTCCCTTCTTTAGCAAAGGAGACAATTTCCCTTAGAGCTTTTCTTAATTCGAATTGTTCTAATAATTCACTGATTTTCTCGCCAATAGAATTAAGGCTTGAAATAAATGTTTCGTCGATTTGATCATATTCGATTTTCTTTGGAACGGTTCCTTTAAATTGCTTATTAATGAAGGTGAGTGTCCTATGAATGAAATTTCCAATATTATCATTAAGAATTTTAACGTTATTATCAAATTCGGACCATAAAAATGAGGTATCGCTCTTTTCTGGTCTATTATATACCAAATTGAATCTCCAATAATCGAGAGGGGCCAATTCTAAGGCTTCGTTAATCCATATCCCCACTCCTCTCGATTTTGAAAACTTGTCATTCTCATACATTAAAAATTCGGTGGATGAAACGTTATAAGGGAGCACTAATTGTTCTTCTTTCTTTTTGTTTTCATTATACGCCATGAGTAATCCAGGAAACACTATCAAATGAAAGATGATGTTATCTTTTCCGATAAAATATACAGTCTTAGTATTTTTATTTTTCCAGAAATGATCATATAATTTTGCCTTCTCTTCGATCTTTTCCGCCCATTCTTTTACCGCGGATACGTATCCTAAGACTGCTTCAAACCAAACGTATATAGTCTTATCCTTAGCTCCTTCAAATTTAGCTGGGATCCCCCATTCTAAATCTCTCGTGATTGCTCGCTCAGGAAGCCCCTCTTCGATGCTATTTAAGCACATTTGTCGAGCATTTTGAGGGATAATTTCATTCTTATCAATAAAATTTTTTAATCGTTCTTGCAGTTTAGGAAAATCCATGTACCAGTGAGTAGTTTTTCGAATTTCAGGAGAGGAGCCACAAATCGCACATCGAGGCTCTATTAATTCTAATGGAGTCAATAATTTTTGACACTTGTCGCACTGGTCCCCTCGTGCATTTTCATCTCCACAATGGGGGCACGTTCCTTCTACGAATCTATCCGGAAGAGAAAGGTCATCTTTAGAACAATATAAAGATTCAATTTCTTTTTCAAAAATGAATCCATTCTTTTGAACTTCTAAATAGAAATCTTGCACGAATTCGATATGCGTTGGATTGTGCGTGATGGTATAATTATCATAGGAGATGTTCCACTTTTGAAATAAATCCTTTATCATTTCATGATTCTTGAAGGCTAATTCCTTTGCTGGCACGTTAATTCTCTTTGCAGCAACAGCGACGGGAGTGCCGTGAGCATCTGACCCAGAAACAAAAACGACATCATCTCCTTTAAGTCTAAGGTATCTAGCGAATACATCTGCAGATAACACACTTCCAATCATGTTGCCTAAATGGGGAATGGCATTCACATAGGGCCAAGCACTAGTGACCACCCATTTATTTTTAGTATCCGTTATATTAATTAACCTCTCCTAATCATTTAGTAATAAAACGATTATTATTTTATATAGTTTAAACAAAATCATGTGAATGAATAATTAACGGGATAACAAATCTAATTGCTTGCGATAATGTAACAGCATATTTAATTTAAATCGATCTTAGAACCACAGAATCGACATGCTTTTATTTCAACATGCATTTTTCGAAGGCACGGTTCATGGTAATGAGAACCACAATTTTGGCATTTATAGACCTTGTATTTCCCTAAGAAAATGTTATGACAGTAGGTACAGGATTCATTTATTTGGTCAATATTCTCACTAGCAATCTCAATCATTCGTGTTTTCCGATCCTGCTGCTCATCTATTATTTTTACTTTTTTGGATTCCTCCACCTTGGATTTAACGAGTTTAGTCATTGTTTTTGGCACTTTTAGCAAGAAATAACAAAAGGGACACCTGAAGGTATTTTTTCCATGTTCGGATTTCTTTGCCCACAATGTCGCGCATGACAGATGCATTGGCCTATCACAGTTTGGACAGAATCTCCCCTCTGAGTAGAAATCGGCTCCGGTTGGTGCCTTGACAGAATGACAGATCTGACATTTTTCTTGTTCCATTCCTCCATTTTTCATCATCAGGCGTATCTCCATGATTGATGCTCGCCTTAAAGGAAGAGCTACTTCGCTCATTAAAGGAGGACCTTTTTCTTTTTTTTTCGAAGTAAAATAATCTGGAGCGTGTTTAACCATTTTTTTTGAAGCAAATGATTTTCCGGCATTAATGACGGCTTTTTCATTATTAAAATATCCAAATTCTCCATTAGTTGATTGAGAAATTTTTTTTAAGATATTTTTATTTGAACTTGGGCTATTCCCGATTTGGCAAGTATCGATGAATATTCCCAAACCTTTAGCTATTTCAGCTAATTTATTCAAATGCTCGGAATCATGTTCTAACTTATTGTCACTAATTATAAAAATTCTGTGGACTTTTCCACCAATCTTTCGCATCTCTTCTACTATCAATTGTAATGAAAATGCCACAGCATCATGAATAACTCCTTTACCCGATATTACTGTCTTTTCCAAGGATTTAAATAGGGAAATTTCATCATTAGAAAAATCGTGTATCTTTTTAGTGCCATCTCCATAGCTTAAAATTGAAATCCTATCCTTAGGATCAATGGCAAGCTTGGAAGTAATGAAATTTTTCACGACCTCTTTTGCTACACTAAGACGTGATGGTTCAAAATCACTTCTTAACATTGATCTGGAGTTATCCAATACAAGGACCGTATCTTCAATCTGAATGTCATGCAATTTATTGTCCTATTCGCAAGAGTTCATGCGTTTTCCTTAAAAAATAATGGATTTAGAAAAATAAATAAATTGTTATTTTGAAATATTACTCTTGATCATTTTAGGAAATCACATGCAAATAACGCATATACTTTTATAGCATTTAAAAAATCCTTGATTTCTATATTTTCATCGATGGAATGTGCTGAGGGGGCATTTCCTGGACCAAAATCTATAGTTTGTGGACAATAACCCGTATTTCTAAGGTGCTTCGCGTCCGTGGTTGCGGGGAAAAGAAAATAAAACGGTTTCTTTTCATAAATCTTTTCCACAATGTCATAAAAACGTTTAACTTCGTCTGAAGATTCCCAATCATTCCAATATGACGCTTCAGACGCCTCTTCAATTTCTAAGTATACATTAGGTTCATCCAGTGATTCATCTGAATCCTGCTTTACTGGATATCCTAAATCATTGATTAATCTTGTTAATGCATTTATGACCGTTTGAAATGTTTGACCAGGTAATAATCTGAAATCCATTTTTGCTTCGCACCGATCAGGAACAACGTTTTCTTTAATTCCTCCTTTGATCATTGTTAAGGTTTTTGTAAATTGAGTAAGTGCTTTTGTCGTGTTTGATAAAAGTGGCTGTTCCTTATATATTCTTTGAAAAGCTTCCTCATTTGGAAATGATACACTCATTAGTGTTTTGAGTTTATCTAAAGGGATTGGGGGTTCCACATTGGGTATGATCTCATCGAGTTTATCAATGTTTTGAATTATTTCACTCATCATGTAAACTGCGTTCTTTCCTAAAAAAGGAGCTGAAGCATGACATGAAATACCATTGGTAATAATCTTTAATTGAATGCGACCTTTTTCTCCCAACAATATTGCATGTGAAATGGGTTTAATTTGAGTGGGTTCTCCCACCACAGCAAAATGGCATTTAAAGGATTTTAATATATGTTGTAAACACCATTCAGTTCCAAGATGACCTCCTGTCTCTTCATCAGCAACAGCATTAAAAATTAAATTACCTGAGCATTTAAAATCGAGTTTTTTTAAAATCTTCAAGCAAACTGCCATTGCTGCAGTGCCTCCCTTCATGTCAGCGGTACCCCTTCCATAAATATATTTTTTTCTTTTTATAGTTGCTGATAAAGGAGGATATTTCCATTCATTTTCGTCACCTGGAGGTACAACGTCCATGTGACCATTATAAAGAAGATTTTTTCCCTCAAAATTATCGTTTAAATATGCGATTAGATTAGCGCGGTTATTTTTCATTTCAAATAATTCACATTTTACTCCCGCATCTTTGAGATATTTCTCAATCTTTAATGCCACGTCTTTTTCGTTGCCTGGGGGATTATATGATTTGGTCTTGATTAAATCTCTAAAAAATTCTACAAATTCACTCTCATTCTGCTCTATTTCTCTTAAAATTGATTCTTCACTCAAATTTATCCCTATTTTATACTATTCTAATTATGTCTAAAGATTTTTCACACTTAAAATATTACACGTGATTTTAAAATTTTGCTAAAAAGTAAAAGAATTTCTTAAGAATCCAGATTCAAAAAGAAAATTTTAATAGATTAGATAATTTTATAATTAAATCATTATTGGTTTATTACGGTCGTTTTATTGGTTCAAAATAGAAAAAGGATTAAAAGTATTTTATTGGTAAGTACTTTAGTTATTTTATTATTCATCTCTAATTTATCTTATCCTTCACATAATAATCCAATAATTAATGATAATGATGTTAATTCATTTAATGAAAAAATTAGGCAAGATATCCCTCATGCTGCGGATTATAATCTAACAGATGATATTGTGGATGATGGGGCCGATCAAGATGTCAGATTATATTTAAATGAAACTTCTAGGTCTCTCGGCAATTCTGGTGGAACGTTCAGCATTACAGCACCAGCGACTAACACGTATCTGAGTTCAGCTGAGTTCATTTTTGAATTCGATAATGATTATACCACGGATTACGTGGTGGAAGATGATAGTGCATTGAATCCTTCTGGAGGGAATTACATCAACGAATATGATTATGGTACTACTGATTCATATATAACGGTTGATGGAGGAGATGTAATAAGTGGTGGTTTTAACAATCTTTACGGTTCTGGTTCTATGAAACTTCGTACGGGTGACGCAACTGCTGATCCCATAAATTTTACAATCTGTGCAGACTTCTCCGGAGTATCTGGTTTTGATAAAGATGAAGTTGCTGCATTTATTACCATCTTGAATTACACTTTAAACTGGACCTATGGAACCTATCTTACGGTTCAAATGAAAAGAGACGAATCCTCATGGAGAACAATATTATCCAACATCAACGGTACTCTTAATCGAAATTTTTATGAAGAGATAATAAATGAAAACTTGTTATACATCAATGAATCTGATTGTGCCCTCATAAGATTTATATTCAATAGGACTGACAATAACGGATTAGATGTAGACTTAGTTAATTTTGATTTTCAGGCAGTATCCGTGGTAGAAGTACCAATTTCCAATGATAATTGGGTTGCTCTAGAGTTCGATCTCAGAGGTAAGGAATCAAACGTTAATGGATTTAATATTTGGATACGATCCCTAAATTTTACAGAAACGCAAAAGCTCACTAGTGAACTCAATATCACGATCTATAGAGCCGATGGAACAATGTATGTAGATAAAGAAGATCCAGTTGGAAGGAATAATCTTCAAGATGAAGGGGCACCCCCTATTGCTCCTGATTTGACCCAACCGGTTTATTCTGAAATAATTAATGGTTACTCTGAAGATGAATATCATTATTTTGATGTTGATCCCGATATCCTTAATTTAAATCGGTCAAATTATTTCATAGTAATCAGTACGAATTTGGGTCAAGGTAATTATAGTCTTGTATGCCTCCCAGATGATGATAATGGCGATAATGAAGTAGATCACCAAATAAAACTCTCCACTGATGATGGAGTTTCATGGGAAATAAGTAATGATGCATTGGGTCAGGGATTTCTAGATGCTCACCTTTTTAAACTAAACATTACGAGAGGCTATATACCCTCAGATTTTGAAGTTGATGGGGAACCCACCTTAAGAGTCGATGGTGAAGCATTTATAGAAAGTTATCGAATTGAGCCGCCAGGCGAACCTCATTTGACCTGGGGATTAGGAATCTGGGATTCTCTTTTCACGACTCCGATAGCCGGAGATCCCTTTCAAATCGATCTAGATTGGGATACCACGGAGATCACGGATTTTAACTTCGATGTAAACTACTCAGCAATAGCATATAGATTAGAAACTGCCCAAACCCGATATAGAGCTAATTATGACTTCGATACAGAATGGATTTTCAATTATACATTAGATATTACCACGATTGAGGGATATTCCTGGGATTTTGTAGAATTTAGATATGTATATCCCAAATACTTTAATCCCACTAATCTTACTACTCCCACCGGGACAGAGATTTTTTATTTAACTAATGGGGAGGAGAATGATGATTATGATTCTCTTTTTTCAAATACAGTCATAACTAATGATATCATTAATATATCACAAGTCAGCTTGTATGATGGTACCTATTCCTTTAATTTGACCACTCCAAATGCAATATCACGAGGGGACATGCATAGTTATATAAATTACGATGGCACATTATGGGAAAGTCAAGGATTCATGAGTGGTGATAAAATTTCAGTAGGTCTAGATATCCGTCAATATTTTGGGTTCAACCCTCAAAATGGTTTTGCCAACGTGAGTTTGTACGATCCAAATGGAGATTTAGTGAATTTTACCGATTGGACTGGCGGCGTTAAATCAAAAGACCAAACAATCTTATCTTATGATTTTGATAATCAAACCATTTTTCAAGTTGATATTAGTACTGCAATTTCAGGTACCTATTACATGGGATACTTTTGGACCAATGATTCTATCGTGGGTGCCAATAAGATTCCTATTTATATCGATACTTACAACATTACTCTCAGTGATGTGTTATATAACGCAGACGCTAAAAATAATTTAGTCGTGGGCACCACCGTTAAAAACATGATCCCTGATTATACTCTATTGATAGGTTCCATTAATGAAACTACAGAAACCGGGCTTCCAACAGGTTTTTATTCCGTAAATAACACCCTTTCGCTTAGTGAGGGATTATTCAGTCATGAAGAAAAATATGGTGATTATGTTTACAATGTATCTTTAAATAGTTTCATGCAAACTGAAACGATTTTGAATCCTGAGGAGCAGATAGATTTCAAATTTACGATTCAAAATAGAGATCCGAATTATGAATTAGATGTGAGAATTGACGTTAAACTAGTTTCCTATATTAATGATGAATGGATTATCAACGAATCATCTACTAGTCCAAAAACTTTAAATAGATTTGGGTTCTCAGGAGACAGTCAAGAATTTACTGTAGATATCACGATGCCAAAATTAGAGAATGACTTCATATGGAAGGGAAAAAATGCTCCCGTGCGGCAAGGCGGAGCAAAGACCTTAGTGACGATCTATATTGATGATAATGTGGCTGGAACCTATACCAGTAAAAATGGTGCTTTAATAACATATAATCAGAGTGATGAATATGATGGATATATATTGGCATTAAAGGAAGCCGCTAGTGGAAAACTAGTTTTTCAAGAATTTGAGAGAGATGAATGCATTTATCTTCCAGATTATTCTCATTTTTTTGTTAACGTGATCGATGAAAATTACGTGAGTACCTATAGCAGGATAAATTTTACTAAGGGATTAAAAATAGCGGGTGATTTTACAAACACCAAGGTCTCTCCTGACACCCTTATTGAGGGGAAAATTTTTGACATTAGCAGCGTATTTTCAACAGAATTCGGGGACCCTAGATCTAATAAACGCGTTACATGTGAATATTTCGATGGGGGTTCATGGATTAATATAACTACTGGTAATACAAGTTCAGATGGCTCCATCCTTTTACAAATAGATACATCATCTGCAATTTTTGATTTAAACAATTATAGAACATTTCGTTTATTTTGGGCCGGAGATGATGAATTATTGAATGCTACTGAAGAGTTTACCATAGATGTTATCATACAGACAAACAAAATCGGTCTTAGCAGTGAGGATGATAAATCATACATGTATAGAAATAGCGATAAAATAATTGAAGTACAAATTAGAAATTCGGGAAACTCTAATCTAAGAATACTCGATATTGATGTTGAAGTGGAGGGGAATGTAAAGCATGAAATTCTGAAGGAAGATACTGTTATTTTAGAACGATTTAAGGCAGATGAATCCACAACAATACTAATTGAATTAAAAGCAAACGATATATCGCAAGACGAATTAAGAATTGTTGTTGAGGTAACCGCAGAAAATATAATATCGGGGGAAATTGTTGTTGAAAAAGAGACCATTGTATTAGATGTAATAGATAAACCCATATTTGATTATTTATTTGAGATTTTTGTATATCAATCTTCTGATGATTTTAGCGATACAGGGATTAATATTTTAAGTATCATTATCTTGGCATTGCTAGTTTTAATTTGGTTAATCGCTACTTCATATTCGAGAAAGGTAAAGAAAAAGATCGAGATCCCCATTGAGAAAGAAAAAGAAAAACGGCCGAGAAGAGGAAAATATGTCAAAGTTTCTGAATTAAGGGCTAAACCCGAGGAAAAGCCTCCAGAAGATATTGAAAAGGGTGAAGCTGAAGAAGCTTTGGAAGAGGAAAAGACTGTCAAGAAATTAGATGAATTGCTGGAAGAGGAAAAATTGGAAAAAGAAAAAGAGGTTCCAAAGAAAGTAAAAAAACCAAAGAAAAAGAAATTAAAGAAAGTCAAGGAAAAACCCAAGAAAAAACAAAAAAAACCTAAAAAACCAAAGAAAGGACGCATTTCCACCGCAGAAATGGTTAAAGAAAGGAAAAAGAAAAAGGGTAGATTTAAGAGATCAAAAAAATCAAAAAAGAAGAGAAAAAAGCCCGATCTGAAAAAGGTTTCCAAAAAGAAAAAAACAGATCTCGACTCATTGCTGGAAGAAGAAGGTCTTGATAAGGAGTAAGTTCCCTTCTAATTTTATTCTCATTTTATAAGAGAACTAAGATAAAATCTTTCAAAAAAAAGTGAAAATAAAGTTGTTTAAAGATTAGATATTGCTATAAGATTTCGTTTGAGAAGACCTAATGAAGCTCCTCCATCTAAACCGGTTAATGCAATTAACACTAATTTTTTAGATCCAACCAAAACTGCGAAGCCTTTATCCAATTCTATGGTTGTGTTTTTTAAACTGCCTTTTCCAATATCATTTCCTAAATTATTTGAATCTTTTATGATCGAAGTGCATGCTTTAGCGATTTTCTTATGATCCATCTCGGTTATGGTTTGTCCAACGATAACACTACCATCATCCATATTTGCGGCAATAACACCCTCACATTCTGGAACAATATCCATGAGTTCCGCTAATCTCTTCTCGATTGTATCCTTACTCATCGGAAAACGTCACGCTTAAATGTTTTCTTTATTTGAAGTACTAATTTACTTAATTTATTATAAGTATAAATTATTTAAAAATAAATTTATGGTTTTTATAACAAGCTAATTTTTAAGATTAAATGGGATTGGTTAAAATAAAGTTAATCATGAGATTATAAGACGATTAATTCGAACCTTAATGAATTAAAGTCAAAACTATCATGACCAGCTTTTCATTATTAGGGATATGCGGTTCCAAGATGTTTATAGTTCTGTAGAGGATGAAATTGACCCTCAAAAAAAGAAAAGGTGAAAAAAATTACATCAGTTACTTCAATATTATTAATATCAAATTCTCCTCTAAGGCCACCATGATTTCTCCTTTGCTAGTTTCTAAGCGAATGAACTTTAACGATCCTTCTTTAAGAGAATCAACAACTTGTTTTGACTTTCCTATTAAAGCAGTAATATAGGCCGAAACTTCTTCAGTCATATCTGTTGATAAATTAGATTTAATGGGCAATCCCGTAGTATCACAAATAATCACTCCCCGTACCCCCTCCTTTTCTTCAAATCGTCGAATTATCGCTTTAATTTCATTGCTATCAATCATGCCTTTTTTTCATCTCTGTTTTATTAGAAAAATACTCCCAATTTGATTTAATATAATAATAATAGATTAAATTAATATAAATTTCTCTATTAATTATCCCTCTGAAAATTAATTTTCTACTAACGTCACTATATTTTAAGCATTGATTTGTAAGACCTTGGTTCAATGCACTCTTTGTTAAAATAATTTAAAATGAACCGAATAATTGTCATCAATACTCTAAATTGAAAAATATAAGAATAAGTTTTTATTTTTAAAAAATCAAACTTATATTTGTATAAGTTTTAATTTATCATGTATTAAACGTCTTTAAAATATATATTCATGACTGATATCGAAGGCATTTATATCATCAACAATAGTGGAGAATTGATTTTCCAACAAGAAAACGTGGATGAAAACTCAAAAAGTTTTGATCCGAATTATTTATCAAATTTTTTTGCCACCTTGGAAACAATTGCCCATAAAATAGGAGAAGATGAAGTAAGAATAATGGACTTGGGGGAGAATAAATTTTTTCTCACAAAAGATAAGATTACAAATATTGAATTCATTTTAAAATGCAACAAAAACGTAAAATCGAAAAAAGTATTTCAAGCTCTCACTAATATCGTAAATATATTCATACAAATTTTTACAGGTAATTTCAATTCACCAGAAAAAATAAAGGAGCGCCTAATGACGAATTTCATCGAAGAAATAAAAGAAGTCATGGGCGAATCTGCTTATATTAATTATAATCTTGATTTTTTCAAACCGGGTTAACTTTAAAATAAAAATAGTATAACTTTTTTTTAGTTTTTAATTAGAGGTATAACCGATTTTTATAAAAAATAATTCTTAAAGATGTTGTGTTCTCGTTCTTCCCCTACAGAAGTAATTCCCATGTGGCCAGGAAAAACCATGAAATTATCTGTTATGTTTGGGTTATTCATTATCTTATTTTTGATACTCTCAAAAAGCAATCTCATATCTCCCCCGTTAATATCTGTTCTGCCTATACTTCTGCGAAATAATAAATCTCCCGTGAAGATTATGCCATCAATGTTATTTGAATTAAGTGTTTTTACATCGTTTGAATAAAAACATAAGCTTCCAGGGGAATGTCCCGGCGTTTCTAAAACTTTTAGTGTCATGTCGTCAATCTGAATTGAATCCCCTTCATTTAACCACTTATCTGCTTTTTTCTGGGTGAAAATTCCACTATCATATTCATTTTTATTAAACATCAAGGGGATTTTAAAATGCCTTGAGATCCTCCCCACCTTCATGGTATGATCAAAATGGCCATGAGTTAAAAGGATGGCAATCGGATTAATATCTAATTTATCGATTTCATTAATAATTTCTTTACTATCTCCACCAGGATCAATGATTACTGCATCATTTTTACCAAATATATAGCAGTTTGTGCCAAGTGGACCAACAATTAATCTTTTTAGAATCATCAATTTAAAGTTAGCTCGTTTTTAAAAAATTAAAAAAAAATGAAGTCTTGATTAAATAATTTAATCTTTTTATTACTTTTTTTTATGATGATTTAATAAATTATCAATTTCGACTAATCGATTGTAGATATCAACGCCTTTTTTAGTTAATTTAATGACCTTCTTATTCTTATTATTTTTTTCTATTTTGATCAGTCCTTTATCTATTAAATCATCTTTAACTCGGAAGAACGAGTTATAATAGCTGAATTTATTAAGCTCATCATAAAATGTGTGCTTATCAGTCTCAAAATTCTTAAATTGGGTAAGTACCTTTATTGTATCTCTAAATCCCTTTTTTCTAAGTAAACTTATTAATTCATTTATAGCCAATATCCCGAAACCTCTCTTAAATGGATAAGAATTATACTAATTTGTATTTAAAAAAATAATGAAAATTAAAAAAGATTTTGTATTTTTTTAGAAGATCATTTCAGAAAAATCTATATAAGATATAGTCAGATTTTTTCATCAAGAAATTAAGAATTAACTAGACAATATTATGATTATATATAATAAAATTGAGGTCTATGAGGAAAAAAAGAAAAGAAATATCAATGAAAGATGATGATTTTCTATATAATCAGCTTTTTTTTTACGTACTTCATTAGAATGAATCCTTCACTTTTTAAATTATATTGATTTATACTTTTTTAGAATAAATCTTTGGAGATTTAATTGATAATACGCCGATACCGAAAATATATTGAAATTGGCAAGGGGTCAGTACCAATTATCATTTCCTGTCCTCACGGGGGTTTTTTAAAGCCAACAAAAATACCCAATAAACTAATAGGTTCTAATAAAGCGGATAAAAACAAGTATCAAATAGCTAAAAAAATAATAAAAATTCTTAAAGATAAAAAAATAAATGTATATTATATCTTGGGCAGAATACATCGAAGTAAAGTTGATTTCAATCGTCCTTCAAGATCTGATTCCGCTTTAAATCAATCTTCCAGAAAAGCTAAAAAGCTACATGAATATTATCACAAGAAACTTGATAAGCTCTATAAAAAATGCATTTCAAAATTTGGAAAATGTGTCGTAATCGACCTACATGGCTTTA
>SDNN01000216.1 GCA_004524425.1 Promethearchaeota archaeon
CTTTTATCCCTATTTAATTCTCTTTCAAAAATTACCTCCTTCATGGAATCTGGTATTCCAATTCCATTATCAACGAATTCAAGTTTTACATTTTTTCCATTTTTGGAGATTTTTATTAAAATATCAATTACCGAATTCTTGTTGTGCTTAATCGAATTGGTCAAAATATTTTCAAAAATTTCAGATAAAAGTTCGTTCGCTATGACCTTGTATTGTTCTTGTTCAGATTCAATATTAATTTGAATTTCATTTGATAAATGGCTGGTTTTCACTTTTTTAATGATATCTTTTAGGACCTTGAACAATTCAATAGGGTATAAAGATATGGTTTCTTCTTCTAAATTCGACAATAATTGAACATTAGATACTAGTTTTGCCCCTCTAATGACTTGTTCCTTGATGAGATTTGCTACTTCGACAAAATCTTGAAGTTTTTCTGGATTATTCGAATAAAGCATTATTAGTTCATTTGATGACAGGATGTTTTGAAATACATTATTCACATCATGGGTAAACAAATCCTTGTAAAGATTCAAGCGATTATACGCTTCACGATATCGTTTTTCACTTTCTTTTAATTTATTTTGACTTAGTTTTAATTCCGTGATTTCAGTGGTGATTTCCACGGCTCCTAAGACATTTCCATTCTCGTCTTTTACAGGGTTACCACTGATGGACCAATATCTTCCATCAGGAGTTTGCTGTTCTCCTTTTTCAGGTAATCCAGTCTTCATTGATCTTGAGACTGGACAATTTTCACAAGGTTCATTTCTTCTCGGCCAAATTTCATAACAATGACGCCCTATAAGCTCTTCAAGTTTCATGTTAACTGACTCTGCTCCAGCTTTATTAGCCCATATGATTTTTAAATCTTTATCTTGATAGGAAATTAATTCTCTTGCACTATTTAAAATAATTGACTTTTCTCTTTCAGCTTTGCTCAAAATTTCTTGAAGAGTTTTTTGTTCCGTGATGTTATGGGCATTTAACAAGACAAAATCGGGAGCAATGTAAAAGTAATCGACATTAAAATATAAATCTTTGTCTAAAAATTTAAATTTAGCACTTATATCTTTTGAAAAGTTAATTTTTTGATTAAAACAACGATGTAAATCTTCTATAATTTCAGGATTT
Organism: Promethearchaeota archaeon; assembly: GCA_004524425.1. The sequence goes on from SDNN01000216.1 coordinate 1,135, forward strand.
TCTTTAAATAATTCAGTTGACTTGACTCCAAGTAAATTTTTAGTTTTGCCTTGGGAAAGTTGTTCAGCAGCATTGTTACATGTGGATAGAATGAAATCCTCATTTTTACTTTTCCATATATAAATGGGACAAGGAAGAATGCTAAATATATCTTTTAAAATTCCTTCAGATAATTCCGAATTTCTTTCTATCTCAGTCATTTAGAAACAAAAACGCCCGTTGATTTTATTATACCTAAATTTTTTTTGACATTAATTTGTATGAAGAAAAAGTAAAAAATTTTATATTTAATCTTTTACCTAATCAAACATTTATCACAATTGAAAATATGAGTTTTAAGGCAGATATTTGTTTTAAATGGGTTTTATAATGAATATTTTTATTTTTGAATTCTTAACTTAATACAACAAGAAAAGATAAATTTAATTTCTTCCTTAATAAAATAAAAAAAAACAATGAGGAAAATGAGTAAAATAGGACCAACTAAACAAACTTATGATAAAATATTGCTCATGTATTCGGGAGGATTAGAATATATACAATCGATGTATATATGATCAGACACTTCCTGCATGATAACATGGCTCCAAGAGACCTACAATGCCAAGATCTATACATTTACAGCGGATTTAGGGCAAGAATTTGCAGATCCTTCAAGATTTAAGGAAATTGAAGATAAAGCTAAGAAACTTGGTGCTGTTAAACATTTTACTGTTGATTTAAAAGAGAGATTCGTGAAAGAGTACATTTTTCCGACCATTAAGGCAAATGGACTTTATCAAGGAATATATCCATTAAGTACTGCTGTTGGTAGACCATTAATCGCTATTGAAGCCATAAAAATAGCAAAAAGTGAGGGGATTTCTGCGGTTGCTCATGGATGTACCGGTAAAGGGAATGATCAAATCCGCATAAATGTCACAGCAGAAGCCTATGATCCCGAAATAGAAGTACTCCAACCATTGATTGAATGGAATATGGGACGCGATGAGGAAATAAAATATGCACAACAACATGGGATTCCAATTTCAAATCAAAATAAAAAATACAGTACAGACGAAAATCTATTTGGAAGAAGCGCTGAATGTGATATCCTAGAAAACCCAAGTGTAGAACCTCCTGAGGATGCAAGGGAATGGACTATTAAACCCGAGGAGGCACCCGATATTCCCGAATATATTACCATAAATTTTGACGAAGGCATACCCGTTGGAATTAATGGAGAGAAAATGAATGGCGTTGATTTAATACGAGAACTACATGATATAGGATGCAAGCATGGAATAGGCAGGATCGAACACATGGAGGACAGAGCAATTGGATTAAAATCCAGAGAAACGTATGAAGTACCAGCTGCTTTAATCCTGATCAAAGCTCATAAAGACTTGGAAAAGTATGTATCAACAAAACATGAGAATTCTTTTAAATCAATAGTGGATCAAAGATGGACGGAACTTGCCTATGAAGGATTATGGGTCGACCCTTTAAGGGACGCGTTGGAAGCATTCATTGATGAAGTTAACAAAAAGGTTACAGGAAGCGCAAAGGTAAAACTTTTTAAAGGAAGCGCTGAAGTAGTAGCGAGGGAATCTCCTTATGGAATATATGATTTAAATCTGGCGACCTATGACACGAAAAGTTCTTTTAATCAAAAGCTGAGTTATGGATTTATCCCGTTATTTGGATTGCAGAGTAAAATGGGTTTTTTGATCAAAAAGAAGATAGAAGAAGAGAAAAAATGAAAACCTAAGTTTAATTTCTTTATTAATTCTTTTTTTACAATAAGCTCAGAAATTATAAATAATCATTTAAAATCTGCAAAATCTCATCGGGATTTTTAAGATATCAAAGGTATTTCAATAAGGCTTATAAAGGATATTATACAAATAATGTTTTAATCAATAGAGTAATTTTTATGGATGAATTTTACATGTCAAAAGTAGATAAACTAAAAAATGTTATCACTGCGATGATAACACCATTTAATGAAGATTTTACCATAGATGAGACAAAATATCGCGAATTTATTCGATTTCAAATAGATAATGGTTGCCATCCATTAACCATGGGCACTACTGGCGAGAGTGCCACCTTATCTCATGATGAACATCATGTAGCAATAGATATTACCGTAGAAGAAGCTAAAAAAAGTGGAAAAAATCCTTTTGTATTAGCCGGAACGGGAAGCAATTCCACGAAAGAGGCTATTTCCTTGTCGCAATATGCTGAAAAAGCTGGCGCGGATGGATGCCTGGTGGTAGTTCCCTATTATAATAAACCCGTTCAACATTCTTTAATTGATCACTTTTCTGCGATTGCTGATGCGGTCTCCATTCCCATCATTTTATATAACGTACCAAGTCGCACGGTCAGAAATCTCGATGTAGACACGGTGGTTAAATTGGCTAACAAAAAAGATAATATCGTTGGAATAAAAGAGGCTAGCGGTGATATTGACCAGATAACTCAAATTATAAAGAACACGCCAGACGATTTCATTGTCCTAAGTGGAGATGATGGAATCACTTATCATTTAATGGCATTAGGAGGATTGGGTGTCATAAGCGTGGCTGCCAATATTGTTCCTTCGAAAATTTTTGAATTCACTTCTACCATGCTCGATGGAAATTGGCAAAAAGCCAGAAAAATGCAACTTGAATTATATGACTTATTCAAGGTATTATTTGTAGAAACCAATCCTGGTCCAGTGAAATATGCAGCAGAACTCATGGGTATAATGAACAAAAGGATGCGCTTACCATTAACACCACCCCTGGAAGAAAACCAAAACAAGATAAAGAAAGTCTTGGAAAAAATGAATTTAATGTAATCAAGATCATTTTTATGGGTGATTATTATAATTAAATTATTAATTTTGGGAGCAGCAGGCTCCATGGGTAAATTGATAAGTACTTTAGCTTTAAATGATTCAAACATAGAGGTCATTGCAGCCTGTGACGTACACGACATAGGAACCAAATTAGGAATTTTAACCGCAACACAAGATCCAAAAAGCCTTGAAATAAGAGATGTGAATGATCTACAATCAATCATTGATGAAACTAAGCCAGATGTGGCCGTGGATTTTTCGATTGCTGAAGCAACTGAAAAAAACAGCATGATATGCGTTAAAAATCAAATTAAATGCGTGATTGGCACTACAGGCTTAAGCCAAGGTTTTCTTGATGAATTTGAAAGACTGGTAATTAAAAATAAATCTCCTGCTGTGATCTCTTCCAACATGGCAACCGGAGTTAATATATTTTTCAAAATGATTTCCATTTTAACCCCGTATTTAGAAGACTGGGATATCGAGATTCTTGAAGCTCATCATCATAGGAAAAGGGATAATTATTCAGGAACGAGTCTCACTATAGCAAAGACAATCTGTGATGCTCTTGGAGTTAAAATAGATGAAGTTATAAAATATGGACGTCCAAGGGGGTCATTTCTAAGGAAAAAAGGTGCAAAAAATGAAATCGGAATCCATTGCCTTCGAGCAGGAGATATTGTGGGAGATCATCTTGTTCTATATGCTGGTTCTGGAGAACGAATTGAATTCAAGCATCAAGCTCATAGTAGAAATTGCTTTGCGAGTGGTGCCATAAAAGCAATCAAATTCATTGCGAACGCCTC
>SDNN01000001.1 GCA_004524425.1 Promethearchaeota archaeon
GTAAAAACAAAAAGAAAATAGATTATCATGTCCGATGGTTTTAAAATAGATCCTTGGAGTTCATCTAACATTTTGGAAGAGGATTATATCAGATTAATAAAAGAATTTGGAATCGAAGAAGTTTCCGAAGTTGTAAGGCAAAAATTTCTTGATAATAGGTTTCTTCGGCGAAAGATCATTTTTGGACATCGAGACCTAGAAAATATTTTTAAAGCGATTGAAAAAAAACAGAACTGGGCAGTTATGAGCGGAATAAAACCATCTGGACCGTTTCATCTTGGAACATTAACCACTGCCTTAGAGATAGTAGAATTCCAGAAAATGGGAGGTAAAGCCTATTATTGTATAGCAGATATAGAATCTTGGGAAGATAATGGGATTCCTTATGAAAAGGCAGAGGAAACTGCCGTTGATAATTTAGCCGATATATTAGCCTTAGGATTAGATCCATCTCCTAAAAAAGCATATATCTGGAGGCAATCAAGAGAACCTATCATTAAGGACGTGTTATTTAAAGTTAGTAGATTAGTTACCCAAAACATGTTAAATGCAATCTACGGTGAAAAGACCTTTGGATTATATTTAGCAGCTTTAATACAAGTAGGGGATATTATTTTACCTCAAATAATGGATGGTGCCCAACCAACCGTGGTTCCAGTGGGTATAGATCAAGATCCGCACATTCGTTTAACAAGAGATCTCACGCGTAGATATTATAATGAAGAGAAATTCTTCCTTCCAGGAGCGACTTATCACAAATTGCTTGCAGGATTAGACGGAACTGATAAAATGTCAAAGAGAAATCCAAACAGTTATTTTACATTCAACGAACCTCTTGAATCCATAACGAAAAAAATCAAGGGGGCTTTAACTGGAGGTCGTCGGAACAAAAAAGAACAACAAGAATTGGGAGGAGAACCTAACAAATGCATGATATACAAGATATTGATGTATCATTTTGAGAAAGATGATGATAAATTATCTGATGAATTTATGAGATGTGTAAATGGAGAACTTTTATGTGGAGAACATAAGAAGCAGTGTATCGAAAGAGTAATAAAATTCATCGAAAATCATCGGAGAAAAAAGGAAAAGTATATTGATAAATCAAGAGAGATTTTAAAAGTAGATTAAACTTAATCCCTTATAATTAATATAAAATCTCTTCTTGATTGGGCATCTTTTACTGCATTTTTATAATAATATGGATTCTAAAATTTTTGAAGATTCTTCAACTAAATCAGGTAGTTTATCTAATAATTTCTCTTTATTATTTTCTTCAATTACAGCCGAAATAAAAAAACTCTGATTCTCTATATTAATTTTATGTAAATATGAAAGTAATTTGTTTTCAAGGGAAAAGAAATTATAATCTTCCTTGAAAGATTCCTCCTTCATTCTTTTTAATACAAATATATGCTCTTTTATTGAATCTATGAGCTCTACATAAATTTCTGGTCCAATATTATCGCTATAAAATTCGCTAATGATGATGCCATTCTCATCAAAAAGAATCAAGGAGGTACAATTAAAAATTTCTGTTAAATATTCTTCCATTAACTCTGAAAGATCGAAAAATGCCTCATCAAACACAGAAAGCCCATATGATATCAATTGAACGATGGAAATAATGTCATAGATGGAACTCTGTTGAAATAATATTTTAAATTCTTGAAAGTTCTCTGAAATTTGATCTTTTAATTTATTAATATTTAAGAGTATTTCAGCACTATCGCGGATTCCAGGATCATACTTATGAAAACTTATGATTATGGGCACGTCTTCTTGATTCTCTTGAAAAAAAATTAAAATGTCTTTCAAATATGAAAGAGATTCTAAAAATCTCTTATCGTCTTGAATATCGATTACATATACCAATAGATCAGTGCCAGCAAAATAAATTTCCTTTCTCTCTTTATAAATCTTTCTATATCTTTCTTGCCCGCCCATATCCCACATGAAGACTAGATTTCCGAGAAAATTAAATTGATGATATTCTACCTTTATGGTAGGTTTTAATTCCGTGATTTCCTTTTGAAAATTATATTTCTTATCCAGGGCCGTTAAAATGCTTGTTTTTCCTGCATAATCTAATCCGCTTATAATAATTTTATATGCATTTTTCATTGAACTATCTTCGATTTGCTTATGGTGATGAATGATTTATAAGATTATAATTATAATGTCAATTTTTTATTAAAATATTATTGAAAACCAAACAAATAAATATTCTATTTTAGACTTAAAATTATCCTCTATTTTGAACCTCTATTCTTTATGACTTTATATTGATGAAAATCAAATTATCATTAATGCATCATATATTCCTAAATGTTATTAAGGTCTATTTTAGTATGACTTCTTAATCATATTCTATTTTATTAATCCCGCTCCTCATACATTATTTAATTGAAATAATCGTTAAAATTGATGAGCAGTTTGATTGAGATTGAATTAAATGCAAAAGTGGAAAATGATTTTTTGAAGAATTTGAATTATCAAATATGCAAAAAATATGGATTTTATACCAAGCTACCCGAGTTTCATCAAAAATTGAAAGAATTGAATTACAAGATAAATAAAAAGGAAACCTTGATAATTTTGCGTAATAATTTTGAATCGAAGAGACGAAGAGATATTTACAAGGTCATTTTAAATGAATTGGATGAGTTAATAAAGGACCACACCAGTAAAAATTGAAATTCGGTTTTTTTAACTATCTCCTATTATGGTGCAGTATATAGTTCTTGATCTCGGTTTTTCATCACATTCGATAAAAATAATCTGTTGCCACGTCCCTAATATTAATTTAGAATTTTGAAATGGAAAAGTCTGAGAAGTTTTAATGAGAAAACTTCTTAAATGTCCTGCTCCATTATGATCATGCCAAGTTTTGTGATGAGCATAATTTTTGTCATATGGTATTAATTTTTCAAGCAAATCTTCGATATCCTGCTTGACTAGACCTGGTTCGTACTCCGTGGTTGATATGGCGCCGGTAGATCCTGCAACATGAACATTTACTATTCCATCATTTATTCCACTATCTCTTAAAGCATCTTGAACTTGGCTAGTAATATCTATTACTTCGCAATATGCCTTCGTCTTTATTTTAAAATTTTTAATACTTACTGTCATTAGTAGTTATGAAAGTAAATTATCCTTTAAACAACTATTCATTTTAAGTGGATATTAACCTAGGATCCACTCATGAAAACTAAATTTCTCCAAGATGCCGTGAAATGACGTTTTTCCATAAATTTTTTTTATAGTTTTAATTTATACTTTTTATTGATTTATTTCAAAAATGCTAAACAATTAAAACAGACTGAAAAAAGAAAATGGCAGAAAAACGAATAAAAGAATTTTATAATAAAATCCATGATTCCAAGAACAAGCTTCCTTTATATGCTTCAATTAGTATCAGACCGGGAAGAAATTTAATTGATTTTAAAATCAAAAAAGAAGAGTCTAATGTTTTGAAAATTATTGCTCATGAGGAGAGCAGAAAAGGATGGTTCCTGCATTCCTATCACATACCTATTGTTAATTTAGGATTACCTGAAGATTCCAAAAATAAAGAAATCTTACCATACCTTAATAATCCTCGTGAAATAACCAGGGATAAGGCTACAAGAGAATTAGTCGAAGAATTATTAAGAAAATATATTGAAATTCTTTCTGAAAGAAAAAAACATTATTTTAAAACTAAAAGATTTAAGAAGAAAAAAGAATTCAAGACGGGAACGCAATTAAAAGGCTTTTAGCTCGCGTATCATGTCTTTTGATCTTATCCTGATTGAGAAAAAACCTTACAGGGACTTATCATCTTAATGGCATGTCATTAAGATCAATAAATTCTGGTTTTTTAGGAATTTTTTCACGATAAGGATTCTTAATATCTTTAACCTTTCGGGCAAAAGTTAAATAGCCGGAATGTCCTATCATTCGAAACTCCGGACGAGTGGCATTCTCTTTTACTTGAATATTTCTCATCAATAGCTCATAGGTATGTATTTCATGAAAATCATTCTCTTTTAATGCAAAGTTAGTCTTTTTAACTTGCTCTATCGTAGGTGAAAAAGACGCCAATGTTCCACTAAATTTTAAATACCTCCTTACTTTTTTAATTGCTTCCCATGGCATTGCCATATCCAATACTATAGAATCTACGTTCTCATGATCCAAATCATCATTTATGATGTCAGCGCGTGTAATACTGATGTAATCTTGTAAGTTTGCCCTCAGAACATTCTTTCTAGCTCTTTTTAATGATTTATCTCTTACATCATAAGAATATAAATGTCCCATGGGTCTTATGAAATTTCCTAAAATACAACTCAAAGCCCCAGAACCACAGCCAGCCTCAATAACGATACTTCCAGGACCAATACCAGAATAGAGAAGAATTAAACCAGCATCTTTAGGATAAATAATCTGTGTCTTTCTCGCCATGTGAAGAATGTAATCAGAAGGTAAAGGTTTAAAAATATAAAATTTATATCCTTGACTTTCATGCGGTTTAGAGAAAACACATGTTCCAAAATGCTTACCAATAATTTCATCGAAATCAATTGTTCCCTTGTGGGTATGAAAGCTTTCACCTGATTTTACTTGGACTAACCATCTTCTCCGATTATCCAATATCAAAAAAATTAAATCATTTTCTTTTATTACTTCTTGTTCCATGTTTCCATGTTTTATGTGTTCTTTCATTATTTCTTATATTTGTTTAACTATTAAAACATTTGTTATAGGATTTAGAAAATAGTGGGAATTGATTGTCTTCAAATGAAAACTGAAATAAATTCAAAAGATATAAAAAAAATAGTGAATTATATTTGCAAAAGCCCATTCTAAAAATACTCTTACTGGACTTACTCATGAGTAAGCATAAAGTCAATAATTCAAGTCGCTCTTATAAAGACCTTCAAAATGACATTAATGATTATAGAAATAAGAGAGATGAACTAAACAAAAAAACTAAAGATTACATCAACAATCTTCAGGAAATAGAATCTGAGATCAATAAAGCATTAAAGACTGCTAGGGATGTCTATAAGAAAAAACGTGATTATTGGAATAAAAAGGTCAAAGCATTAAAGAATAAAAAAATAGAATATAAGAGACTCTTGGAAAGTTTAATTGAAGAGAAGAAAAAAATCCAGAGGCAAGCAAGAGATAAAGATTCGTCTAAACATTTTATTTCGATTAAGCAAATCGATCGAAAAATTGAAAATTTAGAAAGGATAATTGCAACTGAAAATTTAGATATAACAGAAGAAAATGACATCATTGATAAAATCAGAGATTTAGAAGAAGAGAAACAAAAGCAAATAATCGATCAAAAAAATGAGGGTTACTATAAATTAGGAAGAAAAATCGAAATTGTAAAGATAAATCTTAATAAAATTTATGAACAAATGAATAAATGGTCAAACAAGAGTCAGCAAAATCATTCCAAAATGCTGGAACTTTATCAAAAGGCTAATGATTTAAAAGAAGAGAAGAAAAGTGTGGAGGAGGCACTTATCGAAAATAAAAAGTCCGCTGACAAATATCATGAAAAATTTTTGAATTCAATGAAACAGAAAAAAAAATATGAAAGAAAAAAAGGATTTTATAAACCGGAATATAAGCGAGGCAAACCCAAAAAGAAAAAATCGCGATATAGGCAATCTAATAAAGAAAAGGAATTATTAGAAAAAATGAAGCAAGATAAATTAGCAACTGCTTTAGAAAAACAAAAAGCGGGCAAGAAATTAAATCTTTTTGAAGCAAGACTTATTTTAGAACAAAATAAAGGATGATTTTTTCATGTATTTCTGATCCTCGATCGGTAGCTTGATTTTACTAATGAAAGACTTCATCCTCTCAATAAAATTACTCTAAATCCATGGAAGAATTTATCCATTATTAAAAAATTTTTAATTATAGTTTTTATTTTCTAATTCAATATTGGTAAAATTAAAGAATTGATTCAAATTGAACAAAAAATTAGCAGAGATACGCTCAATTTTAATGGAACATCATGATGAAATTAGCCATGCGATTCCTCTTATAGCATCTGAAAATGTTACAAGTCCCGCTGTTAATGAAGCAATTGTTTGTGATTTTTCTCATAGATATGCTGAGGGATGGGTTGGACAAAGAGTATATGCGGGTTGTAAATATATAGACAAGATTGAACAAATGTGCATGGACTTAGCAAAAGAATACTTTAATTGTTATTTTGCTGATGTACGCCCTATTTCAGGGGTAATGGCAAATTTAGTTTTATACAATGCTTTCACTTCGAGGAATAATGGAAAATTATGTTGTTTGGCAATACCTAAAGGAGGACATATCTCGCACGCGCCTTATAAAGCATCTTCTGGACGATTAATATATGGTACTGCTGGTACTGTTCGTGGTTTAGAAGTGCAATACCTTTCCTTCGACGAAGAAAACATGAATATTGATCCTGATGCTTCAGCAAAAATAATAAGAGAATTTGAACCCGAAATGATTTTATTCGGAGCATCAGTTTTTCTATTCCCACACCCTGTAAAGGAATTAAGTGATGTTGCCAAAGAAGTTGGTGCTGCTATAGGTTATGATGCAGCACACGTGGCAGGTCTGATAGGTTCAGGATATTTTCAAGATCCTTTAAGAGAAGGTGCTGATGCCCTCTCATTATCATGCCATAAAACCCTTCCAGGACCACAAACGGGAGCAGTTTTAGCTGATAAAGAGGAATTGGTAGAAGTTTTGAAAAATGCTGCATTTCCTGCACTCTTTTCTAACCATCATCTCCATAACATAGCGGGATTAGCAGTAGCTCTTGTAGAAATGCTTGAATTTGGGAAGGATTATCATAAAAAGGTAATAGAAAACGCAAAAGCGTTTGCCCAAGCACTTCACGATTTAGGATTTAATGTTCTATGTGAACATCTTGGTTTCACCGAATCACATCAAATAGTCGTGGACATCACCAACTTTGAACATACTATGGGTTTAGGAGGAGATATTGAGAGAATTTTAGAAAAAGCCAATATCATCATAAATAGAAACTTATTGCCGTGGGATATTCGGGGAGCAAGCGGTCCTGGAAAAGATAAAGGAACCGCAAAACCTCGTCACTATATGAACCCAGGAGGGTTACGTCTCGGTACTGCTGAAGTCACGCGATTAGGTATGGGAAAAAGCGAAATGCAACAAATTGCAGAATATTTTAAGCAATTAATAATTGATAAAAAAGAACCTAAGAAAGTTAAAGACGATATTGCTGAGTTCAGAAAAAATTTTAACGAAGTAAAATATTGCTTTCAATCTCCAAATCAAGCATATGAATATTTAAAATTTTATTAATCTTTTTTGATGTTTAAATCTTAGAAACAGAAAAACTTATTTTTTAGAATGTATTTTAACAAAATAATCTGATTATCAAAAAATTTTGTGTTTTTGAAGTTTATTTATTTCATATTTATTTAAAAAGGCAGAGATATTGATTACTCATCATGGAAATCGAGATATTAGAAAAGAGTGAAAATAAATTAAGATTTGTTATTTCAGGGATCTCTACTGAAATGGTGAACGCCATTCGTAGGATTATCTTATCAGAGGTTCCTGCTTTTGCTATAGATGAAGTTATATTATTAAAAAATGATTCCCCCCTTTATGATGAAATTGTAGCTCACAGATTAGGCTTAATACCTTTAAAGACAAATCTTGAAAAATATAATTTACCCCAATATTGTGAATCTTGTGGAGGATATGGATGTCCTCTATGTCAAGTTTCTCTCACGTGTGAAATTGTTAACGATACAAATAAACCATTAGTTGTTTATTCAGGAGATCTAAACTCTAATGATCCCGAAATCGTACCTGTAGATGATAAAATCCCAATTGTTAAAATTGATAAGGATTCTTCCATCATTTTTGAAGCCTATGCTGTATTAGGAAGGGCAAAGGATCATGTTAAATGGTCGGCCGTTTCGAATGCTTCATTTAGATATTATCCTCTAATTGAATTTGACGAAAGTAAAATAAAAGATAAAGAGGAAATGGAACTGATCGTGAAGTTATGTCCGGAAAAATTATTCGAGATTGCTAATAATAAACTTAAATTAAAAGAAGATTATTGGCAAAAGTGTACTCTATGCAAGGCCTGCGAGAATAATTCTGAAAATAAAATTCACGTTAGTTGGGAGATAAATAAATACATCTTTACTCTAGAAAGTGATGGCGTGCTTCCATTTAACGATCTTATTGAAAAAACATTTGAGATTTTTTTAGAAAAAGTAAATGAATTTATCACGAAATTAGAGGAACTTGAATACTAAATAATAGAGTAAAAACTGCTTCATGATCACTTTCAAAATAGAAAATTTTAGAAAAAATTAACGTTCAACACATGGCTTTATTTTATCAAAAAATTATTAAATTATCACATGTTTAAATAAACCAATGTCTCATAAGATTACTGGTCCTTCAAATTATTACAATAGAAAATTGATAAGAGATTTGCGTAAAACCAAGAGAAGAATTTGGAGAAAGGTTTCGAAAAAACTATCGGGCCGCAGAAAGGATAGAATTGAGGCAAATTTATACCGTATCAATAAGAAGACCAAAGATAACGACGTGATAGTGGTTCCGGGCAAGGTTTTAGGGATAGGTGATTTAGACCATAAGCTTACAATCGCATGCTTAACTGCGTCAAAATCAGCAAAAATGAAAATAAATGCCTCGGGAAGTAAGCTCATGACTATCGAGGAATTATTAGAAAAAAATCCCCAAGGAGATCAGGTTAAAATATTCTATTAAAACCAATAAAAAAAAAGTTATTGAAATCATGAACGATTATTTATTAATTGACGCAAAAGATAAGATATTAGGGCGCTTGTGTAGTTATATTGCTAAAAAAGCCTTACTTGGAGAGAAAATCGTTATTGTTAATGCCAAAGATGCGATCATTAGTGGATCAAAACAAAACATTCATGAAAATTATTTAAAAAAACTAAATGTTTCTACTGCGACAAATCCCAAAAGGGGGCCATTTTGGCCTAGAAGACCAGATACAGTTATGAGAACCATCATTAAAAAAATGCTTCCCAGAAAAAAACTTCGGGGCAAGGAAGCATTAAAACGTGTTCATGTCTATATCGAGGATATACCAGAACGCTTTAAAAAAAGGTATCAAAATCTCATACCCACTGATATTCCAAAAACAGATAAAACTCGTTTATCTTATTATAATAAATATATCACCTTAGAGAATTTGTGCCTTAGAGTTGGTTGGAAAAAACGAAAAATTGAGGCTTAGTTAAATGTCTGAAAAAACGAAAACCATACAATCATCTGGAAAAAGAAAATCTGCCATAGCAAGAGCGGTATTGAATTTTCCAGCAAAAGGCCAAGTAAAGATTAACAACATCCCATTACATTTATATCAACCCGAAATCGCAAGATATCGGATACAAGAAGTTTTAGAAGTAGCTAAACACCCAAAACTAGAGAAATCTGATATAAGCATAGTCGTCAAGGGAGGAGGTAAAATGGGTCAAACTGATGCTGTCAGAATCGCAATTGCAAAATTGATTAATAAATTTTTAGGTACTAAAGCAATAGAGAAGGCTTTTAGAGAATATGACGATTCGTTGCTAAGTGGAGATTCAAGAAGAACTGAGCCCAAAAAATTCGGAGGACCAAAAGCAAGAGCTCGAAGGCAAAAATCATTTCGATAAGATTCCCTTTTGCCATAATATACAAAAAACTAATCGTATTAATCTAATGTCATATTAGCTCCCAAAATTCTTAAATCTTCAAAAAATTTAGGATAAGAATCCCCAACAACTTCTACATTTCTCATTGTTGACGGAGAGTCTGAAAACAAAGAGGCTATAGAACAAGCCATGGCTATTCTATGATCTCCTTCATGGTCTATTTCCGAGCCTTTTAATTCGCTATGGAAGATTGTCAATTTATCCTGCTTTTCCTTGACCCTCACGCCTTTCTTTTCTAATTCTCTAACCATAATAGATATTCTATCACTCTCCTTTCTTCTCAAATTAGTAGCATTATAAAGAGTTGTCTTCCCATTAGCGACAGCTCCAACAACACATAATAATGGAAAAAGATCGGGAATATCCTCACAATCTATCATTGTACCCTTTAAAGGATACTTTGAGAGATTACCATTTACTTGAACTTCATTTTCATTTAGGGTTTGAATTTTTGCCCCCATTTGCTGTAATATTTCAATTATCCTTTTATCTCCTTGAGCATCCTTCATGTTCAGATTTTTAATAATAATCTGGGAACTCTTAGGTGTCATGCATGTCGCCCCTATTAAAAATGCAGCCGAAGAGAAATCCCCGGGAATATCATATATCTGAGGTCTAAATTTCTGACCAGGCGCGATTATATATTTTCCCATTTTATCCTCATTTAATTTTTCTCGGATATTAATTCCAAATGAAGATAACACTTCCATGGTAATTTTAATATAGGGATAAGAAATAAGAGGGCTCGTTATTTCAATCTCTATTCCCTTATTGTTTTCACATTTAATTAAAGGACTCAAAAATAATAAAGCGGTAATGAATTGTGAACTTACATCTCCTTGGATTTTAATTAGATCACATTTTATGTTTATTCTTTCTACATGTAATGAATTCTCGTTAATTACATAATGAGCACCCAAACTTTTCAAGGATTCCAATAACTGTATTATAGGACGTTGTCTTCTTAAGAATTCTCCAGTAAAAGTCAATCCTCCTTTAACTAAAAGGCTTAAAGCACTAAATAATCGTAAAGATGTTCCTGAATTCTTACAATCTATAATATTTTCCGGACTTTTATATGAATGATCCCCTTTTTCAATGATGAATGAATCATGGGATTTTTCTATTATTTTGGTTCCTAATTGTCTTAATATATCGATTGTTGTCTTCACATCACCCGAAGTCAATGGATTTTTAATCACTGAAACACCGTCAGCTAAACTAGCAGCAATAAAAGCTCTATGCGAATAGCTCTTTGAAGGAGATGCGATGATCTCACCATTTAATCTCGCGATGGGATTTATTTTAATCTGAGACATTAATTAGTTAAAAGAAATTTTAAATTTTAATATTTTTCACGCTTAAAAAACAGATTTCTGATAATCTAAAAAAGTGATATTCCTGATAATAACTTAGAAACGTTTTTCAATGATTTAGGGATAGGAATACCGTGATATTTTTCCACGATTAATAGTAAATAATCTGTATAAATCGTGGAAATCTTAAAATTATATAATTCTTCTAAATGATTTGTTATTTTTATGATATCAATTTTTTTCTTTTCTTTAGAGTTTTTTATAAATTGCCCTATTGAAGTAGATAATATGGATAATTTTTGAATTTCGTTTTTAAGCCCCATTAAACTAGAATCAGAATCATACTCTGCAAAAAATTTTTGTGTTATTTTTCTTTCTATGACCATTGATTTGGGATCCAATATCTTCTCCTTATCTTTTATGATCTTATTATTTTCTAAAACTAGATAATCAGAAAATTCTTTTTTTTGATTTTTATATTCTTGTCTGGTTATCAGTTTGTACATAAAATTAAAAGAATTCTGTGTTATGAACTCCAAAAATTTTATTATATGATTATGGAGATGATCCTCATCGAGAATTAGGCAAATTTTTTTTCCAAAACTTATAGCCCTAATCATGTATGCCATTGTTTGAGGAAGAAGTGTAATTTTAATCAAATCAAGATCAAAATCTTTTGCGCTAGAAGAAACTCTAGATTCAGATTCTTTATCTAAAACCATCTCTGGGGTTTTAATTTGAATATCTGCTATAAAATAGTCTCTTATATTTAAATTTTTATCAATATATAAATTAAACGAATGTGGACATATGGTATTGTCGGTAACATTAACAGCTAACAGTCCCCTCGAAATATTCTTAAAAACTTCATCAGAAATCTCGACAACACCCATTTTAGAACAGATGGGACATCGAATTTCAACTTTCATGAGAGAACCCTTAAAATCGTTTAGAACCTGAAATTATGAAATATCATTTTCATATATTCTTTTTACTATATTTAATAATTCCAAATTTCTAATAAACTTTTAAAATATTTTGTAAAATTAATTTTACGACTGATATTTCCTAATAATTCAAAATAAACTTGAGTTAATTTTTTAAACCCACGTATAGAAGATTAATAGTGAATTAAATGATTTTATAAAAATTAGGATGGAGAGAATTTTTTCCTCATGTCAGATATCAGAAAGGAGGTCATGCTTCCCAAAAAAACGAAAATTCTCTATAGTTTTGGCTTTTTAGGTACTGTTTTAGCCACCTGGACCTTTTCCACCTATATTTTTTTCTTTTATGCTTCCATTATTGGTTTAGATCCTATTTGGATCGGAATTGCACTTGGGATCTTAGGAATATGGGATATGTTCAATGATCCCATAATGGGACACCTTTCAGATAAAACTAATACAAGATGGGGCAGAAGGCGTCCTTACATGATATTCGGTACCATACCTCTGATAATCGCATTCATTCTTCTATGGTGGAATCCCTTTGTTGATTGGATGATGATTTTTATTTACTTTTTGATAATCATGCTGGTTTTTGAATGGCTATATACCATGGTGCAGCTCTCCTATAGAGCAATATATCCTGAAATGACTACTGATATCAATGAACGTTTAGAAATAGCAGGGTATTTGGAATTCTTTGATATCATTGGACTTATTTTAGGATATGTCTTGTCATTGATCATGGTAGGAATTTTTAGAGAAGCGGGATACTCCCCCAAGATGGCCTGGTTTTTCATGGCAATAATTCTAGGCATACTTATAGGGATTTCCATATTCACGGCAACGATAGTAACCAAAGAAAAAGAGATTTTTTATAGAGAGGAAGCATTAGGATTTATCAAAGCTCTTAAGTTTACGATGAAAAATAAAGCTTTTCGAGTTGTGGCCATCGCGTGGTTATGCATTACGATTGCTTATGTAATAATCTCAGCCACCGCTATATTCTTTACAACTTACATATTAGGCATGACTGAAATAGAAACTGCCTTATCTCTACTTTTTATATTTCTTACCGGGATTCCCTCACTGCTTCTCTGGTATAAATTGAGTAAAAAAATGGGAACAGTACGAGCGACGATGATGGCTATGGCACTCTTTGGGCTCTCTTTTTTAATTCTTTTCTTTATTATCAACTTAATTATGTTCATCATTGCCATTGCCATTTTAGGAATAGGATTAGCCGGAGTAATACTATTGCCACAAACTCTTTATGCCGATGTGATTGATGAGGATGAGACCATCACGGGAGTTCGTAGGGAGGGAATGTATTCAGGAATTCAAGCATTCATTGTTAAAGGCTCAGTTTCATTATCTTATGTCACAATGGCTATCGTCTTTTCTTTAACGGGATTCCAATCGGGGGCAACTACACAACCAGAATCCGCGCTATTGGGCATTCGCATTTTGATAAGCTTTATTCCTGCGTCAGTCATGTTCATTGGAATTCTTATTTACACGCAATACCCATTAAAAGGAGAGCGCTTACAAAAAGTTAAGCATGAGGTTTTAAAGCTGCATCATAAAAAACAAGAAGCATTAAAAAAGCAAAAAGGCTGATTTTTGCAATTTTCATCTGTTTTATTGATCTCATTATTAAAATCAGTTTAAAAGATAATCAATTTAAAATATCCAAAGATAAATTACATTATATAATAAAATAAAAAAAAAGCAATTTTAAAATAAAAATTTGAGATAATCGTGGGAGATAATACATTAGGAACGAGATTTAAAATAACTTCGTTCGGAGAAAGCCATGGAGAGGTCATAGGAATTGTTGTTGATGGAGTTCCAGCAGGATTAACCCTTGATTTAGAATTTATTCAAGAGGAATTGAATAAACGTAAACCAGGACAATCCCGTTTGACCTCCTCTCGTTCAGAATTGGATGAAGTGAAGGTCTTATCAGGAATCTTTAATGAAAAAACTACTGGCGCTCCAATATGTCTAATAATAGAAAATATGGATGTAGACTCATCAAAATATGAGGAATTTAAAAAATATCTTCGTCCTTCTCAGGTGGATTATGTTGCTCTAAAAAAATATGGTGGGTTCGCGGATTATAGAGGGTCTGGCAGATTTTCAGGACGAATCACAGCAGGATTCGTAATGGCGGGAGCGATTGCCAAACAAATCTTAATGAAACATGATATCATGGTTTTTGCCTATACCAAAAGCATTGGAAATATCGTGGATGATAATAAATATACCATTGATGATATTCAAAAATTAATAGAATTGAGAGAAAAGTCTGTGGTCAGGGCAATGAATCTAGAAAAATCTAAATTAATGGAAACAAAAATTGAGGATCTAAAATCGGAAAAAGATTCCATTGGGGGCACCATAAAATGCATCGTGAATAATTTTCCGGAAGGAGTTGGGGGGCCCATATTCAATTCTCTTGAAGGTAATATAAGTAAAGCAATCTTTTCCATACCAGCAATAAAAGGTATAGAATTTGGAGCTGGTTTCAAGGCAGCTACTATGAAAGGTTCCGAACATAATGATCCTTGGATAATTAAGGATGGACAAATTCAAACGATAAAAAATGACGCTGGAGGTATTATAGGGGGTATTTCAACAGGCATGCCCATTGAATTCGCGGTGGTGGTTAAACCTACTGCAACAATTGGATTACCTCAAAGAACAGTAAATATAGAAAAAATGAAGAGTGCTGAGATTAAGCTTAGTGGAAGACATGATCCATGCATAGTCCCTAGAGCTATTGTTGTGGTAGAAGCTATGACTGCTATAGTAATTTTAGATTATCTCCTTATTTATGGAATTATTCCCTCGGTTTTAAAATCTTAAGATCAATTTCTCATTTTGAAAGATTTTTAATATCTTCTTTAATCTTATCCAGTTCTCTTTTTAATTTCCTTTCTCTAATTCTTAATTCCTTCTTTAGTTTTAAAATGAGATCAGATGTTTCTAAAGAAAACGTATTTGGGGTCTTAGGATGTGTTACATAGTTCAATTCCTTAAAAATTTGTTGAATCTTTGGATTCAGAAATTCTGAAATATAAACAGCACGTTCCTCTTTAATTGATCTCTCTGCTGCCATTGAAATAACACACGCTTCTCTTCCAATTGCTAGATTTGCATAGGGTTGTGTTCGCAACTTCACACAATCTAAAAACTCCCGACGTTCAGTCTGACATCCAATATGTCCAACTTTCTCATTATCAGAATAATAATCTACCTTTACTTCTCTTTCCATGCCAATTGGACCTCCTGCAATATCAAGCCTTGTATCATTTTTTGCTAATGCCCACGCACCATTATCACCAATGATCCCAATTTCGAGACCTTCAATGGGCTCAATTTCATACATGCATAGCCCTAAATTTGCTTTTGCTCCATTTTCATATTCGACCAAAACGTTTGCATGATCCACGATGGTTGGCTTCTCTAACGTTTTTCCTTGATGAGAAGAGTATGAACAATTAATTTTATGGCCTGACTTAATAACATGCTGTCCTCCCAAGGCAATCACCTTTTTAGGAAGTGATTGAATAAACCAACTAAAAAGGTCAAAATGATGACAGTTTTTATCTAAAATTGCTCCTCCTGATTTGGTCTCATCAAAAAACCATGGACTTGGAAAATTATCCCGAAATTCTTTACAATATGCCATCATCACGTTTCCAAACGTCTTATCCTCAATTAAATGAGCCATAGTTCTATAAAGATTGGAATATCGATACACTAGCCCTATTTGAAGAATCCTATCAGTCTTTGCGACTGCTTCAATAATTTCATCAGTCTCTTCGATGGTCGGAGCAATGGGTTTTTCTAAAAACACGTCTTTTTTAGCTCTTAATGCATCGATCGTTATCTGTTTATGAAAATAAGTAGGTGTAGCAATAATCACGGCATGTAATTCTTCCATTTTTAAAAGTGCTCTATAATCTGTAAACAATCGTGGTGTATTTTTCTTAAAAAAATTTTGACTATTTTCTAATCTCTTTTCATCATTGTCTGCTACAGCTAAAACATGGCAATCGGAGAGCCTGTCAAACCCTAGACAATGACCCATACCCATATTACCAAGACCAATTATGCCTAAATTTATCATTAGATTTACCCATCCCAAATTTTTATGATGTGCTTCTTTTTTATCTTAAGGATTTAATTATATTGTTTTAGATAATTTTATAATTATCGAGTCTATTAAATAAATTATATTTTAAATTTATATTAAAGATGTATGAAGACATGGAAAAAAAGATTGATACCTCAAAACAATTCATCGAGTTTTATAAGAAAAAAGGAGATTATCTTATCTCTCTAGCAGACAACCATTATTTAAATAAGGAATATAAAAAAACCTTAGAGCTACTGAACCAAGCATATGCCATGTACCAAAAAGGTAATTGTACTGATGATATGGAAAAAACCAAAAAAAGATTCGATGAAATAAAGGAAAAACATTTTAAGAAGAAGGAATGATCAGGCCTCTCTCTTTTTTATCTGTTTTATGATTTTCTCTATATGTGTACCCCTCCAAAAAATTTTTTTACAATTAACACATCTATAGAAGTCCTCATAATGCTTGTAGGTTTCATGCTTTACTTCATTTTTTATTTCTATTTTATCCTTTACTTTTCTTAGTTCAGAATTACAAATGGAGCAACGCGCTTTTGGCATGTCAAAATTATATTCTAAGTTTAATGTATTTTTTAGTTGATGCAAATAGTTATAAACCCCTTCTCCTTTTAAAAAAATGCTTCTATCTCTATTTTTTTTATAAAATGGATAATCTCTAGTAATAATAATTCGATCATTCTCTAATGCATATTCAGCAAGTAATTCATCAGGAACGGGGTTTACATTAAATGTCTCTTTCAAGTCATCAGCATATACCGTATCGTATCCAAAAATTCGCAAAAAACGAGTTAGTTTTCCGAACATGGCATCTGTTAAAAATTTTTTCTCGTTCATCCCTATTATATAAATTATTAGGAGACTATTTAAATTGTGTAATTACTTTATTTAACTAAATACTACGATGATGAAAATAGGTTTGGAAACGAGAGAATTGATGAAAAAAGCGGTTAAATTTCATGGGCATACTTGTCCAGGTGTTGCTATTGGTGTCTTAGTGGCAAAATATATTTTAGATCACGGTAATGACTTCAGTATTGATGAGGAGCTCGTCGCGGTGGTAGAAAATGATAATTGCAGTGTAGATGGAATTCAAGCCTTGCTGGGTACCACTTTTGGAAAGGGGAATCTAATCCACTTAGATTATGGGAAAAATAACTTTACATTTTATAATAGAACTAATGAAAAAGCAGTCAAATTATCTTTAAAACCTAGTAGCCTTGTAGATAGGGAATTAAGCCGTGAAAAACGAATTGAAAAATTATTATCTTCTAATCCTGAAGACTTCTTCAAGATAGAGAAAGTCCCATTTAATCCCCCTCAAATGGCACAAATACATGATTCAATAGTGTGTGACCGTTGTGGGGATCCTACAATGAGTACTCGGATAAGAGAATATAATAACAAGAAACTATGCATTCCTTGTTTTGAAATAATGAATAAATAATACTCAGAATTATATAAATCAGGAGCGTCATGATGAATGAAATAAAAGGAAAGATCATGCCAGGAGCAGGTCCTTTTTATTTTGAAGGTAATCAAATAGGCATATTAATGATTCCAGGAGGGGGAGGAGGTACGTGTGCTGATTTAAAACCATTAGCAGAGGATTTGCGAAAAGTGGTCGATTATACCATTCATATTCCTTTATTACCGGGCATCGGCACATCACCAGAGGATCTACGACGTACATCAATCGATGACTGGAACCGTGCCATGGAAAAAGAATTTAATATTTTAAGAAATAAAACAGAAAAAATATTTTTAGGAGGTCATTCTTTAGGAGCATTGCTTACCTTGCTATTTGCAACAAAAAGAAATGATTTAAATGGCATATTTACCATATCCGCTCCGGTAGGTCTTAAAGGTATAGCTCCTAAGTTAGTGCCGATTTTAAAACCCTTCATTAAATATCATGCAATTCCATCTGAAAAATTTAGAGAAGAAACAGGGGGGAAGTGGGTTGGCTACGACAAAATTCCTGTTAATATAGTATCAAAAATAAATAAAATGATTAAAGAATTAAAAGCTCAATTATCTACAATCACAGCTCCAATCCTTCTTTTTCAAGGCCGTTTTGATGAAAATATTAAAGGAGAAAGCATGAATTATATTTATGAGAATATCAATTCATCAACCAAAAAAAAAATATGGTTAGAACATAGCGGTCATGCTATATTAGAAATACCCGATCATGATTTAATCGTCAAGGAGCTTTTAAAATTTTTTAAAAAAAATTGCTCGTGAGAAATAAGGAAGTTTTGATGAATTAAATATTTATTACTTATTTAATTTAAAATAAATATTATTTAAATAATTTCTAAAAAAAATTAATTTCATGTTTTATTAATTTAAAAAAATAAAACATCATGATAATACGAGAATTTTCTGAGCGAGATATTGACGAAATCACATCGCTAATGAAGAATCTATGTATTATTCAAAATAAACAGTTCGATGAAGAGAGATGGAGAACTAGTTTAGAAAAACATATGAAAAAGGAAAATAGTGAAGTAATGGTTGCTTTTGATAAAAATAATAATGAAGTTCTTGGAATGGCACAATGCTCTATTCGAAATTCAGACGTTGGGTATAGATTTGGATACGTCTCTAATCTAATAGTAAAAGAAGAAAAAAGACGTGCGGGAATCGGAGAGATGTTAATGCATCATATTATTGATTTTTTTAAAAAACAACACATTAATTCAATTAGATTAGCCTTAAAAAAGAACGTGGATGAAGCAGCCGAGCAGTTATTTATCAAGTTAGGATTTCAAGACATGCTTCACGTTTATGAATTAATAATATAAGCATCATGTTATATTTAACTTATTATAAAATGAGATCATTATGATTGAAGAAATTAAGAAAGAAAATACCTTAATAATTAAGGGTCCCGCCCGGGTCGTGTTATTAGAAGGTCAAGTTGAAGTGTTTGGTAAAATAATTAAACCAGATAAGGGTACCTCTGAATCAGAATCTCCAGAGTTTGAAAATGAAAACGTGGTGATCGTTCCTAGTTCCAATACCTATCCATTCCATGCATTAGAACCATCAAAATTAGAAATCTACACGAATACCAAGGAAAACATTAAATTGATTGATGAAAATTCAATCCTAGACGAATGGATTGATATCAAAGATTCGATATTGGACATTATCAAAAAGAAGAAACAAAAAGGCACTCCCTTAAAAATCATGGTCATAGGAATAAGCAGCGGTAAGACAACTCTCATAAAGTATTTAGCTAATAATTTTTATCGTGAAGGATTAAAAGGTGGATATTTAGATTCTGATTTAGGACAACAAATAATTTATCTTCCAACCACCATTTCCATTGGTTCCATTGACAGCCCCATCATTGTAAGTGATGACGTAAAACCAGAAGACACGCTTTTTATTGGAGCAACTTTTCCTAAAGGAAATAATAAATTTATTATTTCCCACTATTGTGTAGACTTGATAGAAACTTTCATGAAAAATCATGAAGAAACCGACTTCATTTTAATTGATACTGATGGTTGGATTAAAACAGAAGCAGGAATTGTCTATAAAAAGTTTTTCATAGAGACCGTGGATCCCGACGTAATTATCATGTTCTATGATAAGACGGTCGAAGAGCTAAAAACTATCCATGATTTTGCTAAAAAATCTAGAAAGGACAGGAAATTATTTTTAGTGGAAGAAGAAAATAAATTTTTTTACGAAAAAACCAAGGACGAGAGGAGGTTTTTGAGACAGAGTCAATTCGCAAAAATTCTCGAGGATTACCGAAAAATTTCAATCCCATTATCACAAAATAAGATTGAATTCATCAAGATTGATTATGATCCAGAATCTAAAACTACTAAAGAATTACCAATTGACCCCTATGATTTAATGCAATTGCCGTATCATTACGTCATCATTGCTTTATTAGACGAGAATTCAGAATTAATTAAGCCTGGTCTTCTTTTTACGATCAATGTAGAAAAAGATTATATGCTCATTTTCTCAGATTTAACATATAAAGAGCAGATGAGGATTAAGAAAGTAGTATTGGGGAGTTTAAGACTAAGCACCAAAGGAAACCACCAAGGATATCTGTATTTATAACATTTCTCATTGGAGGACCGCATTACTTCAAATTTCTCCCATGATAAGCAAAAGATTTATTAGTTTTTTTAAAATAGATTTAATTTAACGTTTAAATTAACTTTAAATTGGTTCTAATGGAAGAGGATAGGCTAACTAAGTTTGTAACATTGATGTCAAAACAGATTTCCGATTCAGACTTGGATCTGGTGAATCTAGGAAATTCATTAGGATTAGATTTAGTTTTATTTTCAGATTTAAGAGCCTCTCAAGAAGATAAATTTGCTGACAAGGTGCGGAAAAAAGCTATAAAAAAAATGGAAAAATATGATGATAACTTCTTAAATACTGCTGATACTTTTTATGCTGGAAGTATAGATTTTATGGTCTGCGATGAACCAGAGGGCAAAAAATTCTTCTTGTTAGAAACTAATGGAGGATCCAATCGAGGGCTCTCAATTCTTACTAAAAAACAACAAGCTATAATCTATGATGGGTATTTTGAAGCAATTGATCAAGCAATAAAACATGATAAACGGGGAGATAAAAAGGTCCTTGTTCTTGTTGGAGTTCCCATAAATGACGGGTTAATCCATGAAAAAGTTATATTAATAGACTATCTAAGAAAGAAATTAAATAAAAAGGGCTATAGCGTGGAAATAAGTAATATCAATAGCTTCAGTCAACCTTTTGAAAAAGATGTGATTTTTTTAATCGCTGATTATAAACAATTATCCAGCTCTTTATCATTCTCCGACAACTGGGTGAGAATTAATGATGTTAGAGTTAGCGTATTAATTGGAGATGGAATCGCAAGACGGCTTTATGATGAAGAATTCTCCCGATTAATCAAAGAGGATTTCAGAAAAATTAATACCATCATCGTGAATCCAATTTTTAGAATAACCGATGACAAATCCTTGACCTATTTAGCTAGTTATCATGCAAAAGACATGCTCAAGAATTACAATCTTAAATATCTCTTATTTACCAAAGCCTATAATGAGGAAGAATTGATAAACAAAATTACACACGTTATAAAAAGATATAAGAGACCTTTTATTATCAAACCCGATGGCGGTTCTGGAGGTGCTGGCGTGATTCCCATTTCTCCAGATGAGGATCCTTCCAACATAAAAAATTTGATTGAAGAAAGTAAAAAGGAATTTTTTGCTAAATTCATGAAAAATAGAAACCCATATCCCTATACCATACAGGAAATGGCAGACTTCTCCCTCATAATACCACCTTGGGAAGTGAAGGGAAAGCATACTTTTGATCTTAGGATATATATGGCTCAAAAAGAAAGGAAAATTATTCCAATCGGTGGGTTGGCAAGAATTGCTCGGGGGACATATAGCGGTAATTTAGACAAACAAGAATTCGTCGTTAATCTCTCTGGATATGACGGACGAATTGAAGTTGATAGAGGTCGCGGACTTTCCACTGAAAATGCAAAATTATTAGACCTCTCCTTGGAAGATTTTGTAAATATCTTTTGTATAGGATGTGTCATGTTTAAGAGCATTTCAGAAAATTATGAAAAAATAATTAACTTCTCCGATTGGAGCCAAATTATTGGCGAAAATTAAAATGGATGCCGAAATCATAAAAAATCTATTGGATGTAGACAATAGATCCTTACTCTTTAATGAAATATTGAATAAATTAGAGGATTATGGAAAATTAGACCTTGTCCATTATCAGTCTTTTAAAATTAATAATGATTTGATTCCTTTAATTAAAATACCAAAATTCATGGAACTTGACGATGTGTTATATGTTAAAATATTCGTAGGTGCGCAACACAATGAATATAATGGATTGTTCGGTACTTTGCAATTTCTAGAAAATTTAAAATTGCACAAATTTAGCACTAAAGAGCTGATCAAAGAAAATCAACTCTTAATGTTCTTCCCTCTGATGAATCCACATGGTTTTCTTTATCCTTCTATGGATAATAAATCAGGATATTATTTGAAAAATGGAACTAATCTTAATAGGTACTGGCGACAACTTTTTGCTCCAGAATATGAGAATAAGAAACGGGAACTCAAAGTATTTCCTATTCCTGAACAAGCACAAATACTTAAACAACAATTAGAAAAATATTGGAAAAAAGATCACATATCCATGTACTTTCTTGATTTCCACGAGACCTCTCTACTTTATAAACATCTGGCGGATCTAAGCTTAAATTTAAAAGAAAAATCAATAACCTACAAATTTGATCACTGGCTTAAGGAAATGATTGTAAAGAATATCATGAATCTATATGGAATTAAATGGTATCGAAAACCTTTATTCTACAAGTGCAAATCAGATGCGGATCATAAACACGCTAGACTAAGCATGAAACAAATAGATCTCATTTATGAAAAATTACAAGAATATATGGTTGCTAATCGAGATAAATTGCCTTTTTATTTTTGCCACAGCCAGAGAAGCAAAAGTTTTTGTCAAAAATTAGCTAAGAACGTGTATGAAAAATTACGGGATACATTATGGGAAACAAGTTATCCTTCCGTCGACCATCATCATGATCATGGGTGTCTGGTAATGATGAACGATGCTACCAAAAGACCTAACGTTTATTCCATGGAACTTGAGAATCAGAAACATTTCTTTAACATTTTTGAAGAAATTGAAAAATCTAAATTATATCCAGATTATTACCAAAGAAAATTAAAATCAATTAATCGCAGCGTTAAATTAGTGGTGCAAACCATATCAGAAATGATTAAGCTGTTTTGACCTATGAGTTAAAAAATCTTAATGCTGTTCCCACTAAACTCATCTCATTTTTCTTCAACATGTGTCCACCTTTATTTAACACGAGATAATTACTTTTAGGTAATTCTAACATGGATAAATTGTCTTCAAAATTAAAGAATTTCACGATTTTATCGTTTTTTGCGTGTATTAAGAATATTCTTTCACGGAGTTCCTTCCATTCTTCTGGAGTGGTGTTTTTTTTTGCTTCTTTAAAGATGAAATAGGGAGAAATTTTCTTATTAAGCTCCTCCTCGGGATACAAGTCCACTCCCTTCATGAGATAGCTGAACTTCACGACCAAATTA
Organism: Promethearchaeota archaeon; assembly: GCA_004524425.1. The sequence goes on from SDNN01000001.1 coordinate 23,349, forward strand.
GCTCTAGAGACGCTTTTTCTATAATTGGCAATGGAAGAGATAGCCAAAATTTTACTAATCTCTTTCTTAGTAAATCCTCCGCATAATGCGGTAAGTGCTCCGATGCTAATACCTGCCGCATAGATTTGCAAATGACCCAATTCTTTATTATCATGCATCACCCAATTTACAATGCTTTTAAAATCTTCAATTCTAGCTAAAAAATCTGCTCTATGCCCTATAGATTTAGACTCTCCAATCCCTCTTGCATCATAGGTCAAAATCACGTGCCCTTGATAAGCCAAGGGATAATAGAAATACTGAAGAGATTTTTTTGTATCAGAAAAACCCTGACATACAATAATTATCGTATTTTTAGATTGAATTAATCCCTCATTTTTGGACATTATCAAGTCAGCACTTATGACTCCATCTTTAAGTTTAATATCCTTTCTAATTATATCAAGATCCTTCGAATATAGAGTGGTCCACCTGTCAACCCAGATATCTCTAAAACTCCAATAAATCTCAAAAGGAACGTAAATGATAAGAAAAGTTGTAGTAGAGAGGATTAAACAAACTTCAAACCGATTATTAAATATAACTCCATTCACATACCAGATATATGCACTCACAAGTAAATCAATGGCAATCAATACAAGATATTTTTTGGTTTTTGTGAGCACCATTGCTTACCAAACTTACTACGCGTAATGAATAAAAAAAGAAAATTATGTAAGAAATTAAAGTCTTTAGATAATCAAAAAATAATTTTTTATGGCTTGTCTGGCTTGGGACATCCATGATCATGAGCGATCTTACAATCTGGTTTGCTCTTTAATCCAGGACAGGGTTTACACTTGACTTCTCTGAGCATCTTGACTACATTATCTACTTCCATTCCAAATTCTTCATCTTCAGACTCATCAGCTAACATCTCATCATCGATTTCCTTTAAATCGTATATGACGTCATCAGATAAATCATCCTTCTCATCATATAAATCTAAGATTTCATCTCCCTCCTCATCCACCTTTCCCTCTGGAATTTCGTCAATTTCAGGCTCAGGTGAGGCTTTCTTTTTCTTTGCCACTTATTATTCACATCTCATTTTAATTGGATACTATATAATGAAATAAACCAATTTTTGCTAAAATTTAGATTTTATGATTTTTGTTAGTTTGGTTTTAATTCAAATAGTTGGAATTGGTAATCTCAGAAAGGCTAAAATGCTAAAAATTCTACAAATTGCTTAAATAATAAAAAAAAAGAATGATATTGCTTAGCGACGCAAGCTAAGCTCTCCTCACGGAGAACTCTCGCCACAGCCAGGAATGCTTACTCCGGCTGAAGCAAGGCTTAACCCATATGTCAAGCAGGTTAAAATCGCTAATGCAACTAAAACCTTCTTGTTTAATTTAGGCATTTTTTTCTCACCGTTTGTAATTAAACACTACCAACTCTAGCTTTGCCTATATAAACTAAGAGGAATTATTGACAAAATTAAAGTCTAAACCTACCAAAAAATATCAACATGAAAAAAGAATTTGAAATCAATTTTTTCATATCATGCCTATTTCAGACTCTATCAAGCGGGTGATGCCAATATCGAAGAAATTTTGAAAACTGTTGAGATAATAACGAATGAGATTTCTGATCTCAAGATCTTCAAAGGATTCACCTTTCGCAATATCCTCTAAAGTTGTAGTTAAATTAATTAAGTAATCATGAAATTCAGATATTGAATCTAAATTGACCATGTTATAGTTTTGAACGATGTCTATGAGTAGAGAAGGAATTTTTTGCAATAAGTTAGCATACTTTTTGATAATTTTTTCGGGAAAATTAACCAAGGTTAAGGATTCGTTGATGAAGTCTTTTACATATAACAAAACCACACGATCTCCTAGATATTGAATAATAGGCAAGTTTCGATATCCCTTGGATATTGGATACTCTGATAACCCAGTAATCAATATTCTCCTACCCAAGGAATATTTCCTGTCTATTTCTGCCAAGAGTAATTCATTATTTTTTTTTGGAGCGCCTTCAATTGCGTTATCTACAATTTTCTTAAAAGTATTAATTAGCTCCAGAAGCACGTCTTTGAAGGTCTTTTTCGAAGTGTCTAATAAGAAATAGATCAAATATTCATTGGTGTCGATGAGTTCCTTGAAGTCCATACCAATCATTTCCCCTCTCATTTGTGTTAATAATTCTAATATGGTCTCCTGGTTTTTCTTATCATATTTTATATAAATTTCATTCACGTCTAATTTGAAAGCAGAAATTAATGCCTGTCTTACTAGATTGATGGGCCATTTATTTGCATCGATTCTGAATATTGTTTTTGGTTTTTCCTTATTAATGGTGCGTATGACCAGGGATTTATCATCGATGGGATATAAGGTGACTTCTGCTCTCTCCTCTAAATTTGCTTTAATAGCCCAGTCTTGCGGGAATGTTATGGCTTTGCTATTTCCCAGCTTTATGACGCTTCTGACATATTTTTTCTTCAAATCAGATTCGGGGTCCATGGTTAAATTTGACATGTAGATCAACTTTCTTTTTAGTTATATTAATATATAAAACCCTCTAGAATATAACTATTTCTATCAACTTATATTTTTTTGTTCTAACTATATTATCTTCTTTATCCAAATTATACCCTGAAACCAAGCAATTGCATTAGAATACAACTAGTTGGTCTTGAGAACTCATCATTTTACGAAGTGAATTGCTTGAATTCCTAATATTATCTAGAATCGAGAATAATTCCTTTTGAGAGTAAACATGTAGTTTGCAATGATCATGCTTGCGGAAAGCATATCCGAATTCAAGATCGAATAAAACTTGATTTAAAAATTTCAATAATATATTGAATTGTAGGCTTAAATCCTCTTTTTGATTATGAAAATATAGCAAATAAACAAATTTATTAGAAATTTTCATGAAAAAATTCTTATATCTCTCAATATCGTCCCAATTTAAATTTAAAGACCCTTTATTACATAAAAGTTGGGATAGAAACTGATTAATTTTTCCCAAATACGAAAGAGTGTCGGGGACATGATCTGGCATTGGTAATCTCTTTATAAAACTGCCATTATATCTCAGATAATTGCCTGACATGTGTAAAGTTCCAAACAAAGAGCTAAAAACGTGATTCATTAATTCCGAATTTAAAATTGTCAATAGACCAAATAATTGGTCGGTAGTAAAAGAGGGAATGCAGATAAAATAAAGCCCCGTTATATTGGTAAAGTTACCTGGGTCATAAACCACTGTTAAACTTTTAGCAATCTCACGAAAGATTAATTTCTCACCGTTTAATAGCTCCCATTTCTCCTCAAATTCGGGCATGAATTTAAAAAAAGAAATTTCGAGGTCATTTTTCGCGATTCTTATTCTCTTCTCAAAATTTACATGGTACTTTCCCACATTTCCCGTGCCAATTAAAAGTAGATCCTTATCAGAATGCTTTTTTTTAGTGATATTCTTGAAAAATCTCTTCCAATTGGTAAAGCCATAAGGTCGATAAATGATTCTTAGATCTTCTATAGCTTCTGAAATTAAGCGATGATTTGAATATAGAATTTTCATTGCCTCTAGATCTCCAGAAATGGGAAATACCTTCGAAGGCAAATTTTTGAGAAACTCTTGTTCGACTAATCTCGTGCTATTTTTTTGATTTGCGAATATTTCGGTCATTGAGGTAAATTTGAAAATCTTAAACTTGGATGCCACTGTAGGCTTCCTATTTATGAAAGTAATTATCACAGGATATGAAGAAATTCCAACAAACATGGGTAAAGCAGACACGTCATGAATTTCTTTCAATTCCGTATTGTTCAACAATATCTTCCTTATTTTTATTCCGTAATCCGCTGCTAAAAATTTATTAGTCATTAAGAACGATATTATTGCTTCATTGCTTTTTGAAATAGCTAAAGATTTCTCAATAAAAAGGATAGACAGGTCAAATAATCTAAATGCAGATTTAAATTGGTTTTGGAGCGCTCGTTTTAATCTTAAATCAGAAATTTTTTTATTTTCTACATAGGGAGGATTTCCTATGATAAGATCAAATTTTACTTTTGGATTAAATTTCAATAGAAACTCAACATTAAATATATTCAAATTAAGATTCATTTTGCTTATTGCATGTTCGATGTCTTCAATCATTTCTCGACCGAGCTTATTTGAAACTTTCAAAGAAGGAATTTCAGCATCAGGATGAAGCCATGAGATCAATCTAAGTTTAGATATTACGCACGCAGATTTTTCAATATCTACTCCATATATCACGTTTTCTATAATGAATCTTCTTATTTCCTTATTTGATAAATTAAATTCGAGAATCTTTAGTAATTTAAATATCATTTTAGCCGTGGTAATTAAAAATCTTCCAGATCCACAGGCGGGATCCAATATTTTTAAGCTTTTTACTTTGAATAGTAGTTTTTTCTTCAAAGATGGATGCTTTATTATAAACTGCTTGAATTTTAATATATCTAAATGTCTTGAGAAATGGAATTTAAAATTAAAATGATGTTCGTTAAAAATTTCTTCTAACAAAAGTTTAATTACGTTCGATACTATAAAGTCAGCTACTTTATAAGGAGTATATGCCGTACCCGTATTTTGATTTCTCTTTTTTTGTTGAATTTTTCGCTTTTCAAAATCATTAATAAAATTTTGAAACGAGATCATCTTTTTTTCCAATTTTGTATCAGGCATGAATGTTTTAGAACCCTGCTAAAGACAAATTTTAAATTCATATTTTAGTTGTTCCATTATTTTCTATTCAGATCTACTAGAGGAGCTTTTAAAACTATTATATTATATAGAGAATAATAACAAAAAATTCATTTAATTTAAAGGCATATTTTATATTTATAATGATTGAAAAATCCTTTCTCTCAAAACTGATCAAAAAGCCAAAAAAAATTTCAAATTTGAACTCTGATGATGTCTCTAACATTCTCTCTTTATCAAAAGAAATCCTTGAAAATGAAAGCCTTTTATTAGAATTTGATCTTGAAAATGAGGATGAAGCTTACGTTTTAGGTGATATCCACGGAAACATGGATTCTCTCTTGGAATTATATGGAATCATAGAAAAAAATAATCCAAAATTGGTAATTTTTCTGGGAGATATAGTAGATAGAGGTCCAAGCCAGGTAGAATGTCTAATATTCATTTTAGCACTCAAAATTCTTGAGCCTGAGAGATATTTCATTTTAAGAGGAAACCATGAGACAATAGAAATGAATCAAGCATATGGATTTTTCTATGAATTCATTCAACAATTCGACGATCCTGAATTATTTAAGAAAATCTTAGCTCTCTATAGCGTGATTCCTTTATGTGCACTCATTAATAATACTATACTTTGTTTACACGGGGGAATCCCTCAGGACTTGCACGTTATAAAAAAAATGAAAGGCTTAAAAATGAAGGAACTAAATAATTCGATTCAAACATCTTTAGAAAGCGCGATTTATCAAATCATGTGGAATGATCCTAAAGAAGGTCTTCAGGGATTCATGAGGAGTTATAGGGGACCGGGAATATTTTTTTTCGGACAAGAGGTTTTTGAAAAATTCATGCAAGAGAATGATTTAAAATATATCATAAGGGCCCACGAGTGTTTTCCCGAAGGATATGTCTGGTTTTTTGATTATCGCTTGTTATCTATATTCTCCTCAGCAAATTATAGAGGAGATTATGCTCCAAATCCAGCTAGTTATGCAATAATAAGAAACAATGAGATTATGCCTAAGAATATGCCTCTGAAATTAGAATAATTCAGGAAATTTATCCCTAATTTCTGCGTATCTATACATCTCTTCCTTCCATCTGTCATTTTTGTCAAGATCTACGCTTAAATCTTGAGAATTAATTGTCTTTTCTGTTGGAACATAAATATATGCCCTTTTTTTTTCATCGTTTTTCAAAAAAACGTCAGTCTCAACCCGTTTATATAAACCAGCATGAACCCCTTCATACCTGTCTAAAGCTTCTAACTCTTGCTTGTTTACCTCGAAGATTAAAGCTTTAAAAGAAGCACCTTCTGAGGGTAAAACATAGGGAAACCAATTTCCCTTGGGAAAAATTCTAATATAATTCTTAACTGTACACACCCTTACATTAGATTTATTTTTCCAATGACCGTGGGTTATAAATGTTCCATAACCAATTACAGAAACGCTCATGAGCTTATTTATTTTCAATTTTAAACAAAAGATAAATTTTTCTCATTTTTATTGCTAATTATTAGAAATAGTACTTTTGATATTCATTATGAAATTGATGTTTCTCGACATTATGATTAAATAAATTTTAAATAATCATTTTTGAATAATTAATTTGTCAAAATGACAAGAATTTTTATTGTCAAACCGTTTATATTAGGTTCTTTTAATTATTCAATTAGAATTATAATAAAAATTATAAATAAAAGGTGTATCATAAAATGGAAATAACAGAACTGATGGTTAATATTGTTGATGATTCAGATCGATCTCCTGATGATGATTTCGTTTCTGAATTTGCCAAAGGATATCTCTCTCATGAAGTTGCGAAAAAAGAGCAACGAAGAAATGAATTTTTCGCAGCATATCAAAACATGGAAGAAAAGGAATCTTTCAATGCTCAATATGTTAAATCACTAATTGACGTTTTAGACATGGAGATCGCCGAGGATAAAAGTAATTTTTAACCCTTTTTTCTTACTCTTCTCTTTTTTATCCCTTCAAAATTCTAAAATATGAAATCATTCAACTGAATTTTGAAAAATTATCTCAGAAAAAAAGTCTAAAAAATCACGATATTATCACAATATCACAAAATCCATGATATTTCCTTACAAAATCTCTGAAGCATCAGGTTTTACGAACAATAAATTGTTTCCTCTTATGAATATCTCATTATACTTAGCTACGGGTGAGCCGTCCATGATTTCGGTTGCATCCTCCAAGATCATGTTCATGTAAGCATCAATTTCTTTTAACATTCCTCTATATTCCGTACCATCCTTTAATCTCAGCAATATGTTTGACTTCTGAGCATTCTGAAGAATATGCAACGGATTCTTAGATTTTGGTTGTGAATTATTTTTTGACATGTTAAATTTTACCTTTAAAAAACAAATTTAATATATTTACTAATAAATTATTTTAAAGAAATATATTTTAAAATTAAAACCTTATTGATGGGTTTCTATTTTTTTCAAAACTTAAAAATTTCAGGTATTCTAACAAGGAAATGACCAAGAAATCTGATTGGAAAAAAAAGAAAAAACAAATCATGCTTGATTACAATTTATCCTCAGAGTTCTATGACCAGAGATATATGGAAATACAAAAAGAAAAATATGAACTTATTCTAGAAAACTTGATATCAAATCCTAAATTAAATTTAAAAGCAGGAATCTTGTTAGATGCTGGTTGTGGTACAGGACTACTACATCAATATCTCATGAAATCGATGAAGCAAAAGGATTTTAAGAATTTTCATTACATTGGCATGGATATTTCAATTAACATGTTAACTCAATTCCGTTTGAAACTATCAAAACAAAATCTGGATAAGAAAGCAGATTTGCTTCTATCTGATATAGAACATCTGCCAATTAGGAACAGTGTTATTGATATCTTATTTTGCATTACTTCTTTACAGAATTTGCCTGGCATTGATAAGGGCATCAGCGAGTCTTTCAGGACTATTAAAAATGGAGCAATAGTAAATTTTTCGGTGTTGAAGAAAAAATTCAAAATTTCAACATTCAAGGAAAAAATCGAAAAAATGATGACTGATAAGATTTTCTTAAATATTGATGGGGTTGAGGATATTATATATATGGGGAGAGCTTCAAAAGAGTAAAAATCTCTTTTTTTTAGCTTTTTCATGAAATTCTGAAAGGATCTCCTCAATATCACTTTCCACGTGAAATTTTTTTTCGAAATAATTACAAACGTTCTCAATATCTCTCCTTAACATCTTCTTTGCGTTTGGATGATTTCGCGAAATCCACTGAACCCAATCAATGATTAATATATTTCCTTCTCCATCTATGATGATGTTGAACTCGCCGAGATCACCGTGAATCATGTTTGCCTCTTGGTAAATTATTTTCATTTGATTAATTATCTTATTAAATATATATGCTGGTTTATCAATTTCCTTATAGTAGGCAAGTTCTTTTCCTCTTAAATATTCCATTACAACCATGTGTCTATTATAACCTATTGGTCTCGGGGTATTCAAGCCAAGGGCGTAAATCTTCTTCAGTGCCTGATGCTCTTTTTTAGCAGCTAATCTGTTTACATATAACCAAGATAGATGACCTCGTTTTCCTATGATATTTCTATATTTTTTAATATTTTTGAAACTTCTTCTGCCCATTCGATAGATTTTGACGGCATAAATATTTTCGTTATCATCCATGCAACTATAAACATCAGATTCTTTTCCCTTTCCTAGTAATGGTCCCAACTGACTAATCATATTTTTTTCCACTAAAGCATGTAATGCTAATAAATCATATCCTATAGAATTTAGAGTATATGCTATTTCACCTTGAGAAGAGTTTCTAATAATTAAATCTAATTTATGGACTTTCTTTAATCGAAAAAGAGTCTCTTCTATCTTATATCGCGAATAGAATTTGATGTTCTTAACAGTCACATATTCGGATCTCTTCATGCCAATTTCTATTGCCATCAATATTCTTAGATCTTCTTTTTCAAGGCTTTTCAATAATTTCGCTGCTTCCACATTAAAAATATCCATTCCGTAATTATTTAATTTAACGATTTTTTTATGAAAAATTGATTAAAGATGATGTTGAATGCATTGTTGACGCAAATATCATCCATATTCATGAAAGGAGAATAAGATAAGATCTAATATGATTTTAAAAATAAATTTATAAAAAACAGTTGATTAATAAAAAAGATATCTTGTTTAATGGGGTTATTGGGAATCCAAACGACTCTTTAGGTCTTTCCAAACTCCATTTACATATTCAGTATATTCTTCAATGTCTTCAGGACTTAAGTGTTTAAACCTCTTTTGGGCCATTAAATATTCTTCAATTGGTTTTCTTTTCGAAGTATCCAAGTACTTTTTGCTCGGTTTGGATATAATGAGTTTTCCGTTGATTATTTCATAAAGTGGCCAAAACCCGGTTTCATTAGCTAACTTGCCAAGTTTAATTGTGTCTTTCGGATCATAGCCCCATCCTGGAGGACATGGTGATAAGATATGTATGTATCTCGTTCCCTTAATTTCTCGAGCTTTTTGGAACTTTTCATATAAATCCAGTGGATAAGAGCCATTTGCAGTTGCCACATACGATATCCCATGAGCTTCTAATATTTTGGGCATGTTTTTCTTGGGTCTTATTTTCCCACCCGGAGTTGTCGCTGTGGAAGCTCCATATGGAGTTGCTCCACTTCTCTGTACTCCTGTATTCATGTAAGCTTCATTATCATAACAAGCATAAATGAAGTTAGTTCCTCTTTCAGCGGCTCCACTAAGCGCTTGAAGCCCGATATCTGCAGTTCCGCCATCTCCTGCAAAAGCTACCACGCAAATCTCATCCGCTAATCCTTTCTCTTCCAATGAAGCCACTATGCCTGAGGCTGATGCTCCAGTGGTTGCGAATGGCGTGTGAAGTACGGATACTTTAGTGGTGCAGAAGCCCTGCATTCCATGAAGCACAGTTAGACAAGACGCAGGTACGGTTAATAGGGTTTTTGGACCAAGTGCTTTAAGAGCAAACCGATATATTAGTGCCATAGCACATCCAGAACACATCCTCGTTCCTGGATATATGTATTCCTCCTCTCGAACGTCCATGATGTTTACCATTTTGATATACACCTCAATCTAAAAAATCCAATTCATCTAATTTTAATCCATAAAATTCAGTTTCATGAGTGATTTCTCCTTTCTCTGATAATTCCAAGGCTTTATGTACTCCATCTATAATATGCTCACCCTTTACATCTCTTCCTCCTAATCCTACTATGTAACCCTTAATAAAAGGAGCATTTTTCAATCCATAAAGTGCTGCTTTTAATTCATAACATAACACGCCTTCATATCCATATCCAATAGCCCTATCGAAAACCACGATATTGCTTTTATCTTTGAGAAATTCTCTTAGAAACTTGACGGGAAACGGTCTAAATAATCTCAAAGTGACCAATCCAATCTTTAATCCTTCAGATCTGAGCTTTCCAATTACGGTTCTTGCTTGAGCGGAAACAGAACCCATGGCAAATATTATCGTATCAGCATCTTCGGTCTTATATGTTTTGAATAGTCCATTGCCGTAGGATCTGCCAAATTTTTTAGCATATTCATCGTGTACCTCTTTGATTATTTCAATAGAATTTTCTAATGATTTCTGTAAGGCGTATCTATATTCATAATAACCTGGAGCCGTGCCTTCTTCCCTTTTTATGATGTTTGGAGTAGTGACCGGTCCGACACCCTTTATTTGCGATAAATCTGAGAGATTTATATGGTGATTTAAAGGAGGTAAAAACTCATCAATGGCCTCTTGATTCTCCAATTGAACAGGCATCATGGTATGAGATAATAAATAACCATCATACGCAACGATTGTTGGTATGTAAACCCTCGGATCTTCCGCTATTTTAAATGCTTGAAAATTTGTATCATATATTTCTTGGTTATCTTCACACATGAACTGGATCCAGCCCACATCTCTTGCAGCAATGAAATCAGAATGATCATCCCATATCGACCAAGGAGCACCACAACTTCTGGTGGCTAAATTTATGACAATAGGTAATCGTGTTCCCGAAGCCCATGGTAACATCTCATACATTAACATCAGTCCATGTGCTGAGGTAGCAGTGCCTACTCTTGAACCAGCTGCTGAAGCTGCACAACACGCAGCAGCAGCAGAATGTTCTGATTCAACCATTAAAAATCTAGCCTTTAATTTACCTTCATTGATAAATTCCGAAATTTTTTCTACAACAGGGCTCTGAGGTGTTATTGGATAAGCCGACACTACGCCTACTCTTGCCTGTCTAAAAGCGTGGGCCGCTGCGTGATTCCCAGTTAAAATTTTTATTGCTTTTCCTTTTTCTTTTATTTCGGCCTGAGTCATTCACTTTTCACCTCTTTCATGGTTATGGCATTTACGGGACATTCTTCCATGCATATTCCGCACCCCTTACAATATTCTAACTCTATTTCTGGAGGAATAGTTCTCGATACAATCCCTTCGGGACAAAAGAGCCAGCAATTAAAGCAAGCAGCCTTCCCGGTTTTAGCAGGAATGCATACAGTCAAATCGATTATTGGTTTTAAATTGCTCCACGTTCCAGTCTTACCTGCTTCACCTTTTACAGGTTTTTGAACCGAAGCCAAGATCTTTTGATAATCCTTTTTCGAATCGTTCATCGTATTTGTAAAGTTTCTCTATTTTAATCTTAAAAGAATTAATAAATCTTGGAATAAAATGATTTGCATTTTAAATGATAACTTTGATTCTAAAATGAACGTAAAAAATGAATTTCATAAAGTCTTTGCTAACTTGTATCCCTCTTGGATTAAAGCAATATTAAGCTTTGCAAGTTCTTTACTCATGCGTTTCTCGACCACTTTATATATGTTATCCAAGCTGAGTTCTGTTAGAGATCTCGAAAGCAATCCCAATATTGGAGTATTAACCATGGGAGCTCCATCAATGACTAATCCTCTCTCTAGTGCTAACTTATTAATATCTGCTACTAATATTTTTGCTTTTTTCGGGACATTGTATTTTTCAGAGAAAAATTGAGGGTCTTTATCGGAATTTATGATGAAAACTCCACCTTCTGCCAATGAATCTGCAATCTCTTGATTTAAGACAGTTTCATCTAACACAATAACGATATTAGGATGTTCAATTTGAGCACGATCCCAAATCTTCTCCTTTCTTGATAGCTTAGCATATGCCCTTACTGGAGTCCCTCTTCTCTCCGTTCCAAACGTAGGATAAGCTTGGACATCTGCAAAATTCTCACTCAAATAAGCAGCCTCAGCAATAATCTGACAGGCAGTAACGGCTCCCATTCCACCCCGACCAATGATAACAATGCTAATAGTATCCCATTCACTATTCTTTTCTGTCATGTTTAATCGAAGTAATGAACATCTTGTTTTTAATATGAAATACATTTACAAATTAAAAATTTTACTTAATGAAACCCAGAGAAAAGGATCTTTTTAATAAAAAGAATAAATTTATTTCTTTAATACATACTTACTCATATCATATAGGAATTTATTTTCTATATTAATTGAACCCATCTTTATTTGATTAATGATCATTGTTCATGAGGATAAATAAATGAAGCATGAAACAGGCCATTTTGAAGGTCGAGAAAATAGAGAATTATTCTATCAAAGTTGGTTGCCAGAAAATTCTATTAAAGCGTATATAATTGCGATACATGGTTGGGCAACCCATTCTGACAGGATGAAGTACCCCGCAGATTATTTCACTAAAAAGGGTTATGCCCTTTACAGTTTTGATCTTAGAGGACATTGGAGAAATGCAGGCGAATACCCAGGTCATATTGACAGCATGGATCATCTCCAAAAAGACATAGTTCTTTTCATGGATCTTATCAAAGAATTTGCTGGGAGTAAAAAAATCTTTTTAATGGGACATTCTTTTGGGGGATTAATTAGCTTGATATTTGGGATAAATCATCCCGATTTACCTGGAGTAATTGCATCTTCTCCTCAATTGGGCCTGGCAATGAAATTATCAACGGGAAAAAAGCTGGCGAAAAAGTTATCGGGTCCAATGTCTAAAATTGCGCCGACAAAAATAGTAGAGATGGTCATAGATCAAAATCAATTAACCAGTGATTTAAAAATTTTAAGAGCACATATCGCAGATAAAAACAAGTTAGAAATAGTCTCTGTCAAGACCGCTGCTGAAATGGAAAGTTCAATGAAATGGGCCATGAAAAACGCTTCAAAACTCATTTGCCCCGTATTTATCCTGCAGGCGGGCAATGATAAAATTGTGGATAAAAACAAGACTAAAGAGTTCTTCGATAAGGTTGGAAGTGAAGATAAAACTTATAAGGAATACAACGGATTTTTACATGAATTGTGGAATGAACGAGGAAGGGCTCAAGTTTATCAAGACATGTTCATTTGGTTAGAAAAACACATCTAAAAAAAAATTAAATTAAAATCTTAAAAGAGTTTTACAAACCAAGCACTTTTTTTGCATTTTCTCCGAGAATTTTTCTCTTTTCCTCTTCGGTAAATTCAGGAAATCCCATCATTTTCATGGGAGGAGGAAGTTCCATGTTTTTAATCTCCTCCACGTATTCTTTAAGATTCAAGAACGAGTTAAACAAGGGCCAATCCGTACCAAAAAGGATCTTTTCCACTTTACAAGTCATTTTAGCCTGAATGAGTGTTTGAAAAAATGCAAATGGTACCTTTTTTAGAGGGGGTTCCCACGCAGAAATGTCAATGTATACATTAGGATTTTTCGCAGCTATCGCAATGGCTTCACTAGACCAAGGATCTCCCATGTGTGCCATGATAAACTTAATTTTCGGAAAGTCGACTGCGACCTTATCCACATACACGGGTCGACAATATTTAAGATAAGTATAATTGGGGCCCAACCCTGTATGACATAATATAATAGCTCCGAGTTCTTGAACACGTTCATAAAAAGGATAAAAGCTTAAATCATCTGGATAGAAACCAGTTAAAGTCCATAATTTAACTCCTTTGCATCCCAATTCGTTGATGCATCTTTCCAACTCAACTATTGCTTCCTTTCCACGACGGGGATCTATGCCCGCGAATCCGATAAATCTATCGGGGTATCGATCAAGGTATTCTGCTAATTTATCGTTATATTCTTTATAAGTTACTTTTGATCTAAAAATAAAATCCCCATCTAATGCAAGGAGTATGGTTTTATCAATCCCAGCTTCATCCATTTCCTTGATTAATCTTTCAGCGCTAGCATCTAAGAGAGTAGAAGGATCAAAATCTAATAATTTAGCAATGCCATCTAAAACGGCTCTAAACTCCGTAGAAATTAAATCTTCTTCCCAAAAGTGACAATGGGCATCAATAATCAACAAATTCACCTATTAAATTTAATTATCTAAACGAATTTTATTTTAAAATTGGAATTGATGATCTAGAATATTACTTCATAAAAAAGATTTCTATTTCTATGGATATCTTTTATAAAGATCTTGGATGATGTCCTCCAGCTCTTTCATTGTTTTTCTTTCACCATAAGCTATTTTTCCGCACTCATCTTCTAAATCCAAGCACGATTTAATATACGCCTTATTCATTATCGTAAGCATTATTTTCGTAAAGAATAGGAAGGGTGTTTGAATCTTGCAAAGTCCCTTGGCAAATGATAAGCTATCTTCATCAATGGTTTCTATTGGAAAAATCCTGGTAGGGAAATTCATGTTTTTTAATTCTTGTAAACCGATATTATCCCCAGTAAAAAGAAACTTCTTCGCGTTAGTAAATCCAAAAGCCAATAGAGGCATGAGAGTTGCCCCCGTTTGGGGGAATGCTGAAATTATAAGCTCTGGCAGCCTGATATAAAGCTCTTCTTTAGGTCTATTAGCAAATATTCTCAGATCGGAGGCTACGATCATCAAAACTCCGAATCCAATGGCAACTCCTTGAATTTGGGTAATCACCGTTTTTTTCATTAGCATGATTTTCTCGTTTACTTTTCTTCCCCAGGTTGTCACCTGCTTAACATTTTCAGGATCTCCTTGGATTTCCTTGAGATCATACCCAGCACTAAAGAATTTTTCTCCAGTGCTTTTTATGATAATGCATTTGACCTTTTCATCTTCATCAGCTTTTTCCAAAAATTCATGCATCCTTTTTAACATGGCAATCGTGAATGCATGTGCTTTATCTGGTCTATTGATCGTTATTATCGCTACACGACCTTTTACTTCATATAAAAGAAATTCTTGATCGCTCATAGTTATCTAAACTTAAAGTAAAATTTAAAATATAGTAAAATTCAGAATTAAATTAATTGCTAAATAGTTTAACTTAATTTGGATATATTATATATTCAAAAAAATGTTTAAAAAAGAGAATTATGCTTAGTCTAATAAAAATTGTCAGCGAGCAGAAATTAGTAGGGAAAGATCAATCCGCCTTAGACCAATTAAAATCCCAAAAAAATCCATGCTTCATTTCTGAAGGTGTCAAAGTATACAAAAATTCGCTTTATATTAAAAATAATATCTTGTATTTTATAGCAAAACTAAATGAAAAGAAATGCTTGTATTTAGTATCAAACAAACCATTCAAATCCGAGTTCTTTGGTAATATAGAAAAAATAAATAGTTTTTATACCCAACAGGTTGAAATGAATTATAAAAATTCTCTTATATTAAAAAAGATATTTCCATTCACCGCTCCAATCTCACTTCGTGAAAAAAGAACTTCTTTTGGATGTGGTGACAGACTTGGTTTGGCAACGCCAGGTCATATAAGAGCAGCGATTCAATACGACGTATATCCTGTTTTAGCTCAACAATCAATAAGAGAACTTAATTTAACGAATAGAAATTATAAACAAGTCACATCAGACGTAGCATTTTCGGTATTTCAAGAGGGTTATGAGCGGGGTTACGGAGCAGATGGCGATCATTTAAAAACCATAAAAGACATCGACATCGCCTTAGAAGCTGGCATGCCTATGATCACGTTGGATTTAACTAACGTGCTACATCCAGAAGTAATGAATTGGAACGAGGAAAAAGTTAATGAGGAATTTGATAAAATCGAAATAAATGAGAAAAAAAGAATTTTGAATACTTATGCCGATAAAGAATTTAATATAAAAAAAGTTAAACTGATTATTAATAATTTAGAAGCCAAACAATGCGCTCTGCTATATCAAGAAGCTCTTAACTTTGCTCAAGAAGTAGATGAGCACCTCAAAAAACATCGTGGAGACAAGTATGATCTTGAGATAAGTATTGATGAAACCACCACGCCAACTCTACCTATCCATCATCTATTTATAATTAATGAGTTGAATTATAGAAAAATCACCATTAATTCTCTCGCACCTAAATTTATTGGTGATTTTCAAAAAGCCATTGATTATATTGGAGATATCGAGGAATTTGAAAAGAGTTTCAAAATTCATTGCGAAATTGCAGATAATTACGGGAAATATAAGATTTCAATACATTCGGGCAGTGATAAATTCTCCGTCTATCCCCTCATTGGAAAGTACACTGATCTGCACTTTCATCTCAAAACTGCGGGTACAAGCTGGTTAGAAGCTTTGAAATGTATCGCACAATATAATCCTAAATTATATCGTAAAATCCATGCGAAAGCTTTTGAATATTATCAAGAAGCGTTAAAATTTTATCATATAACTGCTGATATTTCCAAGATAAAAAGTATAGAGAAAGTGAACGATAATGAGTTAATTAAATATTTCAACAAAGATGAATCCCGGCAACTCCTTCATATCACCTATGGAGGATTATTAAGCGATCCTGAAATTAGGAAACCATTTTTTGACACCTTGAATGAATTTGAGGAGGAACACTATCAGATTGTTTCAAATCATATTTCAAAACACATGGAATTATTGGGCATGAAAAAAATAAAATAAAATGGGAGCATGCAATCAAGTATGAATCAAAATTTCATTACAGATAACTTTCTTTTATATTCAAAACCCGCAAGGATTCTCTATCGCGAATATGCAAAAGAAATGCCTATTTTTGATTACCACACTCACCTGCCCCCTGAAGATATTGCAAATGATATAAAGTTCGAGACTATCACTCGTGTATGGCTTTCTGGAGACCATTATAAGTGGCGCTTGATGAGAACTTTTGGAATCGATGAAGCATACATTACAGGGGACAAAAACGATCATGAAAAATTTACGGCATGGGCAAGAACTGTTCCCTACTCTATTCGAAATCCGATTTATCATTGGACGCATTTAGAATTGAAGAACTATTTTAGTATAGACGATAGAGTATTGAATCCCGAAAGTGCGGATTATATCTATGAAAAATGTAATGAATTGCTGCAAACGGATAATTTCAGCGTCAGAAATCTATTAAAAAAATTTAAAGTGAAAGTAATTTGCACGACAGATGATCCAACCAGCAATTTAGAACACCATAAAAAATTAAGAAAGGATAGGTTCGAAATTAAAATACTCCCTACTTTTCGTCCAGATAAAGGATTGGCTGTTGAAAATGCTAAATTATTCAATAATTGGATAAATCTTTTAGAAGAAACTTCGGAATTATCAATACAAGATTATGATTCCTTCAAAGCGGCAATAAAGAAGAGGCATGATTATTTTCATGAGCTTGGGTGTAGATCTGCTGATCATGGGATGGAAACCATCTATGCAGAAGATTATACTGAAAGCGAGGTAGCTATGATATTTAAAAAAATAAGAAAAGGAAAACAACTTGAATTGAAGGAACAACTGAAGTTCAAGTCCGCTACGATGATTGAGTTTGCATTAATGAATCATGAAAAGGACTGGGTACAAATGCTACATCTTGGAGCTTTAAGAAATAATAACACAAGACTATTTAATAAGCTCGGGCCTGATGCTGGATGTGATTCCATTGGAGATTTTAGTAGCGCAAAAGCTCTTTCGAGATTTTTAGATACTCTTGACAAGGAGGATAAATTAGCCAAGACTGTATTATTTAATTTAAACCCTAAGGACAATGCAGTAATGGCTTCCATGATCGGTAATTTTCAAGATGGGTCAATCTCAGGTAAGATGCAATTCGGTCCAGCATGGTGGTTTCTCGATACAAAAGAGGGGATGTTAGATCAGATGAACGTCCTCTCGAACATGGGCATGTTAAGCCAATTTATCGGGATGGAGACAGATTCCCGATCCTTCTTATCTTATCCCCGCCATGAATATTTTCGGAGGATATTATGTAACATGCTTGGGGAAGAAATACAGAAGGGAGAACTTCCCAATGATCTCGAGTTAATTGGCAAGATCGTGCAAGATATTTGTTATAATAATGCTAAGAACTATTTTGGCATTTAATGAAAATGATTTTTTTTACAAGGAGAAAAAAAAATCAACAAGCACTTTCATTTTTCTCTTTTCCATCAGACTCTCACTTATAATAAATTTCCTTATTTTCTTTTTAAATGATATTAAAAAATTAACAATTAGTGTTAAAAAAAACCACGTACATTAATATTTGTTTAAATAAACAATAAATTCAAAAAAATGTCTCTTGATGAAATTGACGAGCGTTCCTTAACACCCATGATGCAACATTGGTGGGCTATTCGTAAAAAATATCCTCCAGAGTACATA
This sequence comes from Promethearchaeota archaeon, assembly GCA_004524425.1. The sequence goes on from SDNN01000001.1 coordinate 41,740, forward strand.
CTCGCCTACAGAATGGGAGATTTCTATGAATTTTTTTACGACGATGCTAAAAAAGTGTCTAATCTTCTGGGATTGACTTTGACTAAGAGAAAAGTTGGTAATGACTCCTATCCTTTAGCAGGTATCCCTCATCACGCAGGAAATTATTTAAAAAACTTGGTTAACATGGGAGAAACCGTAATTTTGGTTGACCAGTTGGAAGACCCCTCAACCGTGAAGGGCCGCATTGTTAAGCGCGGGGTAGTGAGAATCTTATCCCCGGGGACGATTACCGAACATGACATGCTAAATTCGAATGAAAATAATTACATTGCTTCAATAGTTAAGGAAAGAAAAGGTTATGGTATAGCATTCGTTGATTTGTCGACTGGTGAATTTGTTACTACTGAATTCTCGTCAGACATTAAAGATCCAATGGAAAAATTATTAAGTATATTTTCTCAATATGATCCCGTTGAATTAATCATACCTTCAGAACTTAAAAATGATGAACGCCTATTTTTACTGTTAACGGACTTAACTGACGTAGTCATTAAAAAATTTCCTGATTATTTATTCAACTATGAAGAATCATATTCTTTAATTAAACGACAATATGGTCTTTCTAATCTGAAATCATTCGATTTAGAGGGTTCAGACAGAGAATTAGCAGTTCAAGCTGCTGGAGGCCTTTTAGCTTTTCTAAAAGAAACTCAAAGAGATATGGTTCCTAACATATTTAAAATAAATGTAATCCAAGAAAAGAATATCTTACATTTAGATTATATAACCCAAAGAAATCTTGAATTAATTGCTTCATTATGGGAAAAGGGAAAAGATACAACCTTATTTTCGGTTTTTAATCATACAAATACTCCCATGGGCGCCCGCTTATTAAAAAAAGTAATTTTAAGACCCTTAAAGGATATCGAGGAGATTAATTATAGATTAAATATCGTCCAAAAATTTAAGGATGATATATTTCTCAGATCTGATTTAAGAGAAGAATTGAAAGTAATAGGAGATCTTGAACGATATGCCAATCGTCTAACCTATCTATCACGAACCAATGCACGAGATTTATTAAATGTTAAAAATTCTCTTGAAAAAATACCAAGAATAAAGGAATTATTGAATAAAGCAAAAATACCTGAAATTTCAAGATTCTTAGAAAAGATCAATGATTTTAAAGGCATTACAGGTCTCATAGAGAATTCCATAAAAGAGGATCCACCTACCACCATCAAAGAAGGTAACTTGATCAAAGCTGGTTATAATGGTGAGGTGGATGAATTGCGTGATCTGATTAACAACGGAAAGGAAATCATTTTGAAATATGAGAATGAACAAAAAAAGAGATTTAATCTAAACTCGGGTTTGAAAATTGGACATAATAACATCCTTGGATATTATATTCAAATTACCAAAAATACTTTGAAAAGCATAAAAGAGATTCCAGATGAATACGCTGAACGCCAAACTCTTAAAAATGCAAAAAGATATACCACTTCGGAATTGAAAGCAATTGAAGCAAAAATCATCACTGCCGAAGAGAAAATCAATGATTTGGAATATGAGATCTTTTGCACCATTAGAGAAAAAGTGGAAGAGAAAGTACAAAAAATATTAGAAACTGCCAAGAACATTGCCATGATTGATGTTTTAACATGCTTTGCAGAAATAGCTGAAAAATTCAATTACTGTCGCCCCCTATTAAATGAAGGTAATAAAATAACCATAAAAGAAGGAAGACATCCAGTAGTCGAGCAGATGGATTTAACTGAAAAATTTATTCCAAACGATTGTTATCTTGATCCTGAAAGAGAACAATTATTAATAATAACCGGGCCCAACATGGCCGGAAAAAGCACTTATCTTAGGCAAGTGGCCTTGATTTGTCTAATCGCTCAAATAGGTTGTTTTGTTCCTGCCAAATCCGCTGATATTGGAATAATTGATCAAATATTTACTCGTATTGGCGCTTCAGATGATCTCGCTCGAAAGTTAAGCACATTTATGATTGAAATGACTGAAACTGCTAAAATTCTTAACTATGCTAGCCCCAAGAGCTTGATAATTATTGATGAACTTGGAAGAGGTACGAGTACTAGTGATGGTCAAAGCATCGCTATGTCAGTCTTGGAGAGACTTCACGAAATCAAAGCAAAAACCCTATTTAGCACTCATTATCACCAGCTAACTGAAATAAACTTACCCAGAGTAAAGAATTATCATTTAGATATTATCGAAAACGATGATGGAAGCATCAATTTTGTTAGAAAATTGCGACCAGGGAGTACCGATAAATCTTATGGAATTCATGTGGCAAGACTTGCGGGTATTCCTGACGATGTAATTATTAGAGCTTTTGAAATACTTGAACAAATCGAATCAAAAGATCCTTTTAGATCAACGGTTAAGGAAAATGGTAATCATCAATCGTCTGATAAAATTTATGATAAGATAATAAATGGAAAAAAAAAGGAATTGGAAAGAATTCAAGTCGAAACTCGGGAGAAAAAGGAAGAATTAAGATCTTGCGATGATAGCTTGAGTGAAAAAGAAAAATTACTTGAAAAAAAAACCATCAAAATTAATTCTCTCAATGAAAAAATAGAAGAATTAAAAAATAAACTTCCCGTAAAAAAAAAATACATACAAACCAGCCTTCTTGGGAAGCCTATTGAGACCAGTAAGAGTCTAAATGATAATTTGAAAAATTTATTGAAAAAAATTAAAGAGATCGATATTAACTCTTATACGCCCGTCGATGCCATGAAAGATTTAATTGAAATAAAAGAAAAACTGAAAGATTCAAAATTTTAAACCCATTAAGGGAAATAAAAACACGATCATCGTTAAGTAAATATAATAAGCAATCAGTATTGGAAGGATGAATGCTTTGAATTGGTGCTTTCTTTTTACATTTTCAATGTTTTCACAGAATATGATCAGAAAGAGACTAATTATCATGAGATGTGTCGGTTGCAACGCCTTCCAAAGGATTGAATCAAGAACAAAAATACCTTGAACATAATCGTCTGAATGACCCCAATTTCGTATCATTTGCAAAAAATAGTCCGGAAATATGATATATGGAATGCATGCCAGAAAAAACGGGGTAAGGTAATATTTAAGATCTTTAACCTCTATTTTTCTAATTACCAAGAGCAGCGGTAGAAATAATATTGCATTAATCTTGAAAGTCGCCAAAGTAAAGAAAATTCCCGATAACCACATCTTATCTTTTTCCAAAGACACATATGAAAGGAATACAAAAAAAGTGATTAAAAAATTACAGTTATTATAATATGCATCTAACGCATAACTAACAGTACTTAACGCGTAAAAGACGAGCAAGTCTACTTGATTTTTAAAGATTTTTGGTGCTTCATTCATGATGTAAATTCCCATCACTAGCCTGAGAATATCCCAGATATATACTCCAATATCAACGGGAAGTAGATAAAAGGGGAAAAAAAGAAAATACCAAAAATAGAGATAATACGGAGGCCAATCGTATCCTTCAATAGGTTCGTAAAAATTTACTAAGCCATTATCCATTCCTTTGATAAAAAGAAAATAATCGTAGTCTTTTGAGTCTAGAATAATTCTGGGAAATGAAAAATAATTGAACATTATTCTATAGGTTATTAGCGCTATGGATATCACTATAATTACACATATAAATAAGTGATGTAAAGGATATTCATCTTTTTCATTCACGGGCATCATGATAAGAATTATGTTACAAATATAGAAAATCTAATTAATATTAAGAATTCACTCCTAAATTTTGAATATTTTTCTACAGCTGGAGTGAACATGTAAGTGTCGAAGTTAGGTTCTATCAAGATATTAAACATGGTTATCCTTTTCTCATCATGAAGAAAATTTTCGTTTTAGAATTTATTAAATCTTTCATAGAGTAGTTATTTAAATTTAAGCATACTGAATCTTATATATATTATAGTCTAAATATTCGTTATCTTTTAAAACAATAACTTATTTCGGAAGTAAATTGAAAAGAAAAAAAATCAAAAAAATCATCGATTCTGAAAAAATCGCTGCTGGAGAGGTTTGCGAGAGACCTGCGAATGTGGTAAAGGAATTGATTGAGAATAGTATTGATGCTGGTGCTAATGAGATAAGGATTGTCGTAAAAAAAGCGGGAAAGACACTCATTCAAGTTATTGATGACGGAATGGGGATTCCCTCGGAAGAGATCATACTAGCATTTGAACGACACACCAGTAGTAAAATTAGGACGATTAAGGATCTCGATAATTTATCGACTTTAGGTTTTAGAGGTGAAGCTTTAGCCAGCATTACTGCAGTCAGTCAAGTTGAAATAATCTCTCGAACCGAATCTGATGAAGTGGGTGTTCAAATCTTTATTGATGGAGGCAAGTGCCTGGACAAAAAAGAAATATCCTGTCCAAAAGGAACTAATATTAAAGTCAAGAACCTTTTCTTCAACATCCCTGCCCGACGTAAGTTCCTCAAATCAGATGCGACTGAACTCGGACACATTACGGATCTTATACAAAGGTATGCTTTAGCTTATCCAGATATTCATTTTATCTATCAACATAATGAGTTGACTATTCTTAATTGCCCATCAAATGACCTAAAGACCACTGTATTTCACATATACGGTAAATCAAGCGCTAAATACATGGAATTAATAAAATATTCGGAAGATGGCATGTATTTCAAACTCCATGGATTATTGGGGCATCCGCAATTGTCTAAAAAAAATAGGAATTATTCTAGTATATTCATAAATCATAGATACGTTATAAGCGATCTTTTATTTCGAGCAGTTAAGGAGGCATATAAGGATATTTTAATGATCGGGAAATATCCTTTCTTTATTTTACATATAGAAATGGACCCCTCTAAAATTGATTTTAACATACATCCGAAGAAATTGTATATTAGATTTGAAAATGAGGATTTTATTTACAATAAAGTCTACAATATCCTGCGTAAGTTTGTCGAAGAAAAATTCATCATAAAGGAAACTAAATATCTAGAACCTGAACTTGATAAATATGTCATTAAGCCAGAAGAGAATGTTAAACAACCGCCAAGAAAAGTAGATGATGAAGCAGTAACGCGGAGTTCAAAAGCAGAAAACACCCTGAAAAAGGAGGAATTCATTGAAAAACCTGTTCAGCTCCGATTGACAGACCAAGATAAGATAGAAACTTCTCAAAATGCCCTCCTTGCTGATACCTACATTCGAGAGAAGTACATAATTACTGAAAATTTCCCAAAATTGCACCTCATTTCTCATACTGGACAATTAAGCAATAAAGTTTATGTACTATTAGAAGGATTAAATGAAAATGATGAACCTGGCCTATTTATTCTTGATCAACATGCCGCTTCTGAGCGTATAAATAAAGAATTTTTCTTAGAAATGTATGAAAAGTCCAAAGGAAGCAAACAACGACTGATATCCCCCCTGAAAATTGAAGTTTCAGCAACAGAAAGGTTTTTTCTTGAATCAAATCTATCCGAAATAAACAAATTAGGGTTCAATTTTGAACATTTTGGAGGAAATACTTTTATTTTAAGAGAAATTCCCTCGATTATCCAAAAACTGCCAAAAACTGAGTTAATTAATGAAATAATAAGTGATATCACTGAAATAGGTAAGGAGAGAAGTTTTGCAGAAGTAAAAGAGGAAATCATAAATTACATGGCATGTCATAAAAGCATTAGGGGTGGTGATGACCTTAGCTTGAAAGATATCAGAGATTTAATTCTCGACCTTTCTCAATGTAAGGATCCTTTTCATTGTGCTCATTCCAGACCAACATTGCGCTTTATATCACTTAAAGAATTAGACAAGCTATTTAAGAGAAGAGTGTAAACTATTTGTTTAAAATCAATGAAGTTTGAATTTTTTAAATATCAGTCCTTTTTGTAAATACTTAAGTTTTTATAGAGATTCTTGTTCTTTTAATACGAAATTGACTAGTTTAATCAATTTAAGAATTTGAGTTGATAACATTTGGTTCCTAAATTAAGAAAAAAGAAAGAGAAGCAGGAGAAAAAGAATAAGACTTCAATCAGTCCGTCAATTGGCGACATATCATCCAAATTGAATAAAATTGATGCGCTTGTAGAAATAGATAAATTAAAAAATTTAGCCATTAATTATAAAGTTAATGCTGACTTCGAGAAAGCTATAAATACAGCAGATAAAATAATGAGGTTAGCTGTAAAATTTGACATGCCTTCTTTAATCAAAGAACAAGAAAAATTCATGAATACCATGGCTGAAAAAGTACAAAAAGATTATTTTATTTCAAAGATTCACGATGTTAGTGAAGTCATCACAGATCAATATACCAAATTAATTAAATCAAATCGAATCATGCAAGCTCATGCACTTATTGAGGGCTTCAAAAAAGAATATGATGAATTCTCCTATTTTAGCTCTATTCCTGCGGTGCAAGAACTCATTGATATCGACAAAAAGAACTGGATAAAGTATCAAGTTAAATTCAAGGATAAATATGATGGGATATTTAAAGATGAACAAGAAGAATTAATCATTCTTATCGATGCGATTAATAAATACCACGATGAATTGATTGAGGATGGTCAACTTGATGAAGCTAACAATATCATTGAAGAGTTTATTAAAAAATATGAAGATAATTCTAACATAATGTCATTACAGAACGTGCAGACTCTTATCAAGAAAAAAAGAGAAGCTTAGAATTCAATTAGTTTGAAAAACTTTTTTCTAGTACGAATAGATCTAAAGAAAATAGTTCTTATTTCAAGCTTTCATAAAATTATGCTTTAGAAAATGCTATTGCTTCTATGCCCTGAACATTATCTAGTTTTGCTAGCATCTCTTCGATCTTATCTGTTCCTCCCCACTCATCGGGATATCTCACTCTTATTCTTGCTTTTTTTAAACCAAAAGCAACTGGAAGTATTTCATGAGCTTCTAGTGTGCATTCATCTGATAATACTCCTTTTATTTGCTCTATGAATTCTTCAAAATTTACATCTGTATCATCGGGAACTACATCAATTAATGCGACAAATTCATTTCCCATCATAAATCATCTCTTATTTCATATTAAGGTCCTTCAAATTCACATTTTAAACATTTATAGGTTTTTCCCATGGCTCGACATCGTTCGCATCGCCAGATCGTTACATCTCCACAAGAAGGGCAAGGAAAATGAACGGCATTTTCGTAGGGTGCTATGGGTCTTCCACATGAAAAACATATATTCTTCTTAAATGTCGACATTAGCTAAAAAAATTCAAGATAAAATTAATTATTTTTGGTTTTAAGATATTTTAACATGATTCATGTTGAAATGAATTTCTTATTGATCAATTTTAAATGTTTTTTTTCTTCCTAATTCCGACTTTATCAATTCGATTTTTATGCAAATATCGAATAAAATTAATCAAACTTTAAATTGGAAAAGAACATAAAATATATATAGAATCATATTTGGAGTCTTATGTATTAATATTTAATTACAAAGCTCTTAATGATCCATATTAAGGAAAAGGTAATAATTTTCATATGCCAGAAAATAAGGTAAAGAAGTATTTCTCATTAATCGAAGCATGGGCATGGTGCGATATTTGCCAGGACATGATTTCTTTGAAGATTGATAAAGATGAAATCATGGACGGTCTTGAAATGGGTATTTATACCAAGGAATATAAACATAAAAATCTCAACTCCGATATAGAAGATCCAGATGACAGATCAGGCGAAGAACATACCATTTACGTGTATATTGATGATAGTTACGATGTTACTGGTGTGAAAGCTTTTTTTGGTGATTCTCCAACCATGGAATCCTTGGAAGAAGAAGCAGCTGCTTCTGGGGTCACTGAAGTAAGAATACCTATCATTGTGAAGGAGGTTCCTCCTACCAGCGTGCATTTGGGCATGATTAGTCCTGATGAGTATAAAGTCTTAAAAATTTGTGATGGCATGAATACCATTGAGCAAGTAGCAGAAATTGCAGGAAAAAGCGTGGAAGAACTAGAAAAAATGATGGAGAAATTACGTAAAAAAGGCTTGGTAGATGTTATTAAACGAACTTAAAGACCTCTTCCAAGAAATTTAGTAACTTTTTATTATACTTTTAGCAAAATTTTATCATAATTCATTTTAATGTCAAGTAAAACAAATTTACTCATTAAATCAATCGTAAAACATCAAAAATTGATTTAACAAACTTTTTCCCTAATGTTTTATATGAGGTAAATAAAAATTGCTGAGCGGATATCTTTCCTGCCATTAAGTCTTCCCAGGAATACCTTAATTTCTCCCAATCAGTAGATAATTTTTCCTTGAGATATTTTTCGATCTTTTTTTGATTTTTACGCAACTCCTCAAGGTTTTCTTCAATTTTTTTGATCGATTCTTCGATCTCTTGTTCTTTTACTTCTTCTTCTTTAATCTCTTCTTCCATTTTCTAATCTAAATATTTTATTATTAAAAATAGTTTTTATCTTCTTTTTAATTAACTTGTTATATTCTATTAATTTTATTCATTTTTCTTCCTTTCTCAATTCCAATGTGTAGTGCTTTAATATTATCATCTGGGTCTCTAAGCCACTCTTTTATCACTTCCTCATAATATTCTATATCGATGAAAGGAATTTTTTCCGTAGGAATGGCAAATCCTAGCATTATGATATTCGCCTGTTGATTATTGTTAAATTCTTTAAGCGATAATTCTGTCGCGTTCATCGTATAAACTTCTTCAGAATATGCATTCAATATTTCTTTAATTTTTTCCAAAGATGGATATTCCTCTAAATCGGCCGTGATTAAAATGGGAGGGATGGTACGTTCATTTAAAACAAAAGTCGTTTTTTCGGAAGCAAAAATTCCTCGTCTCAATGCTTCCACTGGTTCAATACATATATATAAATCGGCATCACCATAGCAAATCAATGAAGAATTTAAGTTTTTCCGAGGATTTTCTGAAGCTATCTTTTGATATCTCGTGTGGCTAATTATCGCACCTTCGCGCTGAGCTAAGCCATGCTGTTCTGCTCCAAGAATGAGCTCGACACCCGCTTTTTGAGCTGCAAATTCAATAAGACGCTTTAAAGTTATGACGCCCTGGCCCGCGGTCCCCGCTATGACTATATTGATGATATCAGTCTCTTTAAACTTCACGGAAGGGCACCTCAGTTTCTAAAGCATGAATTATCGATTTATGAATCGCGCCATTGGGGCATATTTCATAGCACACTCCACATCTTATGCATCTATCTTCATCAATTTGAATTGACTCCCTTCCATCAATTTCTGTTCTTCTCAAGGCAGGGCAGCTAAGGATATTCGTGCATTCACCACATAACATACATCCATGTACATAATAGCTAACTTCCTGTACTTTCTCTCCTTTAGCTTCAAGTTCTCTTAACTGACTCATTCTCCACCGATGAGCCTGTAAACCACATTCTCGCTTGATTATGATGACTTTGAATCCTTTTTCTTCTAAAGCGGTCTCTATGGATTTTATTAATCGCTTTGGGTTATAGGAATCTTCAATTCTAAGCCAAGACACGCCCAATGATTTACATATGTTTTCAATCGAAAATCCTCGTTTGATCAAATACCGAAGCACGTCATCTTGATGACCGGTCATTGCCGTCCATGAATTATCAAATATGATGAGCAAGACATTCGAGTCATATCCCACGGCTTCTGCTAGAGGAGCCATTCCCGTGTGAAAAAATGTAGAATCTCCAATCATGGCTAAAATTTTTTGATCTGTCTTCGTAGACATCCCTATTGCCGCACTTATTCCACCTGACATGCATATCACCAGATCGCTACATTCCTGGGGTGGAAAAAAAGACATTACGTAACAACCAATATCTCCGCAAATGACCGTGTTTTCTAATTGATTAGTGGCCTTCAAGATGGCATAGAGCGTGGCTCGTTCTGGACATCCCGCACAAAAGGTAGGAAACCTACTTGGGATGAGTTCTTTATAGGAGTTAAAATAATCAATCGCTTTTTTCATTTGTTCTCCCGGTGTTTTTCCAAAAATTTTAGCTAAACTAGTCGCAACTAGACCAGTTGAGAATTCATTATATTTCGGAAAATATTCTTTACCTAAAACTTCGATGTTTAACTTGTAATGCTGGATTATCTCCGCGATTTTCACTTCTAAAAAGGGTTCTAGTTCTTCAATGATAATAACTTTCTCCAAATCGCTTAAGAAAGCAGAGATTTCTTCATGATTTAAGGGATATATCATTCCCAGTTTTAACACGGGTACGTCATCCAACTTCAATTGCTCTAAAGCCTCCATGGTATAGCCAAAAGGCATGCCGCTTGTAATAATTCCTATCTTATTGGTCCCTGGAATTATTTTATTTACTCCCAGGGCTGGAACGATTTCGCGGATTTTTTCCATCCTTTCATATAATCGCACGTGATTATTAATGGCATGGGGAGGAAGCGAGTTGAATTTTGGAATATTTCGTATGAATTCACCTTTTGCTTTTCCCTTTTTTATTGGCTCTAATTCCACAAAGCCTCGTGAGTGAGCACTCCGGGTAGTGGTCCGAATTTCAAATACCGTGTCGTGTTGTTCGGAAAGTTCGAACGCTAATTTAGTAAAATATTTGCATTCTTGAGGTGTATGGGGTTCAAAACAAGGTAAATGCAACATCCAAGTATAAAATCTCTCATTTTGCTCTTGGTGGGATCCAAGACTTCCGGGATCTGCCCCAACTACTATCACCATTGCTCCAGGATTCGGACCATTCAAGGCAATAACACTTAACGCATCGCTGGCCACATTCAACCCCACGTGTTTCATGGGGTTTAAGCTCCTGCAACCCGTCCATGCTGCCCCTGCACAAGCTGATACAGCAACGGCTTCATTTACAGCCCAATGGTGAACCAAATACTCACTTATTTCTGGATTTTCTCTTATTACTTGATGGAAATATTCTCCGATGTCACTTGTAGGAGTTCCAGGATATTGAGATGCGTAAGACACGCCAGCCTCCAAGCAACCTCTCACTATGGCCTCATTGCCCAGCATTAACACTTTTCCCTGTTCAGCAATGAAACGGGTATCCTTTTTTGGCACTTTAATCATCCCATTCATAAACGAATTAATTTATTATTTTTAAGCCACATAAAAAAATCTTATTATTTCTAAATAAAATCGAAATAATGGTTTTCTATATTAAAATTACGCTTATTTAAAAAATTAGATGGTTTAAGCGGGTATTTATTTAGCTTATAGTATTAACCTTAGCTATATAAAACTTAAAAGAAAAAAAATAC